>QHRX01000017.1 GCA_003221455.1 Candidatus Rokuibacteriota bacterium
TGGATCGCCCCGATCCTCGCGCACGCGAGCATGGCGATCACCGCCTCGGGCACCATCGGCATATAGATGATGACCCGGTCGCCCTTCCGGATACCGTGCGCGCGGAGGGCGCCGCCGCAGCGCGCCACCTCGTCGCGCAGCTCGCGATAGGTGAACGTTCGCGTCGTGTTCGTCACCGGGCTGTCGTAGACCAGCGCTCGCTGCTTGCCGCGCCCGCGGTCGATGTGGAGATCGAGCGCGTTGTAACAGGTGTTGAGTGCGGCGCCGACGAACCACCGATAGAACGGCTTCCGCGAGTCGTCGAGGACCCGGTCCCACCGCCGCTCCCAGTAGATGTCTTCCGCGGCGGCCCCCCAGAAGCCCTCGGGATCGCGCATCGACCGTGCGAAGACTTCGTCGTACAGGCTCACGTCGCCACCCCCCAGCTGGCCGGGCTCACGCGACAGTGACGATGTCTCCTTCGGGGTCGTTCACTCCAGCGCGTTGCCGGTTCCCACGCGCCCGGAGCTCGCCACTGGCCAGCGCCTCACGAGTATACGGCGAAACGCGTTGGCGACTGCGGCCGCGCCCGGTCCGGCGTTCGTGACCCCGAGGCCTCGAGACCGCGCGCACCGGGAGCGCCCGAGCGGTCGCCGCCGGCACCCCGCAACGGTGATAGAATGGCGCCGCCATGAAGTTCCTCTGCCTCGACTGCGACGAGCCGATGAAGCTCCTCGCGACCGAGGGGCCCGAGGACGGCTCGCTCGCCGTCACCTTCCGCTGCCCCGAGTGCGGCTTCCGGGTCGCGATGCTGACGAACCAGTTCGAGACCCAGATGGTCAAAAGCCTCGGCGTCAAGGTGGGCGGTCGGACCGAGCCCGCCCAGCCGTTCGAGCATCTGCGGGCGTCGATGGCCCAGGCGCCGGACATCGGCGGCGCCGAGCGGGACGCCGCCGAGCCGGAGGCGGCGGCGCCGGGCGGGCCGGGCTGCCCGTTCGCCGCGATGCTGGCCACGCCCGACGCGGCCGCCCCCGCGCGCGTCCTGTGGAGCCCGGACGCCGCGGCGCGCCTCGACCGGATCCCGGCCTTCATCCGGCCGATGGCGAAGACCGCCATCGAGCGCTACGCGGAGGGCAAGGGCCACCCGACGATCACCGAGGCGGTGATGGACGAGGCCCGCGCGGCGTTGGGAATGTAGTCCGGGCCCGGGCCGCGCCCGAGTCCGTCCGCGGGGCGCCGGCGGGGCCAGCCCGAGTCGAGCCGAGTCGAGTCCGGCGCTACCCGACGTCCGCGGCGCGCCGGAGCGGGCGGCGGAGCAGAATCCCGCGGAACTCGGCGAGCCGCTCCCGGTTGAGCCTGGGCTCCGCGGCGAGGAGATCCAGCAACCCCGCCGGGTCGTCGCACGCGCGCCGGCTCACGCGCTCGACGTGGGAGAAGAACTTCCGCACCTTGCCGTCGAAGGTCCGCTCGCTGAACTCCCTCGCGATCGCCATGAAGGCCCGCACGACGACGTTGTCAATCCGGAGGTAGCCCATCAGGCGGACCTGGGCGAGCGGCTGGCCGCCCGGCGGCTCCACGTACTCACTGTCGAGCACGACGACCGCGCGCCCCCGGAGGGTCGGAAACCACCGGGTGTCGTAGCGGCCTTCCAGGTAGAAGATCCGTCGGCCGCCCTCGACGAGCAGGGGCCGCACGATCCCCGTCACGCCGCGCCCGTCGTCCGCCTCGTAGTGGTCGCCGACGAGGCGGAGGCGGTACTTGCCCTCGTGGAGGGCGCGCGCCACGTCGGCGGCGAAGTCCGGGTAATCGAGCAGGTACTCCCAGATCTCGCGCCGGCTCGGGTAGGTGATGTGGGCGACGTCGCGCGAGATCTGGGGCCGGGCGACGACCGGCTCGACGAGCCGCTGGCTGGCGGACGGGAGCCGGCCCCAGTCGATCGGCTGACCGACTCCCGCGTCGGGCGCGGCCGCGCCGGCGAGCAGCGCCAGTAGGCCGAGGGTGAGGCCCGCGCGGCGCGCCATCGTGTTGCCAGCATAGCACGGCTCTGCTAGGATGCGACTCCCATGACGAAGGCCGATTTGGTCGTCCGCATGGCCGAGGCGTCGGGCTGGCCAAAAACCGTGACCGAGCGCGCGCTCAAGGCGATGCTCGCGAGCATTCGCGCGTCGCTCAAGCGCGGCGAGCCGGTGACGCTCGTCGGCTTCGGCACGTTCTCGGTCGGCCGCCTCAAGCCCCGCGCGGCGCGCAATCCTCGAACCGGGCGGCCGGTCGCCATCGGCGGCCGCGTTCCGCGCTTCAAGCCATCCAGGGAGTTGAAGCAGGCGGTACGGTGACTGCTACAATGCCTTGGTGACCCGCGCCCCGCTGCTCGTCGTCGTCGCCCTCGCGACGATTCCCCTGGCTCCCCGTCCCGCTCCCGCCGAGAACGGACGCCCGCTAAAGGTGAGCGCGGAGAGCGTCCTGCTCCTGGATCCCGACGGCAAGGTGCTGTACGAGAAGAACCCCGACGAGCCCCACGCGCCGGCGAGCCTCGCCAAGATGATGACGCTCTACCTCGCGCTCGAGGACATCGAGCAGGGACGGGCCCAGTGGGACGACCTGGTCACGATCAGTCGGCGCGCGGGGGCGACGCCCAAGTACCGGATGGGGCTCCGCGCCGACGAGCAGGTGCCGCTGCGGGTCCTCCTCGACGGGGTCGGCATCGCCTCCGCCAACGACGCCGCCACCGCCGTGGCGGAGCACCTCGCCCACGGCGACGAGGAAGCGTTCGTCGAGCGTATGAACGCGAAGGCCCAGGAGCTCGGGCTCGCCCAGACGCACTTCGCCAACCCGCACGGGCTTCCGGATCCACTCCAGCGGAGCACCGCGAAGGACCTCGCCGAGCTGATCTCGCGGCTCCTGCGCGACTATCCGTTCTCGCGCGCGATCCTCGGCGGGCAGATGTTCGTCTTCCGCGGCCGCGTCTACGCCCGCCGCATTCCGCTCTTCAACGACCCGGGCGGCGTCGAGGCCCTGAAGACGGGCTTCACCCAAGAGGCGGGCTACAACCTCGCGGTCGCCGCCTGGCGCGGCGGCCAGCAGTTCCTCATGGTGGTCCTGGGCGCGCGCTCCCGCCGCCTGTCGTTCCTCGACGCGCGGAAGATCCTCCACTACGGCTTCGTCGAGGCGGGGATCGAAACGGAGCCCGAACCCGCGCCGGGCCCCGCGCGCAAACCCGCCCGCATCCGCTCGATCCGCGCGGGGCGCTGAGCGCGCGGCCCGCGCCGCGCGCGCTACCCGAGGAACTCGTTCGGGACGTCGAAGATCCCGAGGACGACGCAGCCGTCTGGACTCCAGGCGTCGTGCACGGAGCCCGGCCGACGGTGGACGAAGTTGCCGGCCGTGCAGGCGCCGTCCGCGTCGACGAGCGTGCCCTCGAGCACGTAGCTCTGCTCGACCCCCACGTGGCGGTGGTCGGGCAGCCGGGCGCCCGGCGCCATGCGGGTCAGCGTCGTCAGCTTCCCCGAGGGCTCCTGGTAGAGGACCTTGGTCTCGACGCCGGGATACTTGGTCGGCTCCCAGGCGATCTTCGAGACGTCGAGATAGGTCGATCGCGCCGTTTCCTTGATGATCATGGGGGGGCTCCTCCCTCGCGCGACGCGCCGAGCGCCTCGCGGTAGATCTCCTCCGTGTAGCCGCGGACGATCAGGTCGCCCACCACGAGCACGGGCACGCGAAGAAAACCGTCCTCGTGGACCAGGTACGCCTCCGCCTCGGCGCGCGAGAGCGGGTTCTGGGCGGCGTCGAAGCGGAGCGTGCCCCCGCCGACCTTCACCACGAACCGGCGCGCTCGGGCCGCCAGCTCGAGCGCCGCCGCGCGGGGGACGGGCGCCCGGTCGACGAAGACGCTCTCATAGTCGAGGCCGCGACGCGAGAGAGACTCTCTCGCCTGGACGCAGCTCGGTCAGTTCTCGCGGCTGTAGAGGCGGGCGCGCATAGCGAAGACAGTATACGAAAAAAAGGGCGGCCCGCTGGGAGGCGAGCCGCCGTGTCCCGGTCCCGCGGTGCCGACCGCGCTACTTGCCGGCGAGCTTCTTCCGCTTGACGTACACCCAGAGCTTCTTCGTCATCTCGGACGGGCCGATCGGCTTGTCGCCGAAGACGGCGGTCATCGTGTCGTGGCAGCCCTTGAAGTTGATCGCGTAGCCTCCGAACGCCTTCTTGCCCTTCGCCATTCCTTCCCCTCCGTCTGTTGTGAGTGAGTCGCGCGACCCGTCGCGTCCCGGGACGGCCACCGGTATTATGACCCGTCTCAGAGGGAAGAGCAGCAGAAAATACTACTGGTAGGGTCGCCCGGCCGAGGGAGAGACTACCGGGTGGGTGTATCCCGGTCACCGCCGAAACGCGGGCATCACGTCCCGCGCAAACCACCGGAGCTGCTCCTGGAACTCGGCGGGCGGGATCCCCTCCGCCCAGTGGATCATCATCTGGTCGAGGCCCGGGTAGCGGGCCTCGACGCGCTTGATCTCCTCGATGACGAGGGACGGCGGCCCGCAGAGCCATGCCCGCTGGGCGACGCCCTCTGCGAGCGTCGGAATCCGGGCGGGCGCACCGGGCGTACCCCAGGGGCGCCCCTCAGGGTCGGCGTAGCGGACGAACCCGAACGGCGCAAACCACTTGTAGCGCTCGTCGTGCGCCGGCTCGACGCGGCGGATCGCCTCCTCCGCCGTCGGCGCCAGGTAGAGCCCGACGCCCCAGCAGAGGTCCTCGCCGAGCTGGAGCCGGCGCCCGGCCCGGGCGGCGGCGTCCCGGTAGGCGTGCGCGATCTGGTCGAAGATCCGCTCGCCGTTGAGCGTCACCATACCCTTGATGCCGCGCGCGGCGATGTAGTCGAGCGTCTTGCCGCTGGCGATCGGCTGCCAGATCTCGACCGGACGGTGGATCGGCCGCGGCACGAGCGTGATCTCGCGGAGCTCGTAGCCGCGGTAGGGCACGGGGGGCGGGATGTCGTAGTGCTTGCCGTGGTGGCTGAAGGCCTCCTCGTGGAGCGCCTTCCAGAGGACCTCCATCTGCTCCTCGAACAGCTCGCGGTTGGCGGTCGCGTCCAGGAGCGGCGCGCCGAAGGTCTCGACCTCCCGCGTGTGATAGCCGCGGCCCACGCCCATGATGACCCGACCGCCGGTGACGATGTCGGCGACGGCGTAGTCCTCGGCGAGCCGGAGGGGATGCCACATGGGGAGGATGTTGAAGGCGCAGCCGAGCTTGAGCCGCTCGGTCTGGGTGGCGAGCCACGTGGACAGGAGGATCAGGTTCGGGAAGACCTCGTAGCCCTCCCGCTGGAAGTGGTGCTCGGCCGTCCACAGGCAGTAGAAGCCGAGCTCGTCCATGGTCCGGGCGACGTCCCGGGCGGTGAAGAACGCCTCCGCGAGCCGCTCGTTCGGGTAGCGCCGCCGGTCCGGGGGGGTGCCGTCGCGGCCGATCCGGTCGAGCTCGATCTGCCCGACGTAGAGCACCGAGAACTTCGTGATCATCCCGCCTCCCCTGAGTCCGCCCGCGGCCTCAGCCGAGGAACGCCGCCACCGCCTCGGCCGCGGCGGCCGGCGCCTCGTCGAGCAGCATGTGGCCCCCCGGAAGGAGCCGGACCTCGGATCCCTTGATGCGGCGCTGCCACTCCTCGCCGTAGACGATCGGGTTCACCCGGTCCCGGTCGCCCCACAGAAGGAGCGTCGGGGCCGCGATCCGATGCAGCCGCTTTCGGATCCCCTTGTCGGGGATCGGCCAGACGAAGCGGGCCATCGCGGCGAGCCGCTGGATTGACTCGAGCTGGGCGGCGACCTGCTCCTCCTCGGACTCGGGGAGCGCGGCCCAGCGCCGGGCGACCTCCGCCTCCGGGTCGAGCCAGAGCAGGGCTCGGAGCTCCTCCCGGGGCAGGATCGCGACGTCCGCCACCGGGGCCTGGTCGAGCCAGAGCCCGAGCGGCGAGCAGAGCGCGAGCCCGGCCGCCCGCCCGGGCAAGAGCGCGGCGAGCTCCGCCGCCATCATACCGCCGAAGAAGTGGCCCGAGAGGTACGCCGTCGTGAGCCCGAGCGCCTGGAGCAGCTCGTCGTAGACGAGCGTCAGGTCCAGCAGGTCCTCGAGCGTGTCGACGCCCTCCGAGCCCCCGACGCCGGGATGCAGGGGGGCGTACACCGCGTAGCGGGCGGCGAGGCGCTCGAGGAACGGCGACCACCCGCCGCGCTCGTAGAACGAGTGGAAGTAGACGAGGGGCCGCCCCCGGCCGGCGGAGAGCACCCGGATCCGGACCAGGCCCCCGCGCAGCTCGACCGTCCGGTCGGCGGGGGTCATCGGCCGTTGCCGCCCGCCGCGGCCGGCCACCACCGGTCCACGTAGCCGGGCCAGACGTGGCGGAGGTGGGGCAGGACCTTGGTCGCGAAGAGCTCGGTGTTGCGGAGCGTGAGCTCCCGCGGCATGCTGCCGATCTGGAGCAGCACCATGAGGTGCCCGACCCGGAGGGTCCGGATGCACTGCAGCAGCTGCTCGCGCACGGTCTCCGGGCCGCCCGCGATGACGTAGCCCTGCTCCAGGTACTTCGGCCAGTCGAGCGACTGCCGGATCTTCCGCGCCTGGGCGCCCACCTGGGGTCGGACGCCGGCCTGGAGCGTCTTGAGCGTGCGGTAGCCCGGCGCCTCCGCGAACCCTTCCCAGACGTGGAGGCACTTCTGGTAGAAGTAGTCGACGTGCGGGAAATACTCCCGCTCGGCGTCGGCGTCGCTGTCGGCGACGCACACGAGCTGGAGGAAGCCCGCCCGGTAGGGGTTGTCGTCGACGCCGAGCCGGGCGATGGCGTTCCAGAAGCCGTCCATCGTGACCTTGCCGCGCTTGTAGCCATAGTAGGAGAGATAGCAGTAGACGTAGTCCTGCCGGGCCGTCCACTCCCAGGTCTCGAGGCTCCCGCCGCCCGGGATCCACACCGGCGGGTGCGGCTTCTGGAGCGGCTGCGGCCAGATGTTCACGTAGCGCACCTGGGTGTACTTGCCGTTGAAGGCGAAGACCTCGGGTCGCGTCCACGCCTGGAGCACGAGGTCGTGGGCCTCGAAGTAGCGCGCGCGCAAGGTCGCCGGGTCGATGCCGTACGCGAAGTTCATGTCCATCGAGGTGCCGACCGGGAACCCGGCGACGAGCCGGCCGCCGGAGAGGAGGTCGAGCATCGCGAACTCCTCGGCCACGCGGAGCGGCGGGTTGTAGGCGGCCAGGCTGTTGCCCAGCACGACGAGCGCCGCGCGCGACGTCCGGCGCGTCAGGGTCGCCGCCATCAGGTTGGGCGACGGCATGAGGCCGTACGCGTTGTTATGGTGCTCGTTGACGCAGAGGCCGTCGAAGCCGACCTGTTCGGCGAACTCGAGCTCGTCGAGGTACTCGTGGTAGAGGTCGCGCGTCTTCGCCGGGTCGTAGAGCGCGTGAGGCACGTCGACCCAGACCGAGCGGTAGCGCGTGTCGAAGTCCGGTGGCAGGAATCGGTACGGCATCAGGTGAAAGAAGCTGATCTTCACGGGCCCCTCCGATGGTCGAGCATCATAGCACCACCGGTCGGGCCCGGCCAGGGGCCGGCCCGGGCCGCTACGGGCGGAACGGGGCGTCCTGGTTCAGGAGCTCGAGCAGCGTGTGGAGCCGTTCGGCGAACGCGGGACGCTGCCGCGGGGGCAGCTCCGGGCCGGGCACGAAGCGTTCGGAGAGCGGGTTCACGAAGCTCCCGTTCTTCCGTACCCGGTAGTCGAGGTGGGGCCCCGTGGAGAGCCCCGTCGTGCCGACGAGCCCGATCACCTGGCGCTGGTGCACCCGCTGCCCCGGCCGGACCTCCACCGCCGAGAGGTGGTTGTACATGGTCTCGTAGCCGCGCGCGTGGCGGAGCGTGATCGTGATGCCGTTGCCGCTGTCCCACCCCGTGCGGGTGACGACGCCGTCGGCCACCGCGCGCACCGGCGTGCCGATCGGCGCGCCGTAGTCGATCGCCAGGTGCGGGCGCACGCCGCCGAGGATCGGATGGTGGCGCGCGTGGGAGTAGCCGGAGGTGATGCGCGTGAAGTCGAGCGGCGCGCGCAGGAACATCTTCTCGACGGAGCGGCCCTCGGCGTCGTAGTAGGCGGGCCGCGCCCCCGCCACCTGGAACGCCACGCCGGTCAGCGCGCGCCGGCCCCCGCTCTGGTACTGGGCGATCAGGATGCGGCCGTAGCCGGCGAATGCGCCGTCCGCGTAGCGCTTCTCTACGAGCAGCCGGAACCGGTCGCCGGGCAGCGCCTCTGCCGCGAAGTCGAAGTTCGTCTCGAAGATGCCGACAAACAGGGCGGTCAAGAGCGGGGCCTCGCCGAGCCGGTCCATCGCGGCGAAGAGGGAGCCCTCCACGGTGCCCCCGACGGCGACGACGCGGGTCTCGATCGGCGTCAGGATCTGCTCGGCCCTCCAGCCCGCGTCGTCCGGCCGGACCTCGTAGCGCTCGAGCAACGACCGGCGGTAGGTCAGGCCGAGGACGCGGCCGTCCTGGGCGCGCCCGATGAAGAGCTGCTCGGCGGGACGAAGCCCCCGGAGGTCGACCAGGCGGCGGAGGCTCAGCCCCACCAGGGCCGCCGTCTGCCGGGGAAGACGCAGCCGTCCGAGGGCGCCCTCGAGCGTGTCGCCGCGCCGGACCGCCGTCTCGGCTACGCTGACGGGCGGCACGGGGACGAGGTCGCCGAGCGGCGTGGCCGGCGCCACGACCGCGGCAACCCCAAGGGCGAGGGCGAGCGTGCTGGGCGCCGACGGCATAACCACCCGACTCCTACTAGGATAGCAGCCCGGCACCCCCTGGGACGAACGCCTTTGCGAGCGGCGCTCCGGGACGCTCGCGGGGCGCGGGGAGTCGGCGGGCGGGTCGGGACGGCCGTCGCGCCCTTGACGGCCCGCCGGGGTCGGGGCTACAGTGCTCCTCGAGAGCGCGCGGGAGCTCGGATAGCCGGGCTGAGAGGGCGGCGACGGGCCGCCGACCGCAAGAACCTGACCTGGGTAATACCAGCGAAGGGAGGAAGTCATGCCGACTTCGTCTAAGAAGGTGTACGTCGACGGCGTCCCGATGCGGGAGATCACCCTCGCCGGCGATAACCCGCCGCTTCGCCTCTACGATACGAGCGGCCCCTACACCGACCCCGCCTACACGGTCGACCTGAAGCTCGGCCTGCCCCCGCTCCGCCGGGAATGGATCCGGGCCCGCGGCGACATCGAACCGAGTCGGGTGGGGCTCCGAGGCCGACCGGGGCAGCGGGTCACGCAGCTGCACTACGCGCGGCGCGGCGAGCTGACGCGGGAGATGGAGTTCGTCGCGACCCGCGAGGGCGTCGACCCCGAGCGCGTGCGGAGCGAGGTCGCTCGCGGCCGCGCCATCATCCCGGCCAACGTCAACCACCCCGAGTCCGAGCCGATGATCATCGGGCGGAACTTCCTCGTGAAGATCAACGCCAACCTCGGCAACTCGGCCGTCACGTCGTCGGTCGAGGAAGAGGTCGAGAAGATGACATGGGCGATCCGCTACGGGGCGGACACCGTGATGGACCTCTCCACCGGCAAGAACATCCACGAGACGCGGGAGTGGATCCTCCGCAACGCCCCCGTCCCCGTCGGCACCGTGCCGATCTACCAGGCGCTCGAGAAGGTCGACGGCAAGGCCGAGGAGCTGACGTGGGAGGTGTACCGCGACACCCTCGTCGAGCAGGCCGAGCAGGGGGTCGACTACTTCACGATCCACGCCGGCGTCCTCCTGCGCTACATCCCGCTGACCGCCCGCCGCGTGACCGGGATCGTCTCCCGGGGCGGCTCGATCATGGCGAAGTGGTGCCTCGCCCACCACCAGGAGAGCTTCCTCTACACCCACTTCCGCGAGATCTGCGAGCTCATGGCCGCCTACGACGTCGCGTTCTCGCTCGGCGACGGGCTGCGGCCCGGATCGATCGCCGACGCCAACGACGACGCCCAGTTCGCCGAGCTCGATACGCTCGGCGAGCTGACCCAGATCGCCTGGGAGCACGACTGCCAGGTCATGATCGAGGGGCCCGGCCACGTCCCCATGCATCTGATCCGGGAGAACATGGACCGGCAGCTCCGGATCTGCCACGAGGCCCCCTTCTACACGCTCGGCCCGCTCACGACCGACGTCGCGCCGGGCTACGACCACATCACGTCCGCCATCGGCGCCGCCATGATCGGGTGGTACGGCACGGCCATGCTCTGCTACGTGACGCCGAAGGAGCACCTCGGGCTCCCGAACAAGAAGGACGTCAAGGACGGCGTCATCGCCTACAAGATCGCCGCCCACGCCGCCGATCTGGCCAAGGGCCACCCGCGGGCGCGAGAGTGGGACGACGCGCTGTCCAAGGCACGCTTCGAGTTCCGCTGGGAGGACCAGTTCAACCTCTCGCTCGACCCGGAGACGGCGCGCGACTTCCACGACGAGACTCTGCCCGCCGCCGGCGCCAAGGTCGCCCACTTCTGCTCGATGTGCGGCCCCCACTTCTGCTCGATGAAGATCACGCAGGACGTGCGCGCCTGGGCCGAGCGCGAGGCCGGCCTGCGCGAGAAGGCCGAAGAGTTCCGGCGGGCCGGCGGCGAGCTCTACGTCCCGGGCGGGTAGCCTCCTCTACCTGACCACGTACAGCCGGGCGGGGACGCCCGGCACCGTGCCCGTCTGGTTCATGCCGGCGGGCGAGGACGTGTTCTACTTCACCACCCGGCGCGAGAGCCTCAAGGCGCGGCGGATCCGCGACGGCGGCCGGGTCACCGTGCGCGTGGGCGCGAAGGACGCGCCCGCCCGGCCGGGGCACGCCGAGTGGGTCCTCGGCCGGCCTGACCTCGAGCAGGCGGTGCTCGCCCACTACCGGCACGCGCACTGGCTCCTCGGGCCGATCTGGATGGGACGCCGGATCCGCAGGGGGCTCGCGGCGGGGACGAGCGTCCTGATCCGGGTGACGCTAGTCTTAGTCTAGCGCGTCGGGGTCGATGCCGTGCTCCTTGAGCTTCTTCCGGAGCGTGTTGCGGTTGATGCCGAGGAGCTGGGCGGCGCGGACCTGGTTGCCGCCGGTCTCCCGCAGCACCGCCCGGAACAAGGGCTTCTCCACGAGGCTCGTCATCAGGTCGTAGAGGTTCGCGCTCGCGCGGGCGCGGAGGCCGCGCACGCAGTCGAGTAGCCGCCGCTCGATGACGTCCTCGAGCGTCGCGTCCACCGCGACCGAGGCCGCCGCCGACACCTCCCCGATCGGTAGGTGCTCGGGCAGGATCACGCCGCCCGTGGCCATCACCATCGCCCGCTGGACGACGTTCTCCAGCTCCCGCACGTTGCCCGGCCACTCGTAGCCGACCAGCCGGTCGAGCGCCTCCGGGGCGACGACCCGGGGGCCGAGGTCGCCCGTGTACTTGGCCAGGAAATGGTCGACCAGGAGCGGCACGTCCCGGCGGCGCTCGCGGAGCGGGGGGAGGTGGAGCGCGACGACGTTCAGACGGTAGTAGAGGTCGTCGCGGAACCGGCCCTCCTTGATCAGGGCCTCGAGCTCGCGGTTGGTGGCCGCCAGGATCCGGACGTCGACACGGATCGGCTCCTGGCCGCCGACGCGCTCGAACGACCGCTCCTGCAGCGCGCGCAGGAGCTTGATCTGGAGCTCCGGTGGCATGTCGCCGACCTCGTCGAGAAAGAGCGTGCCCCCGTGGGCCAGCTCGAACTTTCCGAGCTTGCGCTCGCGGGCGTCCGTGAAGGCACCGCGCTCGTGGCCGAAGAGCTCAGACTCCAAGAGCGCGGCGGGGATGGCCGCGCACGAGACCGCGACGAACGGACGGCCCGCCCGGCGGCTGTAGTGGTGGATCGCGCGCGCGACCAGCTCCTTGCCGGTGCCAGACTCGCCCCGGAGCAGCACGGTCACGTCGCTGGCGGCCGTGCGGCCGATCGTCTTGTAGATCTCCTGCATGCGCGGGTGGCGCCCGATGAGCACCCCGAACTCCCAGACCTCCTGGAGCCCGGTCCTGAGCTCGGCGACTTCCTGGGTGAGGCGGCGCGCGGTGAGCGCGCGCTCGGCCAGGAGCAGGACCTCGTCGACGTCGAAGGGCTTGGCGAGGTAATCGTAGGCGCCGCGCTGCATGGCCTGGATCGCGGTCTCCATCGTGCCGTGCGCGGTCATGACGATCACGAGCGCGTCGGGCCGGCCCGCCCGGAGCCGCGCGAGCACGGCGAGGCCGTCGAGCCCGGGCATCCGCACGTCGAGGAAGATGAGGTCGGGGGCCTCGGCCTCGGCCTGCCGGAGCGCCGACTCGCCGTCCTTGACCGACGTGACCTCGTACCCCGCCTCGCGCAGGCCCTTCTCGAGGACCCACCGCACCCCGTCTTCGTCGTCGGCGACGAGGATCCGCGGCGCCATCAGCGCGCGATCGGCAGGAAGCAGGTCACGGTCGTGCCCCGCCCCTCGACGCTGTCGATCCTCACCGCGCCCTTGTGCTCCTCGAGGATCCGGTGGCAGAGGGCCAGGCCGAGCCCGAGCCCCCGCTCCTTGGTCGTGAAGAACGGGTCGAACACCTTCGCCTGGACCCGGGCCGGGATCCCCGTCCCCTCGTCCGTCACCTGCACCTCCACCATGCTCCGCTGGCCGGCGCCCAGGTCCATCTTGGCGAAGACCGGGCTCAGGCTGATCCGCGTGGTCAGCGTGAGCCGGCCGCCCCCCTTCATCGCGTCGAGCGCGTTGCGCACGAGGTTGTGGAACACCTGCACCAGGCGGTCCTCGTCGCCGAGGATCGGCGGCAGGGAGGGATCGTAGCGACGGACGATCGTCACCCCCTGCGCCAGCGCCCCCTCGGCGGCCAGGAGCGAGACCCGCTCGAGGAGCTGGTGCAGGTTCAGGGGCCCCGTCCTCAGCTGGACGGGGCGGGCGAGGTCGAGCAGCTGCTCGATGATCCGGTTGACCCGGTCGACCTCCTGGATCAGGACCTGGGTGTATTCGCCGAAGCGCGAGCCCGGGGCGAGCTCGCGCGCGAGGAGCTGGACCGCGCCCCGGATCGCGCCGAGCGGGTTCCGGATCTCATGCGCGAGGCCGACGGCCATCCTCCCCGCCGCCGCCAAGGTCTCGCCGCGGCGCACCTCGGCCTCGAGCTCACGGATCCGAGAGATGTCGCGCAGGACGGCGACCGCGGCCCCCACCGTCCCGCCGTGGTCGAAGAGGGGGGCGGTGACGATGCTCACGGGGATGGTGTGGCCGTCGGGCGTCAGGAGCGTCGTCTCTCCCTCGCCCCGACTCTCGCCGGTCCGCACGGTCTCCGCGAGGTGGCGGGTCAGCGAGGCGTCGGGGGGCAGGAGCTCCTTCAGCGAGCGGCCCTCCGCGCGGCGCGACGAGCGCCCGGTCAGCGCCTCGGCCGCCGCGTTCCAGAAGACGACTCGGAGCGCGTCGTCGACGGCGATGACCGCGTCGGGGAGACCGGCGAGGACCGTCTCGAAGTTCATGGGCGCCCGGGCGTCACGCGAGGACGAGGTCGGGCCGCGCGTTCATATCGAGCGAGGCCCGCTCGCCTGCCGCGAGCCGCGCCGCCCCCGCTACCGCGATCATCGCGGCGTTGTCCGTGCAGAGCCCGGGGGTCGGCACGTGGAGCTCAAGCCCGCGCTCTTGGGCCTCGGCGGCGAGGGCCTCCCGGAGCGCCTGGTTGGCGGCGACGCCGCCCGTGAGGACCAGGCGCCGGACCCCGCGGCGCACGGCCGCCCGCACGGTCTTCCGGACGAGCATCTTGACGACGGTGGCCTGGAAGGAGGCGCTCACGTCGGCCACAGCCGCCGCCGAGAGGGGCGCCGTCCGGCGGACCAGGAGCGACGCGGCCGTCTTGATCCCGCTGAAGGAGAAGTCTGGCGCCTGGTCCGTCATCTGGGCGAGGGGAAACGCGACCGCGGCCGGGTTACCGGCCCGCGCCGTCCGCTCGATCGCGGGCCCGCCCGGGTAGCCGAGGCCGAGGAGCTTCGCAACCTTGTCGAAGGCCTCGCCCGCGGCGTCGTCCCGCGTCTGGCCGACGAGTTCGTAGCGGAGCGGGGCCGGCGCGTGGTAGAGGGCCGTGTGGCCGCCGGAGACGACCAGGGCGAGGAACGGGTACTCGGGGGGCAGGGGCGCCAGGAAGGCGGCGAAGATGTGGCCCTCGAGGTGGTTGACGCCGACGAGCGGCAGGCCCGTGACCCAGGCGAGCGCCTTGGCGAGAGAGCAGCCGACCAGGAGCGAGCCGACCAGCCCCGGGCCCTGCGTCACCGCGATCCCGTCGAGGTCGCCCAGCTTGACTCCCGCCCGGGCCAGCGCGTCCTCGACCACGGGGACGATCACTTCCAGGTGGCGCCGCGAGGCCAGCTCCGGCACCACGCCGCCGTAGGGGGCGTGGACGAGCTCCTGGGAGGCGACGACGCTCGACAGGATCCGACGGCCGTCCGCCACCACGGCGGCCGCCGTCTCGTCGCACGAACTCTCGATGCCGAGGACGTTCATCGCGCCAGTCGGGGGACGGGAACGATCCTGACCCCTCGCGCCTCCCACCCTGAAATGTACTCCCTCAGCGGGTAACCCCGCACGCGGACCACCCTGTCGCCCCGGCACCCCGTCACGGGCGGGATCTCGGCCTGCAGACCGGGCCACGTCGTCCGGGCTCATCGAGGGCAGGAGGACGCCCGGCCCCGGGTCGAGCGTCGGGCACCGGGAGGGCTCGAGCGGCGCCCGAGGTCTGCCGGCGTCGCGCGACGGGCAATCCCCCAGGACGGCGGCAGGTCAGAGGCAGGACCCGCGATCAGGGCCGCCCGATCGCCACCACCCGATCGAAGAAGTCCTGCCGCGCTCCGAAGGGGCTGGGCCGACGAGGTCCCGCCCCAGCACGTCTCGAAGCCAAGGGCCGCGGCGAGCGGGACCCCCCGGGAGGGCGAGGCGGGGCGCCCGCGTCCCGGGCAGGCGTCGCCCCTTTCCGGACCGGCCGCCGGGCTACCGCGCCTGGGCTTCGGTGCCCTGCCCGGCCGGCCGATGCTCGAGGATGCGGACGGCCTTCAGGAGGTCGACCGCGCGCTGGAGCTGCGGGTCCTTCTTGACGTCCTCCACCGGGTTCGGCGCCACCGGCGGCGTCTTGTCCTTCGGCTCCTTGTCGCCTGGGGCCGGCGCGGCAGCCACGACCTTCGGAGGCTCCACGACGATGTCGGGCGTGATGCCCTTGCCGTGGATCGAGCGCCCCTTCGGCGTGTAGTACTTGGCCGTCGTCAGCCGCAGCCCTGAGCCGTCGGAGAGCGGGATGATCGTCTGGACCGACCCCTTGCCGAAGCTCTGCGTGCCGAGCACGATCGCCCGGCCCCAGTCCTGAAGCGCGCCCGCCACGATCTCGGAAGCGGAGGCGCTCCCCTGGTTGACCATGACGACCATCGGCACGCCCAGCAGCGGGTGCTTGGCGTGGGCCGTGAAGCGCATGTTCTGGTTGCGGATCCGCCCCTCGGTGTAGACGACCAGCTTGCCGTCGTCGATGAACTTCTCCGTCACCTCGACCGCCGAGGTCAGGAGGCCGCCGGGGTTGTTGCGGAGGTCCAGCACGAGGCCCTTCAGCCCGCTCTTCTCGGCGCGCTCGAGGGTCTGGTCGAGGTCGCTCGCGGTCTGCTCCTGGAACTGCCGGAGCCTGATGTACTCGATGCCGTCTTCGAGCTCCTGGGAGCGGACCGACTGGATGTGGATCTGCTCGCGGACGATCGCGAAGTCCTGCGGCTCCGTCCAGCCCTCGCGCGCGATCGTGACCGTGACCTTGCTGCCCGGTTTGCCGCGCATGCGCTTGACCGCGTCCGCGAGCTGCATATCCTTGGTCGCGATCCCGTCGATCTTGAGAATCCGGTCGCCGGTATGGAGGCCGACCCGGTAGGCGGGGGTCCCCTCGATGGGCGAGACGACGGTCAGGATGTCGTCGCGGAGCGTGATCTCGATGCCGAGGCCGCCGAAGCTGCCGGACGTTTCGACCTGCATCTCCTTGTAGCTGTCCGGGTCCAGGAACGAGCTGTGGGGGTCGAGCCCGCGCAGCGTCCCCTTGATCGCGTTATAGACGAGCTCCTTCGGCGTCACCTCGTCGACGTACTGGTTCTCGACGATCGACATGACCTCGGTGAACAGCCTGAGTTGTTCGTACGTCGCGGCCGTGTCGGTGCCCTTGCTGGCTACCGTCCCGCCCATCGACAGGGTGATCACGAGCAACAGCGCGCCGACCACGACGGCCTTCTTCATCGAGCCCGTCCTCCTCACGTGTCGTCCCCGCTCAGCCCCGGTGTCGGAGCCACTGTTGTGGGTCCTGCGGCTTGCCCTGGTACCGGACCTCGAAGTACAGCCGCGGCCCCGTCAGCGAGCCGGTGTCCCCCACCGTCCCGATCCGCTGTCCCTGCCGCACGTCGTCGCCCTCCTGCACCTCGATCTCGGCAACGTGGGCGTATAGGGTATAGTACTCGCTTCCGTGGTCTAGGATAATCAGGTTCCCGTACCCCTTGAACCATCCCGTGTAGACAACCTGGCCGGCATAGACGGCCGTGATCTCGGTCCCCTGGCCCGCCTCGATGTCGATGCCGTTCCGGAACGTCCGCGTGCCGAACCGCGGGTGGATCTGGGCCCCGTAGGGGCCGACGAGGCGCCCCTGAGTTGGCCAGGGCAGCTCGCCCCGCAGGGTCGCGAACCCGCCGGCGGGGGCTCCGGGCTTGGGCGGCGTCGGGGCCCGGGCCGCCCGCCGCTGCCGCTCCTGGAGGCTCTGGATGAGCGCCTCGAGCCGCCGCGAGGCCTCGGTCAGCTCGCCCACCATGCGCTCGTGGTAGACACGCTCGTCGCGCACCTTGGCGAGGAGACCGCGCCGCCGGGTGGCCTCGAGGTCCATCTCGGCGCGGCCCCGCTCGGCCTCGCGGCGCAGCGACTCGAGCTCGGCCCGGCGGGCCTCCTCGCGCGCCTTGCGCTCCGACAGCCCGGTCGAGGTCACAAGGTACTCTTGAATCAGCCGAGCGTCCACCGTGGCCAAGGTGGTCAGGTGGCGGAGCAGCATGACCCGCTCCACGGGGTCCTGGCCGCCGAGCACGAGCGGCAGCGCGCCGCCCTGCGCCTGGATCTTGTACATCGAGCGGAGCCGGGTGGCGAGCACCTGCTGCTCGACCGCCTTCCGGCCCTCGAGCCGCCGGATGTCGCCGCGCAGGCCGCCGATCTCCGCCTGGGTGCGGGCGATCCGGTCGTCGAGACGCGTCACCTCCGCCCGCTTCTCGGCGAGCGTGCGGTCGATCTCCTCGAGCTCGGCGAGGAGCGACGACTCCTTCTTCCGGGCTTCCGCCGCCTTGGCGCGCTGCTCGCGGAGCTCGCGCTGGGTCTGCTGGAGCTTCCGCTGCTCGGCGCCGACGTCGTCCTTTTTCTGCGCGAGGCCGGCGGCGGGGACGAGCACCAGGACGAGCGCGGCCGCGGCCGCCGGCCTCACGCCCGCCCCTTGGCCAGCCACCCGCCCACGCCGCCGAGCAGCGCCCCGCTCACGAGCAAGGTGGCGACCGCCGTCGGCGACAGGAACGCCGTGTGGGGAAGGCCGAGCGTGAGGGTCACGAGCGGCTCGAGCCGCGGGCGCACGAGCCGGTAGGCGCCGACGAGCCCGAGCAGCGCCAGGAGGGCGCCGAGGAGCCCCTGCCCGATCCCCTGCAGGAGCAGCGGCAGGCGGATCACCGCCTCCGGCGCGCCCACGAGGCGCATGATGTCGAGCTCCTCGCGGCGCGCGTGGAGGACGAGGGTCGTCGCGGTCGTCACCGTGAGAATCGCCGCGAGGCCGAGGACGCCGCCGACGCCGAGGCCGACGAGTCCGAGCAGTCGCTGGAGCTGGGTCAGGCGCTCCATCCATTCCGTCCCGCCCTGGACCTCCTCGACCTCCGGCAGCGCCGCCAGGCGTTCCACGAGCGCCCGCGTCGCCTCGGGGGTCGAGGCCGTCTCCGCCAGCGTGACCTCGAACGAGGCGGGCAGCGGGTTCTGGGGCAGCGTGTCGGCGACCGCCGCCTGAGCGCCGAGCTGGCGCCGGAGTGTCTGGAGCGCCTCCGCCTTCGACACGTACCGGACCTGCGCGACGTCACCCGCCGCGCGGATCCGCTGGCCGAGCGCGCCCGCGGCCGCGGGCGAGGGCTCGGTCTTGAGGTAGACGATGATGCGGAGTTGCTCGCGCCAGCGCGCGACGGCGCCGCCCAGGTTCGTCGAGAACACCCAGAAGCCGCCGAGGGTGAGGAGCGAGAGCGCGATCAGGAGCACCGAGCTGAGCGCGATCCACCCGGCACGGACGAGGTCCCGGAGCGCCTCGCCGCAGAGGAATCCGAGCACGCTAGCGCGCGTCCTTCACGAGCCGGCCCCCGTGGAACACGAGCGTGCGGCGGTTCAGACGCTCGGCGAGCGCCGCCTGGTGCGTCGCCAGGAGCACGGTGGTGCCCCGGCTCCAGATGTCCTTGAGGAGGTCGAAGAGCTCGGACGCGATCCCCTCGTCCAGGTTGCCGGTGGGCTCGTCGGCCAGGAGCAGCGCCGGCTCCTTGACGATCGCGCGCGCGAGGGCGACGCGCTGCGCCTCGCCCTGCGAGAGCTGCGCCGGGTAGGCCTGGGCGCGCGCCGAGAGGCCGACGGCCTTGAGCGCCGCGAACGCCCGCGGCGTGATCTCGGCCCGCGGGGTGCCGAGCACGCGCAGCACGAAGGCGATGTTCTCGTAGACCGTGCGCGCGGGTAGGAGCTTGACGTCCTGGAAGACGATGCCCATGGCTCGACGGAGCTCCGGCACCCGCGAGCGCGGCAGCGCGCCGACGTTGTAATCGGCGACGTCGATCCGGCCGCCGCTCGGCACCTCGTCGCGGTAGAGGAGACGGAGGAGCGTGGTCTTGCCCGCGCCGCTCGGCCCGCACAGCACGGCAAACTCGCCCTTGCCGATCCGGAAGCTCACGTCGGAAAGCGCCGGCACCTTCACCGGTCCGACGCTGAAGACCTTCGATACGCGGTGAAGCTCAATCATGAGCTGCTGCCGCCGATTATAGCTGCGACAGCTTCGCCTCGAGGAGCGAATTGACCACGCTCGGGTTGGCTTTGCCCTGCGTCGCCTTCATGACCTGGCCCACGAGGGCGCCCGCCGCCGCCTTCTTGCCGCGCCTCCAGTCCTCGACGGCCTTGGGATTCGCGCGGAGGACCTGGTCGACGACGGCCCCGAGCGCCGCCGTGTCCGCGATCTGGGTGAGCCCCTCGCGCCCGACGATCGTGAGCGCGTCCTCCCCCGACCGGAACATCTTCTCGAACACGTCCTTCGCGATCTTGCCGGTGATCGTGCCGTCCGCCACGAGCCGGAGGAGCCCGGCGAGGTGGCGGGGGGAGATCGGGGAGGCGGCGAGCGCTCGCTCGTCGTCGGCCGGGATCGCGCGCAAGAGCTCCGACATCATCCAGTTCGACACGAGTTTCGGGTGCGGGACCTCGCGGACGGCGGCCTCGTAGTAGTCGGCGAGGGCGCGGGTCTGCGTGAGGAGGTCGGCGTCGTAGGTGGGCAACCCGTACTCGCGGACGAAGCGCTGGCGCCGCGCCGCCGGCAGCTCGGGCAGGTCTGCCCGCACGGCCTCCACCGACGCCCGGCTGAGCTCGAGCGGCACCAGGTCGGGCTCGGGGAAGTACCGGTAGTCGTGGGCCTGCTCCTTGCCGCGCATCGTCCGCGTCCGGCCGCGGTCGGCGTCCCACAGGCGCGTCTCCTGCACGATCCGCTCGCCGCGGTCGAGCGCCTCCCGCTGGCGCAGGGCTTCGAACTCGAGCGCGCGCTGCACGTTCTTGAACGAGTTCAGGTTCTTGATCTCGACCTTGGTGCCGAGGTCCGGCGCCCCCCACCGGCGCAGGGAGATGTTCGCGTCGCAGCGGAGGCTCCCCTCCTCCATGTTGCCGTCGCAGACGCCGAGGTAGAGGAGGACCGCGCGGAAGGCGCGGAGGTAGGCCGCGGCCTCCTCGGGCGAGCGGACGTCCGGCTGCGAGACCGTTTCCATCAACGGCACGCCCGAGCGGTTGAAGTCCACCAAGCTGGCGTGGGCGGTCTCGAGCGTCCCCTCGTGGATCAGCCGGCCCACGTCTTCCTCGAGGTGCAGGCGCTGGATGGCGATGCGCCGGGGCTGGCCGTCGGCCTGGAGCTCGAGCCACCCGTCCTCGGCCAGCGGCTCCTCGTACTGGCTGATCTGGTAATTCTTCGGCATGTCGGGGTAGTAGTAGTGCTTCCGCGCGAACCGGCAGCTCGCGTTGACCCGGCAGTGGAACGCGAGCGCCGTCCGAACCCCGAACTCGACGGCCCGCCGGTTGATCACCGGGAGGCTCCCCGGCATGCCCTGGCAGACGGGGCAGGTCTGGCTGTTGGGCGGCGCCCCGAAGGCCGTCGGGCAGCCGCAGAACATCTTGGAGCGCGTCCGGAGCTGGGCGTGCACCTCGAGGCCGATGACGACCTCGTACGCCGCCGACGGGTCCGTCATGGCAGCGGCGGCCTCCGCGTCTGCCAGCCCGTGGCCTGCTCGTAGGCGTGGGCCGCCCGCAGGAGCGTCGCCTCGTCGAAGGGCCGGCCGATGAACTGGAGGCCGATCGGCAGCCCGGCGAGGCTGAACCCGCAGCGCACCGAGACGCCGGGGAGCCCGGCCAGGTTGACCGGGATCGTGAGCACGTCGTTCAGGTACATGGCGAGGGGGTCTTCCTTCTCGCCGTGCTTGAACGGCAGGTTGGGCGTCGTTGGCGCGACGATCACGTCGACCCGGGCGAAGGCGGCGTCGAAGTCCCGTCGCACGAGCGTCCGCACCTTCTGGGCCTTGCCGTAGTAGGCCTCGTAGTAGCCCGCGGAGAGCGCATACGTGCCGAGCATGATCCGCCGCTTGACCTCGGGCCCGAAGCCCTGGGCACGGGTCTTCGAGGACATGTCGATCACGTCCCGGGCGCCGGCGGCGCGGCTCCCGTACTTCACGCCGTCGTAGCGGGCCAGGTTCGACGACGCCTCGGCGGGCGCGATCAGGTAGTACGCCGCCAGCGCGTAGTCGGTGGTCGGCAGCGAGATCGGCTCGGCCCGGCCGCCGAGCCGCTTCAGGACTTCGATCGCCTCGCGCACCGAGGCCTCGACCTCGGGGTCCATCCCCTCGACGAAGTACTCCTGGGGAACGCCGAGACGCAGGCCCTCGATCGGGCGCCCAAGCTCTGCGACGAAGTCCGGCGCCGGGACGTCGGCCGACGTCGAGTCGAGCGGGTCACGCCCCGCGATCACGCGGAGGACGAGCGCCGCATCGATCACGTCCTTCGCGAACGGGCCGATCTGGTCGAGGGACGAGGCGAAGGCGACGAGGCCGTAGCGGGAGACCCGGCCGTACGTCGGCTTGAGGCCCACCGTCCCCGTAAAGGCGGCCGGCTGGCGGATCGATCCGCCGGTGTCGCTGCCGAGCGCGGCCGCGGCGAGATCCGCGGCCACCGCCGCCCCCGACCCGCCCGACGAGCCCCCGGGCACGCGCGCGAGGTCCCACGGATTGCGGGTCGCGAAGAACGCCGAATGCTCGGTCGAGGAGCCCATCGCGAACTCGTCCATGTTCGTCTTGCCGAGGAGGACGGTGCCGGCTGCCTCGAGCCGCTCGATCACGGTGGCGTCGTAGGGCGGGACGAAGTGCTCGAGGATCCGCGAGCCGCAGGTGGTCCGCACCCCCTTGGTGCAGAGGAGGTCCTTCACGGCGATCGGCACGCCGTCGATCGGGCTCAGGGGCCGGCCCGCCCGCCAGCGAGCGTCGGCGGCGGCGGCGGCGGCGAGCGCGCGCTCGGGCGTCACCGTGATGTAGGCGCGCACCGAGGGATCCACGGCCGCGATGCGGTCGAGATAGGCGCGCGCCGCCGCGGAGGGCGTCGCCGCGCCGCGCCGGAACTGCTCGACCAGCGCGTGGACCGTCAGCTGGGTGATCATGCCGTCACCACGGACCGCTCGCCTTCGGCTCTTGTCAATCCTCGATGATGCGGGGGACCCGGAAGAAGTCGCCGCTCCGGTCGGGGGCGTTCGCGAGCATCTCCTGGGGCGGCAGGCACGGCCGCGGCTCGTCCTCACGCATGACGTTCACCATCGGGACCGCGTGCGACGTCGGGGGGACGCCCTCCGTATCGAGCCGGCGGAGCTTGTCGATGTAGCCGAGGATCCGGTCGAGCTGCTCTCGCATCCGCTCCTTCTCCTCGGCCGACAGCTCGAGCCGCGCCAGACGCGCCACCTGCTCGACCTCCCGCGTCTCGATCCGGCCGCCCATCCTGCTACACCTCCTCGAGGTGGGCGTATTGGAGTGACAGGCGCTTGCGCCCGACGCTCGCGAACCCCACCGTCACGATGACGTCCTTCCCCTCGCGCTCGATGCCGACGAGGAGCCCCTCCCCCCACCGCGCGTGGCGCACGTGGGCGCCGACCCGGAACGGGAGGTCGTCGGACAGGTCCGCGGGGTCCGGCGGAGGCTCCACCCGCGACGCCACGCGCGTCACGTTGAGCAGCGTGACCTGGTCCTCCGGGATCTCCAGGAGGAAGCGGGAGGGCTCGCCGAGCCCATAGCCGTGCAGCCGCCGGTGGAGGGCGTAGGACAGGTAGAGCCGCTGCTTGGCGCGGGTGAGCCCGACGTAGCAGAGCCGCCGCTCCTCCTCGATCTCGCCCCCATCGCTCATCGAGCGAGCGTGGGGGAAGACGCCTTCCTCCATCCCGGTCACGAAGACGACCGGGAACTCGAGCCCCTTCGCCAAGTGGAGGGTCATCAAGGTCACGCCACGGGCATCCCCGGGCAGCTCGTCTAGGTCGCTCACGAGCGTGGCGGCGTCGAGGAAGCCCTCCACCGACGCGTCCTCGTGCGAGAGCTGGTAGTCCTCGGCGGCGGAGATCAGCTCCTCCAGGTTCTCGAGCCGCCCCTCGGCCTCGGCGCTCTTCTCCTGCCGGAGCGCCTCCCGGTAGCCGGAGGCGTTCAGCACCTCGTCGAGGAAGGCGGGGATAGTCAGGGCGGACCGTCCCTCCCGGAGGCGGGCGCAGAGCCGGGCGAACTCCTCGAGCCCGCGGCGCGGCTTGCCCGTGAGGTCCGGCGGGAGGAGGGCACACTGCTCCAGCAGCGAGTGACCCTCGCGGGCAGCCACCTGCTCGAGCCGGACCATGGTCGCGCGTCCAATGCCCCGCGCCGGCGCCCCGATCGCCCGCCGGAAGGCGATGTCGTCGCCCGGGTTCAGCGCGAGCCGCAGGTACGCCAGCGCGTCCTTGATCTCTCTCCGCTCGTAGAAGCGGACGGAGCCGACGATGACGTAGGGCACGCCGCCGCGGCGGAGCGCCTCCTCGAGCACGCGAGACTGGGCGTTCGTGCGGTAGAAGACGGCGACGTCCTTCCACTCCCGCCCCTCGTCGCGGAGGCGCCGGATCGTCTGGGCGACGAAGTTCGCCTCCTCGTGCTCGTCCCACGCGCGATAGATCGCGGGCGGCTCTCCCTCGACATTCTCGGTCCAGAGCGACTTGTCCTTGCGCGTGACGTTGTTGGCGATCACCGCCGACGCCGCGGCGAGGATGCGCTTGGTCGAACGGTAGTTCTGCTCGAGGCGGATCACCTTGGTGCCGAGGTAGTCCTGCTCGAAATCGAGTATGTTGCGCACGTCGGCCCCGCGCCACCCATAGACCGATTGGTCGGGATCTCCCACGACACAGATGTTCCGGCGCTCCTTCGTGAGCGCGCGGATGATCCGGTACTGGGCGCGGTTGGTGTCTTGGTACTCGTCGACCAGTAGCCACATCCAGAGCCCGCGGTACCAGGCCAGCACCTCCGGCACCCGCTCAAAGAGCCGGACGGTGAGTAGGAGGAGGTCGTCGAAGTCCACCGCCCCCGCCGTGGCGAGCCGCTCCTGGTAGCGGCGGTACACGGCCGCGACCTGCTCCTCGCGGGGGCCCCGAGCCAGCTGCTCCGCCTCCTCCACGGCAATCATCTGGTTCTTGGCGTGGCTCAGCCGGTGCACGAGGCTCGCCGGCGTCGTCGCCCGCTCGTCCATGTCGAGCTCGCGCATGCAGTCCCGGACCACCGCCAGTCGGTCGTCCTCGTCGTAGATCACGAAGTGCGACGGGTACCCGATGTGGCGGATATGCTCGCGCAGGATGCGGACGCACGCCGAGTGGAAGGTGGCGATGAGCGGCGGCCGCACCCCCGCCGGCCCGAGCAGCGCTTCGACCCGCCGGCTCATTTCCTCGGCCGCCTTGTTGGTGAAGGTGACGGCGAGGACCTGCCGGGGGTGCACGCCCCGGGTGCCCAGGAGGTAGGCGATCCGGTGGGCGATGACCCGGGTCTTGCCGCTGCCGGCGCCCGCGAGTACCAGGACCGGCCCGTCGGCCGCGGTCACCGCCTCCCGCTGGGGCGGGTTCAGGTCCCGCAGGATCGATTCGGCGTCGAGCAAGCGGCTACTTCAGGCGGAATTCCTGGGGGCGCAGTCTCCATTGGTACACCCCGACGTTGAGCTGCTCGAGCGTCCAGCGCTGGGGATACAGATAGCCGTTCGTGGTCTCGGCTAAGACATAGCCAGGAATCGTGACCACCTGCGGCTCCAGCCGGAACGGCGCGGTCTCGGCGCTCGGCACGGGCAGTTCGACCGTGACCTCCTGCGGGGGAATCTCCAGGTAGCGGATAACCTGCCCGGTCTGCCGAACGACGCCGTCCCCCGGCATCCCCGGTTGGGGGAGGCCGTCCCACGGCATCAGCGGGAAGGGAAAGTCGTACGGGTTGGTCCTCACGGGGCTGAACGTGCCGGGCGGCGAGCCGGGTGGCACCGCCGGAGAAATGACCCCGGTCTTGGGGTCGAACCCCCGAGGGATGGGGGTAGGTCCCGCGCCCTGGGCGAGCTCCGGCAGGGCGAGCAGGAGGATCAAGACCCCACGAAGCGCAACGCGCATGGCCAGGATTCTAGCACGGCTTGCGGCCCGCCGGCGGCCGACCGGTGCTACTCGACCGTCACGCTCTTGGCGAGGTTGCGCGGCTGATCCACGTCGCAGCCCCGGCGCACCGCCACGTGGTAGGCGAGCAGCTGGAGCGGGATCACGGTCAGGAGCGGGGTGAGCAGGTCGGCGCACGGGGGCACCACGATCAGGTGCTGGGCCTTGGCCGCGAGCTCGGTGTCCCCCGGGTGGCCGACGGCGATGATCTTGCCCGCGCGCGCCCGGACCTCCTCGACGTTGCCGAGCATCCGGTCGTGGGAGGAGTCGCGCGGCACCAGCGCGACGACGGGCATGCCGTCGTCGATCAGCGCGATCGGGCCGTGCTTCATCTCGCCGCCCGCGTAGCCTTCGGCGTGGATGTAAGAGAGCTCCTTCAGCTTGAGCGCGCCCTCGAGCGCGACCGGGTACTGCAGGCCCCGGCCGAGGTAGAGGAAGTCCCGGTGGTGCGCGACCTCCCGCGCCAGCTCGGCGAGCCTCGGCTCGAGCTCGAGGGTCCGTTCCATGAGCCGGGGGAGCTCCAGGAGCTCCTGGATGTGCTTGCTCGCGTCGCCCGCCCCGAGCGCCCCCCGCTGCCGGCCGAGCCAGAGGGCGAGCAGGTACGCGGCGACGACGGTGGCGGTGAAGGTCTTGGAGGAGGCGACGCCGATCTCGGGCCCCGCGTGGGTGTAGAGCACGCCCGTCGCCTCCCGCGCCAGCGCCGAGCCGACGACGTTCGTGATCGCGAGGATCGGACAGCCGCGGAGCCGCGCGGCCTTGACGGCGCCGAGCGTGTCGGCGGTCTCACCCGACTGGGAGAGGGCCACGATCAGCGTGGTGGGGCCGACGAGCGCGTCGCGGTACCGGAACTCTGAGCCGAGGTCGGCCTCGGCCGGTAGTCCGGCGAGCCGCTCCACCATCGTCCGGCCGACCATGGCCGCGTGGTACGAGGTGCCGCAGGCGACCAGGACCACCCGGTCGATCGCCCGGACGACCGAGGGGGCGAGGGCGGCCTCGGCGAGGACCACCCCGCCCGTCTCGGGCGCCACCCGCCCGCGCACGGTGTCGGTCACCGCCCGCGGCTGCTCGTAGATCTCCTTGAGCATGAAGTGGCGGTAGCCGCCCTTCTCGGCCATGATCGGGTCCCACAGGATCCGCACGGGGGTGCGCTGGACCGGCGCACCGTCGAGCGTCGACAGCTCCACGCCCGTCGTCGTCACCGACGCCACCTCGCCGTCCTCGAGCACCACCACGTCGCGCGTGTGGGCGAGGATCGCCGGGATGTCGGAGGCGACGAAGGTCTCGCCGCGGCCGAGGCCGATGACGACCCCGCCGGCGCCGTGCTTGGCCGCCACGAGTCGGTCGGGAGCGCTCGTGGCCACCACGCCGATCGCGTACGAGCCCCGGACTTCACGCAGCGCCCGCTTCACGGCCCCGTCCAGGCGGGGGGTCTCCCGGAGGTAGTGCTCGACGAGATGGGCGAGAACCTCGGTGTCGGTCTCGGAGCGGAAGACGTGGCCCTGGGCCAGGAGCCGCTCCTTCAGCGGCAGGTAGTTCTCCAGGATCCCGTTGTGGACGACGACGAGCGCGCCCGTGCAATCGGTGTGGGGGTGGGCGTTTTCCTCGGAGGGGCGGCCGTGGGTCGCCCAGCGGGTATGCCCGATGCCGACGGTGCCGCTGACCGGACGCTCGCGGAGCATCGCCTCGAGCCCCTTGATCCGGCCCGCGGCACGGCGCACGTGCAGTCCCTCGCGGTTGAGGACGGCGACGCCCGCCGAGTCGTACCCCCGGTACTCCAGCCGCTTCAGCCCCTCGAGGATCAGGCCGACCGCGTCCTTGTCCCCCACGTACCCCACGATGCCGCACATCGATTCAGCCTTTCTTGCCGCGCGCCCGGCGGCGCTCGGCCCAGCCGTCCTTGACGACCTGCTCGGCTCGCCCGACGGCGAGGGCGCCCGGCGGGACGTCCCGGGTGATCGTCGAGCCGGCGCCGACGTAGGCGCCCTCGCCGATCGTGATGGGGGCCACCAGGCTCGTGTTCGTGCCGATGAAGGCGCCGTCCCCGATGCGGGTCTCGTGCTTGGAGACGCCGTCGTAGTTGCAGGTGATCGTCCCGGCGCCGACGTTCACCGCCTCGCCGACGGTCGTGTCGCCGACGTAGGAGAGGTGCGGCACCTTCGACCGGCGGCCGATCGTCGATTTCTTCAGCTCGACGAAGTTGCCGATCTTGGCGTCCGCCCCCACGTGCGAGAGGGGCCGCAGGTGGCAGAACGGTCCGAGGACGGCACCCGCCTCGACGACCGCCTCCGTCAGCACGCAGTAGGGCCGGAGCGTGACCCGGTCGCCCAGCCGGCTCCGGTCGAGGTGGCAGCCGGCGCCGATCACGCACTCGGCGCCCACCCGGGTCTCCCCCTCGAGCACGACCCCCGGCTGGAGCACCGTGTCCGGACCGATCTGCACCGTGTCGTCGACGTAGGTCGCGGCGGGGTCGAGGATGGTGACCCCCTCGGTCATCAGCCGGTCGAGGGTCCGCTGGCGCTGGAGCGCGGCGATCGCCGCGAGCTGCTTGCGGTCGTTGACGCCGAGGCACTCGGCGGGATCGGAGGTCGTGATGGCCTCGACGCGCGCCCCCGCGCGGGCGAGGATCCCGACCACGTCCGTCAGGTAGTACTCGCCCTGCTCGTTGCTCGCGGTGACCTTGGCCAGGGCCGGCCAGAGCCGCCGCGCGTCGAAGCAGTAGACGCTCGTGTTGATCTCGCGGATCCGCTTCTGGTCGTCGGTCGCGTCCCGGTCCTCGACGACGCCGCGGACGTGCCCGCGCTGCCGCAGCACGCGCCCGTACCCCGCCGGACGCTCGACGAGCGCGGTCAGGAGGGTCGCCGCCGCGCCGGTCTTCGCGTGGTGGTCGATCAGCCTGGCGAGGGTCGCCTCGGAAAGGAGCGGGGTGTCGCCGGGCAGGACGACGACCGCACCGTCCCCGCACGCCGGCCGCGCCTGCTGAAGGGCGTGTCCGGTGCCGAGGCGCTCGGCCTGCTCCGCGAACTCGACCGCTGGCCCGGCGGCGGCGCGCACTTCCGCGGCGTCGCGGCCGACGACCACCACGACGCGGTCGCCGAGCGCCCGCGCCAGACGCAGGGGGTAGCCGAGGAGCGGGCGGCCACACACCCGGTGGAGCACTTTCGGATGGCGGGAGCGCATCCGCTTGCCTTCGCCCGCCGCCAGGATGACGAACGTCAGGGGGGTCACGTCGCTCATTCTAGCATTCGGGCGGTCCCGCGGGGCGCCGGCCGCCCTCACCGCCGCGCCGGGGCCGTCGGGCTCTGGCGGCTCCGGAGCCGAGAGAGCACGCGCGCCATCCGCGGCGGAAGCGCGACGGTGAACGCGACCGGCTGGCCAGTCAGGGGATGGACGAAGCCGAGCTCAGCCGCGTGGAGAGCGAGCCCTTCGTTGTCCAGGTCGGGGCGCGGAAGGGACCGGGGGCGATACGTGTCATCGCCGAGGACCGGGTGCCCCTGCGCGGCCAGGTGGACGCGGATCTGGTGCGTGCGCCCCGTTTCGAGCCGCGCCTCGAGGTACGCGGCGGGGACGGCGGGGAAGCGCTCGAGGACTCGGTAGCGCGTCACGGCCCGTTTGCCCTGCCCCGGCGGGCGGACGGCCATGCGGACGCGGTCGCGCGGATGGCGACCGATGGGCGCGTCGATCACGCCGTCGCCCGGCGTGGGCAGGCCGTGGACGACCACGAGGTACCGGCGCGCGACGGTCCGCGCGGCGAGCTGGGCGACGAGCGAGTCGTAGGCGGGGCGCGTCTTGGCGACGACGAGCAAGCCGGACGTGCCCTTGTCGAGCCGGTGGACGATCCCGGGACGGCGCTGGCCGCCGACCCCCGCCGTTTCGGGGGCATGGGCGAGGACCGCGGCCGCGAGCGTCCCCCCCGCCTGGCCGGCGCCGGGATGCACGACCATTCCCGCGGGCTTATTCACCACGAGCACGGCGTCGTCTTCGTAGACGACCTCGAGCGGGAGCGCCTCGGGGCGGAGCTCCTGCGCCTCGGCCGGCGGGATCTCCGCCTCGACCCGCTCGCCCGCCCGCACCCGGTACGCGGCCTTCCGCGCGCGGCCGCTCACGGTGACGCGGCCGCCCTCGATCAGCGTCTGGAGCCGGGCCCGGGAGAGCTCTGGCAGCCGCGCGGCGAGCCAGCGATCGAGACGCTGGCCGGCGTCAGCGACGCTGACGATCACCGGTGCAGAGCTGGAGGGCGAGGAGGGCGACGCCGACGCTGATCGACGAGTCGGCCACGTTGAAGGCCGGCCAGTGGTGGGTCCTCCAGTAGACGTCGATGAAGTCCACGACCGCCCCCCACCGCGCGCGGTCGATCAGGTTTCCGACGGCGCCGCCGAAGATCAGCCCCAGCGAGAGCTGCCCGAGCCAGCCCGAATCCGGCAGCATCCGTAGGGCCAGACGGCCGAGGACCGCCAGCGCCGCGACGGAGAGGACCGCCACGAGCCACCGCCAGCCGATTGGCACGCCCGCGAGGACGCCGAAGGCCAGGCCCGGGTTCCGGACTAGGGTGAGGTTCACGAGGTCGTCGACGATCGCGACCGGTGCCCCGGGCACGAGCCGGCCGAGCATGAGGTACTTGGTGCCTTGGTCGAGCGCCACCACGGCGCCCGCGACCACCAGGACGGCCGTCATCGGATTCGCGCGATCACGGGGAGACAGCGCTCGCAGAGCGTGGGGTGCTCGTGGCTTTCGCCGACGCGCTCGCTCCACGTCCAGCAGCGCGCGCACTTCCGGCCGGGCGCGCGCTCGACGTCGATGACGAGCCCGGGGATCTCCTGGCTCTCGTAGCGCACGAGCGGCGCCCCCACGGCCCCGCCGACGCCGACCCTCGACACGATGAAGAGCGTGGCCAGGAGGTCGCGCTTGGCCTGGAGGAGTGCGGGCAGGTCCTCGGGCGCGTGGACGAAGGCGACGCGCGCCTCGAGCCCCGAGCCGATCCCCCCCTGCTGGCGCGCGGTCTCGAGCGCCTTGGCGACCTCGCGCCGCACCTCGAGCAGCCGCTCCCAGTCGCGCTCGAGCCGCTCGTCGAGCCACTCCCGTGCCGCTTCTGGAAAGAGCTCCAGGTGCACGCTCTCCCCGGGGCGCCCGGGCAGGTGGCTCCAGGCCTCCTCGGCGGTGAAGGTGAGGATCGGCGCCATCAGCCGGGCCAGCGCGCTGAAGATGTCGTAGCACGCGGTCTGGGCCGCTCGCCGACGCGGGTCGTCGGCGGCCGACGTGTAGAGCCGGTCCTTGATGATGTCGAGGTACTGGGCCGAGAGGTCGACCGCGCAGAAGTTGTGCACCGAGTGGAAGACCGTGTGGAACTGGTACTCGCCGTAGGCCTTCACGACGCGGCCGACGAGCCGCCCGAGCCGGGCGAGGATCCAGCGGTCGACCTCGTCGAGCCGCGCGTAGGACTGCCGATCGCGCGCGGGCTCGAAGTCGGCGAGGTTGCCGAGCAGGAAGCGGAAGGTGTTGCGCAGGCGCCGGTAGGCGTCGGCGAGGCGGTTCAGGATCTCGTCCGAGAGCCGGATGTCCTCCGAGTAGTCCTCGGCCGCCGCCCAGAGCCGGAGCACCTCCGCCCCGTACTTCGGGATCAGCTCCTGGGGCGTCACGTAATTGCCCTGGGACTTGGACATCTTGCGCCCCTCGCCGTCCACCACGAAGCCGTGGGTCAGGACGCCCCGGTACGGCGGCGCGTCCCGGGTGCCCACCGCCTCGAGCAGCGAAGAGTGAAACCACCCGCGGTGCTGGTCCGAGCCCTCGAGGTAGAGGTCCGCGGGCCAGCGCAGCTCGGGGCGCGTCTCCAGCACCGCCGCGTGGCTGCAGCCGGAGTCGAACCAGACGTCGAGGATGTCCTCCTCCTTCCGGAACGCTCGCCCGCCGCACTTCGGGCAGGCGGTCCCCGCGGGCAGCAGCTCCCCGGCCTCGCGCGCGTACCACTCGTCTGCCCCCTGGCCCGCGCGGAAGATCTGCGCGACGTGCTCGACGAGCCGCTCGTCGAGGAGGAGCGCGTCGCAGGCGCGGCAGTAGAAGGCGACGATCGGCACCCCCCAGACCCGCTGGCGCGAGATCGTCCAGTCGGGGCGGTGCGCGACCATGCTGTAGATGCGCTCCTCGCCCCACGGGGGGAACCAGCGGACGTCGCGCTTGATCGCCTCGAGCGCCCGCGAGCGGAGACCGTCGCGGTCGAGAGAGATGAACCACTGCTCGGTCGCGCGGAAGAGCGTCGGGTTCCCGCAGCGCCAGCAGTGGGGATAGCTGTGGGTGAGCGGCACCGCCGCCACCAGCGCGCCCACGGCCCGGAGGTGCTCGACGATCTTCGGGTTGGCCTCCCACACGGTGAGGCCGGCGAAGCGCTCGACCTCGGGAACGAAGCGCCCGTCGTCGTCGACCGGGTTGTAGATCGGCAGCCCCATCCGGCGGCCCAGCTCGTAGTCTTCCTCGCCGTGGCCAGGGGCGATATGGACGAGCCCCGTGCCCGTGTCCATCGCGACGAACGTGGCGCCGACGATCTTCCCCGTTCGGTCGATCCAGGGGTGACGGTACTCGAGCCCCTCGAGGCTCGGCCCGGGCACCGTGGCGAGGGGCCGCGCCCCCGGCAGCCCCGCCGCCTTCCGGAAGGCGTCGGCGAGCTTTTGGGCGACGATGAGCGTTTCCCCGCCGGCGTCGAGCGCGACGTACTGCTCGTCCGGGTTCACGGCGACGGCGAGGTTCGCGGGAAGCGTCCACGGGGTCGTCGTCCACACGACCGCCGAGGAGCGTGGCCAGCGGTCGGTGAGGAGCGGGAACTTCACGTAGACGGACGGCGTCGCCTGCTCCTCGTACTCGACCTCGGCCTGGGCGAGTGCGGTCTTGCAGTACATGCACCAGTGCACCGGCTTGAGGCCCTTGTAGACGATGCCGCGGCCGACGAAGCGGCCGAACTCGCGTGCGATGACCGCCTGGTAGGCCGGCGCCATCGTGAGGTACGGGCGCTGCCAGTCGCCGAACACGCCGAGGCGGCGGAACTCACTCCGCTGGATCTCGATGAACCGGGTGGCGTACTCCCGGCACTTCTGCCGCTTGAGCACGGGGTCCATCGCCTTGCGCACGTCGATCGACGCCGTGTCGAGGCCGAGCTCCTTGTCGACCTGATGCTCGATCGGCAGGCCGTGGCAGTCCCAGCCGGGGACGTAGACGGCGTTCGCGCCGAGCATCGAGCGCGACTTGACGGTCACGTCCTTGAGGATCTTGTTGAGGGCCGTCCCCATGTGGATGTGGCCGTTCGCGTAGGGCGGACCGTCGTGCAGGATCCAGAGCGGGCGCCCGTGGGCGGCGGCGCGGAGCCTGGCGTAGATGTCCATGGCCTCCCACCGCGCCAGCATCTCGGGCTCAGCCTGCGGGAGGTTAGCCTTCATCGGGAAGGGCGTTTTCGGTAAGTTTAGCGTGGCCTTGTAGTCCATGGCGCAGAGCGCCATGGTAGCACAGGGGCCGCCGCGGGCGCATGCGATGCGGCACTCGGTCGGGCCCTGATGCTCCCGGGCGCGGGCCTGAGGGCGCCTGGGCAGGGACTACTTGGGACCGAGCGTTACGTGGCCAGACGCGCTGTCGATCGTGACCTTGAACTGGTCGAGAAAGTCTCGCCCGAGGAGGCCGTCGGTGTCCGGCTCGTTGATGTCGTGGGAGACGACCACCATCTTGCCGACGCGGGCGTTCCCGCCCGGGCCCGCCGCGCGCGTCGACGCGCCGGCGGCGACGAGCGCGCGCGGGGCGATGACCGTGCGGTCGGCCCCGGTGTCCAGAATCAGGCGCACGCTCGTCGTCTCGTTGACGCGCGCGTCCGCGTAGATGCGCTTGCCCGGCGTGAATGGGATGACCGTGCTCGTGCTCTCGCGCGGCGCGGCGCCGGACGGCGCCGGCGCCGGAGCGCGCTCCGGGACGAGCGGGCGCGCGGCGGCGCGGAAGCGTTCGGGCACGCTGTCGAGGCCCTGGGAGTAGTGCGAATTGCCCTGCTCGTCGGTCCACCGGTAGATCTGGGCACGCGCCGGCCGGGTCTCGACGGCCAGGACGACGATCAGCAGGACGGCCGAGACGGTCGCCCGGAACATCGCGCCGATCATAGCGCACACCGGACGCGTTGGTACACCACCATCGTGTCGGCGCCGGCGACCTCGTTGCGGTCGAGATGGACCTGGTAGACGGCCCGGTAGCGGTCGGGCATGGCGGCCAGCCGCGGAAACCAGGCGGGGAAGATGACGAGATACTCGGGACACGTCTCCTCGACGTAGCGGATGATGCCCGCCTCCCCCGCGCGGCGGTAGGGCCGGATCGCCGGCGTGACGAGCCCCATCAGGTCGATCACGGGGCGCCGGGAGACGAAGGCGATGGCGCCGATGTCGTTCACGGCCAGGCGGGCGCCGAGCGGCGTGTGACCCGCCACCCAGTGCCCGATCCGGACCTGCATCGCGTTGATGTTCTGGACGCCCCACGCGTAGCGCGCGCTCGCCGGGACGAGGAGCCCCAGCGCGACCGCGAGGTAGAGGACCCGGAGCGTCACGCCGCGTCGCGCCGTGAGGCCCCAGAGGAGGCCGAGGCCGAGCGGCAGGAGCTCGATCGAGTAGCGGCCCTCCTGGAACCCCGGCCCCCGGAACGGCGCGAGCAGCGCCATCGCGAACGGGTGGAGGGCGAGGGCGGCCGCCGGCCAGATCCAGGTGCGCCCGCCGCGCCACCAGGTCAGCACGAGCACGGACGGCAGCAGCACCGGCAGGAGCCAGTTCGTGAGCCAGAGCCAGGCGACCCACTCGCCGAAGAACTGCCAGGGGCGGCCGAGGAGCGCACGGCCGAGCGGCTCGCGCACGCCGGCGAGCCACCCGAGGAGGCCCCCCTCGATCTTGGCGGCGGCGGTCGCGGGCACGGGCGTGCCCGCCGTGACGAGCGAGAAGCACACGGCGGGCGCCAGGACGACCAGGGTGACGCCGACGAAGATCGCGGCACGCCCGCCGGTGACCGGGCGGGCCAGGAGCAGGAGCGGCACCAGCACGGCCGATTCCGGCCGCGCCAGAACCGCGAGGGCGGCGAGCAGCGCGGTCCCCCCGGTCAAGTCGCGCGCGTGAGCCAGAAGGGCCGCGGCGACCAGCAGCGCGGCCAGGCTCACCTCCATCCCGGCGAGCGCGCCCCAGGCGACCGGCCCCGCCCAGAGTAGCGCGACGCCGGCCACGCGCGCCGCGGCGCGCTCGGCCCCGAGGGCGAGCGCAAGCCGCCGGGTCAGCAGGGCGGCGACGAGCGTGCAGGCGATCCCGAGCAGCTTCGCCACCCAGAGCTGCGCGCCGCCGACCCGGACCGCGGCCCCGAGGAGCAGCGTCCAGAGGGGCGCGGTCGAGCCTGCCACCGGCACCCCGGGGTTGTAGGCGAAGCCCGCGCCCTCGGCGAGGTTGCGGGCGAACTGGAGGTGGATCCACGAGTCGTCGAGCGGGAAGCCGGCGGCGCCGGCGATCGCGTGCTCGCGCAGGAGGTAGAGCGAGAGCGGGAGGACGGCCGCGACGACTACGAGCGCGTCATCTCGGAGCGCGCCTAGCACGCGGCCGCCTTCAGCGACGAGCGTGGGGCCGGTGCGGCGGACGGGACGCCGTCCGAGACGGAGCACGGGGCGGAAGAGCTCGATGCCACACGATAAGAGCATGCACGACTCGAGCAGTCACTCAGGGGAGCGCGGGCGCCGTCGGCGTCGACCACGCCCCGGCGGGCGCGGGCCGCCGGAAACGACGTCGATCGGGGGCGGGGTAGTTACGCCTTCTTCTCGTCTTCCTTCTTCGCGGCCGCGGTGCTCTCGTCCTTCGACGCCTCGGTCACACCCTTCTTGAACTCCTTCACGCTGGAGCCGAGCGAGCGCGCCAGCTCGGGCAGGCGATTCGCGCCGAAAAGGATCAGGACGATCACGAGGATCAGCAGCAGCTCCTGATACCCCAAGCCAAACATGAGACCACTCCTTTCTCGTTGCGCCCCTCACCTTAACGCGCTCCTACCCCCCGCGCAAGACCCGTCTTTCCCCGACCCGCTGCGTCACCCGCTGGGCGTCGAAGTACTCCAAGAGGGGGATCGCGTACTTGCGCGAGATGCCCAGCAGGTCCTTGATGTCGGCCGGTCCGATCTCTTTCTTTTCTCGAAGCAGGGCGACCAGCTTGCCCTCGATCTGCCTGAGGGCGTCGGCGTGGAAGTAGAGGCCCTCCTTGACCCGGATGAGCCGCCGGTCGGCGACGAGGAGCTGGAAGAGCTCGCTCTCCGTGTCCTCGGGCGTCGGGGGCGCGGCGCCCGCCCGCCGAAACTCCGCCTCGATCCCGTCGACGACCTTCTGCTGCTCCGGCGAGAGCTGCAAGGAGTGGGAGGCCAGGCGCACCTTGTCCTTCTCCGACCTGACGACGCCCTCGGCCTCGAGGACGGCGAGGAGGTGGCCGAAGACGCGCTCGTCGGCCTGGCCCGCGCGGCCGCGGAGCTCCTCGCGCGAGATGCCGGACTTGAGCGGGTTCCGCCGGTGGAAGTCCTCGAGCACGCGGAGCGCGTCGGCCCGCAGGCGCTCGCGCGTCTCCCGGTGGAGGAACCAGTCGCGATCGACGGCGAGGAGGGCGCCCCCCGCCAGCCGGTCCTCGAGCAGCGCCCGCAGCCGTCCTCCAGCACCTCGGCTTCGCTCCCGCGCTCGAGGAGGCCAAGGTGGGCGAGCAGCGCGGGCGCCTTCCGCTTGAAGCGCGGCGGGCTCACGTCGAGGAGCGTGCCACCGCCGATCGTGACGATGGGCGAGTAGGACCGGAGCACGAAGCGGTCCCCGGGGAGGGCGACGAGGCGTCGCTCGAGCCGGAAGCGCGCGTAGGTCGACTCGCCGGGCGCGAGCTCGGCCCGGTCGAGCAGGAGGACGCGGGCCATGATCTCGCTCGTCCCCGTGTGGAAGCGGACCCGGTCGCGGGCCTTGAGCGGCCGGGGCGCGTCGCCGAGCAGCTCGAGGGTCCCGTCCACGAGCACCGAGGCGACCAGCGTCCCTGGCGCGCCCACCACGTCGCCGCGCTCGAGCGCGGTCCGCTCGACCCCCTGGAGGTTCACCGCCGTGCGCTGCCCGGCGCGCGCTTCCGGAACCGGATGGCCGTGCGCCTGGAGCCCGCGGATCTTCGCCTGGATGCCGCGCGGGTAGACCTCCACGCGGTCGTCCACCCCGAGCCGCCCCTCGGTGAGCGTCCCCGTGACGACGGTGCCGAAGCCCTTCACCGTGAACACGCGATCGATCGGAAGACGCGGCAGCCTGTCGGAGGCCTTGGGGGGCACCCGCCGGGCGAGGCCGGCGAGCGTCGCGCGCAGCTCGGGGAGCCCGTCACCCGTCTTCGCCGACGCGGCGACGATGGGCGCGCCCTCGAGGAAGGTGCCCCGGACGAGCGCCGCGAGGTCGTCCCGCACGAGCTCGATCCAGTCGGCTTCGGCGAGATCCCGCTTGGTCAGGACGCAGAGCCCCGACTTGATGTGGAGCAGCGAGCAGATCGCGAGGTGCTCCCGCGTCTGCGGCATCACCCCTTCGTCGGCGGCGACCACCAGCATGGCGAGGTCGATGCCGCCGACGCCGGCCAGCATGTTCTTGACGAACCGCTCGTGGCCGGGGACGTCGACGATCTCGATCATGAGCCCGTCAGGCTCCTCGAGATAGGCGAAGCCGATGTCGATCGTGATGCCGCGAGCCTTCTCCTCGGGCAGCCGGTCCGTGTCGATGCCGGTCAGCGCGCGCACGAGCGCCGTCTTGCCGTGGTCGATGTGGCCGGCCGTCCCGACGACGATGTGCGTGGCGGGGTCCGCCATCGGGCGGCCTCAGAGCTGGGTGAGGACGCGAGCGAGCTCCCGGAGCTGGTCCGGGAAGATGGTCCGGCAGTCGAGGAGCAGCCGGTCGTCCTTGATGCGCCCCATCACCGGGGGGGCAGCGCGGCGGAGCCGGTCGTCCAGGATCGAGGCCGGCAGCGTCGCGGTGCCCAGGGCAAGCGCGGCGGTCGGCAGCTCCACCGTCGGCAAGGCGCCCCCGCCGACTTGCGACTGGTCTTCCTGGATCGCCGCGCCGAGACGCTCGGCCTGGGTGGGCGAGAGCAGCGCGAGCAGGCTGTCCGCGCGCTGCCGGATCGAGGCCAGCGGCTCGGTCAGCATCCGGAGGGTGGGCACCGTCTCCCAGGCCGTCCCCGCCTCGTAGGCGTAGAGGGTGGCCTCGAGCGCCGCGATCGTGAGCTTGTCGATGCGGAGGGCGCGGTTCAGCGGGTTCTTCTTCAGGCGGGCGACGAGCGGGCGGCGCCCCACGAGCAGGCCGGCCTGCGGACCGCCCAGAAGCTTGTCTCCCGAGAACGAGACCAGGTCGACGCCCGAGGCCACCACCTCCTGGACGGTCGGCTCCCAGGGGAGCCCGACCGCGCGCAGGTCCACGAGCGAGCCCGACCCGAGGTCCTCCATGACCGGGACGTTGCGCTCGCGGCCGAGCTCCACCAGGTCGCGCGTCGGGACGTCGGCGGCGAAGCCGACGACCCGGTAGTTCGAGGGATGGACCTTGAGGAGGAGCGCGGTGTCGGGACCGATCGCGTCGGCGTAGTCGGCCAGATGCGTGCGGTTTGTGGTCCCGACCTCGCGGAGAACGGCGCCGCCCCGCAGCATGATGTCGGGGATCCGGAACTCGCCGCCGATCTCGATCAGCTCGCCCCGGGAGACGATCACTTCCCTGCCCCGGGCCAGGCTCTCGAGCGCGAGGAGGACGGCGGCGGCGTTGTTGTTGACGACGAGCGCGTCCTCGGCGCCCGTCAGCCGGCGGAGCAGCCCCTCCACGTGGCTGTAGCGGGAGCCGCGCTTCTTCTCGGCGAGGTCGATCTCCAGGTTGGCGTACCCCTGCCCCACGTGCGCGAGGCGCTCGAGCGCCAGCGGGGAGAGCACGGCCCGACCGAGGGCGGTGTGCAGTACGACGCCGGTGGCGTTGATGACCGGGCCGAGGGAGAAGACGCCGCGGGCGAGCGCCTCCACCACCCGCGCGGCCAGTACGGCCGCGTCGAGTTCGGCCGGGGTGCCGGCGAGGGCGCGCCGCCGCTCGGCGTCGAGCACCTCGCGTGCGCAAGCGGTCAGGCGCGCGCGGGGGATGCCGTGGAGCTCGGCCCGGTGCTCGACGGCGCGCACGAGTTGGTCGACCGCCGGCAGCTCGCGCAGCCGCTCTCGCGGCTCAGCCTTCACCGAGGGTCGCCTCGACTCTCTCGCGGACCTTCGTGATCACGTCGGCGGCCTCCAGGCGGAGCGCGGGCGCTGGCACCTTGCCGCTCTTGCCCAGGCGCCGGACCGCCTCCTCGGTGAGGCCCGCCCACAGCTCGTCGAGGTCGGTCGGCGAGAGGCCCTGGCCGCGCAGCGCCGCGGCCCATTCGCGGGCCAGCTCCTCGATGAGCCGGTCACGCTCGGACGCGAGCCGGCGCGCCTTGCGGATGAGCTCGGCCAGCCGGGGCGGCATCCTAGGGCTTCACCGCGGCCCGGACCGCGTCGAGGAGGTTCGCTTCGAAGCGGCCGGTGGACGCGCACGGGAACACGGGGGCCGAAAACAGCTTGCCGGAGGAGCCCTTGCGGTGCGCCTGCGTCCGCATCTTCGAGTTGATCTGCACCTCCGTGCCGTCGGCGTTCGCCTGCGCAAACACGGTGAAAGACACGAGGGCCTCCCCTTCGACCCGGTCGCTGCCGAAGCTGCCACAGTCGGCGTAGAGGCCGATCGGCGTGACGACCTCGTCCGTCGCGATCACCCCCGAGTCGCGCGCGACCGCGCGCAGCGGGAAGTTCTCCCGGGCCAGCGACCGGACGAGCGCCCGCCACGTGTCGTCGTACGACGCGGGCACCTCGCCGCGGTAGGGCGGCGGAAGGATCGGCGAGACGAGGGGCGGCGCGCACCCCGCCAAGAGGAGCAGGCTGCCGAGGAGGGCCGCGCCGCAGCTACCCCCGCGGGTGATGATCAATCCCCCGGTAGGCATCGATGAACCGGGTGATCCGGGCCTCGTCGAACTCATCGAGCTGGTCGAGCCGCGCCCATGCCGTCAAGGCGATTCTACTCTTCATCCCCGGGTAGGGGGCGAGGACGACGTGCCGGTCGTAGCGCTCTACGATCACCTTGAGCTTGGCCACGAGCTCGGGGCACTCGCAGTTGTACTGGACGAGGACCCCGCCATCCTCGAGGTTGTGAACCTGCAGTTCCCGGGCGATCGGTGTCGTGTGCACACCCCACGGCGCGACGTACGGCAGGTGCGGCCCCGACGTCGGCGGGTCCGTGTTGTAGTCCGCGTGGGGCATCGTCGCGGACTCGATGTGCGCGTTGCCCTGGCTCGGGTAGAGGACGCCGGGCTGCGTCGCCGCCGCGCGATAGCCGAAGTAGGCCACCACCACGGCCACGAGCAGCGCCAGCGCGCCGCCGGCCAGCCCGGCGCGCCGTCGGCGCGCCCGTCGCGTGCGCCCTTTCTCCTGCTCTGCCCTCACCTTGGCCATCTTCGTCTCGAGTGGCGGAAGCGTATGGGAGTCGAACCCATCGACCGTTTGTCTAGAACGGTCCGCCGGATTTGAAGTCCGGGAGGCCCACCGGGATCCTAGACGCTTCCTGTTCTGTAACTCCGCCTCGCGGAAGCCTGATGAGTGTACCATCGCCCGGGCGGAGCTCGCCGCCGAGCCGTCGGACGCCGGCGCGTCGAGCGTCACCGAGCCTGGGTGCACCTCTTCGCTAGGCAGTGGCGCCGGGGCGCGGGCGAGTCGACGCTGGCGGACGAGGACCGAGTCGGCTATGATGCGACCAGACTGGCGACAAGACGCCGTCAAACCCCGGACGCCGATTGCCCTGCGATCGGCTGCCTCCATGGAGAACGGTCCCCGTATGGTGGGTCGAGGTGTGACGCCGGCGCTCGCGATCGCCGCCAGTCTCCTCGTCGCCGCCCCTGGTCTCGCCTCCGCCGAGCCGTACCTCGCCGGATTCGTGGGCGCCGCGATTACCGAGAACAAGGGGCTCGATACGACGCAAACCAACAACCCGCTCAGCGTCAACGGGGTGTCATTCCTCGACGGCACATTCAAGAATATCGGCTTCGATACGTCGGTCGTCTTCGGCGGAAAGGTCGGCTACTACTTCGACCATCCCGTCCTCGGCGGGAACTTCGGCCTGGAGCTCGAGGTCTACCACTTCGAACCCGACGTCGCCTCGCAGACCGTAGTGTTCTCGGGGACGGCGCGGACCATCTTCGGCACGACGCTGCCCCCGGAGTTTAGGACGACCATCCAGAAGGCGGACATCGACGTCACGGCCCTCGGACTCAACCTGCTCTACCGGCTCGAGCTCAGCCAGAGCGACAACTTCCCGCACGGCCGCTTCCAACCGTACGCGGGGGTCGGGCTCGGGCTCTTCATCGCGACGCTGTCGACGACGACGACCCCGTTCGACGCGAACAAGTCCATTGACGACACCGACGTTCAGCCGGGGGGCCAAATCCTGGTGGGCGCGCGCTTTTTCCTGTCCCCGCACATCGCGATTTTCGCCGAGTACAAGTTCATTCAGACCGCCGAGTTCAGCTTCCGGTTCCAGGAGTCGGCCACGGCCCTGGGGCAGCCGGCCACCGAGACGGCCCGGGACCAGGCCGACCTCACCCAGCACCAGCTCATGGCGGGCGTCGGCTTCCACTGGTGATCGCCCGCCGCGGGCGAGACCTGGGATCGACGGGTCCCGGGGCCGGGGGCCGCTCCCGGGCCGGCGCCTCAGCGAAAGCTACGCTGGTCTGCCTCGGCCGCTGCCGGGAGGGGCGCGCTCGCGACCCGGATGCGGTCGCCGGGACGGATCCGGTTCAGACTCCCGAGCTTGTTCCAGCGCGCGATGTCCGTCACGCTCACATCGTACCTCTTAGCGATCTGGCTTAGGGTCTCGTCCTGGCGGACGACATGGACGGTCCGCTCCGGGGACGCCAGAATCGCGAGCGCTACCGGGTCCTTGGCAGCCGGCGGCACCCTCAGCGTGTAGAAGGCACCGGGCGGCGTCACCCCGCGCCAGAGCTCGGGATTCAGGGTCCGGAGCGCCCCGGGAGCAAGCCCGGCCGCCCGCGCCAGCCGCCGAAGATCTGTCGCCGGCGGCGCCTGGACCGTCTCGAACTGCGGGGGGGAGTCCGTGGCGACCTCGAAGCCGTATCGGTCCGGAGCCCGCGCGATGAGCGTGATCGCCTGGATGGACGGCACGAAATCCTTCGTCTCGGTGCGGAGGTGGCGGCCCTGGGCGAGCTCCCAGAAGTCGGTCGTCCGCGAGAGCCTGATGGCGCGCGCGACCTTGACCTCGCCCGCGTTGTAGGCAGCCTGGGCGAGGAACCAGGATCCGAACTGTTTGTACAGATCGCCAAGGTACGCAGCGGCGGCGGCCGTCGATTTCTCGGGGTCGAGCCGTTCGTCCACCCACCGGTCGACCCGAAGGCCGTAGAGCCGCCCCGTCCGCGCCATGAACTGCCAGAGCCCCTTGGCCCCGACGCGCGACACCGCCCCCGGGTCGAACCCGCTCTCGATCATGGCCGTGAAGGCGAGGTCCTCGGGGAGGCCACGGTCCCGAAAGGTGCGCCGCACCATCTCCCGGTAACGGCTCGACCGCCCGAGCCAACGGGCGATCACCCGGCGCTGGTCACCGGTGAAGCGGTCCAAGAAGTAGTGGACGCGGTCGTTCTCGACGACCGGGTAGTCCGGATAGCGCCGGAGCCGTGCCCGGAGGTCCGCACCGTCCTCCTGAGTCGCCGCCGGGCTGGCCGGTCGGTCACCCCAGAAGAACAGTCTCGGGGTGGGGGCGGGGGCGAGGGGGGCGGCCTCGACGGCACTGGAACCAGCTGAATCGAGCGGGGGTTTCAGGGAAGGAGCCGGATCGGCTGCCGGGGACGGGGGGGGGAGATCAGCGTGGTCGACGAGGGGCTGCTCGGAGCACACCACCACCGCCCCGGGCCCGAGGACCGCCAGGACCAGGATGAGCGGCACTACGTGCGACGGGAGCAACTTGGCTCGAGCGGCCATATGGGGTAGATAACGCTAATATCTATGTACCATTTGTGGCGCCCCTCAGTCAAACTGGTTGATGGAAGCGCGCCCTGGGATCGACACGCTTGAGGCTTTTTCTCCGATTTGGCAGTGTGTTATGGAAGGGGGTGCTCAGAAAGCCGGGATGGTCTCAGCTCGAAACCCTAACCCCTAAAAGGAGGTCTGTGACGTGAAGAAGGGACTGGCCGTGTTGGTGACACTCGTGTTCATGACCGGTATGGCCGGCGCCGTCCTCGCCCAGGACAAAAAGGCGCCAGGCGCGATGGACAAACCGACCGACGCTAAGGCAATGGCGATGAAGGCCCACTACGCCAGCGGCACCGTAAAGTCCGCGGCGGCGGACAGCATCGTGGTGACGGGCAAGGAGGGTAGGGGCAAGAACACCAAAGAGGGAGAGTGGACGTTCGCCCTCGACGATAAGACGATGATCAGGAAGTCTGGCAAGGCGATCACCGCCGCCGACATCCAGTCGGGCGACTGGGTGAGCGTCAAGTATATGGACCACGACGGCAAGGCCGTGGCCGAGCGAGTCGCGGTCAAGCCCGGCAAGAAGATGGCCGGCGCCAAAAACCCTTGCGCGGCCAAGAAATAGCGGGCGCCCACGGTCCCACGATGGGGGGCAGGACACCGTCCTAAGGGGCGGTGTCCTGCCGCATCGTCTCCTCGATCACCCCGCTGAACCAGACGTCCCGATCGGTGAGCTCGACGGCTGCGACGGCACCCGCCCTGACCGTCACCGGAATCATCCAGTAGCGCACCGCCCAGAACCCGACGAGCCGGGGGGCGAGGGCAAAGAGCTCCTTTTCCTGGCGTTTGGGCCTCTTCGCCGCCACCGGGTTCCAGACCTGGTGGCGCGCCCACAGGAGCCACGGCCCGGCCGCCATCTCGCCGAACGAGGCGCGGCCGTCGGGACCGACCAGACCTGACAGCACGAGGTCGGCGGCGCCGGCCTCCCAGACGGCCCGCTCGTAGGCCTCCTCGCGCCGACGGAGCTCGAGCGCGGCCGCCCGGTACGTGCGCAGCGACTCACGGGATTGACCCTTGATCCGTTCAAGCTCGGTGACGAAGGAGTCGGAGAACGGCACCAGCACGATCGCCGCACCGGGTAGAGGGAGGTCGGGGCCTCCGACCGCCCGGCGCCCCGTGAAGGCGCGTACGTCCACGCCGCCGACCTCGTGCCGGTTCGCGGCCAGCCGGTAGGACTCGACCGTCGGCGCCGCGGCGCCGAGGGCCTGCGCCGCCGACAGCGGCAGGATCGCGAGGAGGGCCACCCGCCTCATGAGGCGGACGGGCGCGTGCGCCACCGCCGGTGTAGCCAGAACCACTGCTCGGGCCAGCGGCGGATCGTCGCCTCCGTGCGTTGCGCGCACTGCGCCGTCAGCTCGACGACGGCGGCGTCGGGCGAACCCGCGGCGGGCGGCCCGAGCGCCGCCTCGACGACGATGCGGTGGCGGCCGTCGGGCTCGCGGTGGATGAAGACGGGCACGATGGGCCGCCCGGTCCTCAGCGACAGGAGCGCCAGGCTCCGCGACGTGCTGGTCGGCCGGCCGAAGAACGGCACGAACACGCCTTCAGCGCGGGAGGCGTTCTGGTCGAGCAGGATTCCGATCATCCGGCCACGCCGGAGCGCGTCGACCACGGCCGGGAGCGCCCGCCGCTTGGCGATCAGCTCGGCGCCAGTCCGCGCCCGGAGCCGCTCGGCGAGCCGGTTCAGTAGTGGGGAATCGAGCGGGCGGACGACGACCGCGAGCGGCAGGCCGGCCAGGATGTGCGCGAGCCCGAGGAGCTCCCAGTTGCCGAAGTGTCCGGTCAGGAGGAGGATGCCGCCCGGAGTCCCGGCCGCCGCCCGCAGGTGCTCGAGCCCGTCGACGCTCACGCGCGACAGCATGATGCCAGGGTCGGCCACCAGCAGGAGGGCGCTCTCGACGAGCGTCATGCCGAGGTGCCGGAAGGAGGCGCGACAGAGCCGCTGCCGGGCGGCCGTGGACTGGTCCGGGAAGGCGATGGCGAGGTTCTCGAGCGCCACCCGGCGCCGGCCCCGGAGGCCCGCATAGAGGAGGTCGCCGAGCCGGCGGCCGAGCCACAGAGCTAGGCGGAACGCCGCCTCCGCTCCCGGACGACCTCCGTCACGATCGGGACGAGCGAGAGCACGATCACGACGCCGGCCACGATGTGGACGTAGGAGCCGACGTTCGGGATCGCCCGCCCCAGCAGATATCCGGCGCTCGTCATGAGGATGACCCATCCGAGGCCCCCCGCGACATTGTAGAAAAGGAAGCGACGGTACTCCATTTGTCCGATGCCGGCGACGACGGGCGCAAAGGTCCGGATGATCGGCACGAAACGCGCGATCACGATGGTCTTGGCGCCGTAACGCGCGTAGAAGTCCCGTGTGCGGACGAGGTGCCGGGGGTTGAACACCAGCGACTGCTCGCGCTGGAACAGGATCGGGCCCGCCCGATGGCCGATGGCGTAGCCGGTGCTGTCGCCGGCAACGGCGGCGATCGTCAGCAGCCCCATGAGGGCCCACACGTTCAGCCCGCCGGCGGCGGCCACGAGCCCCGCGATGACCAGAAGCGAGTCGCCCGGCAGGAACAGGCCGACGAGGAGCCCGGTCTCGGTGAAGACGATCGCGAAGAGGACCGCGTACCCTCCCCACCGGATCGCCTCCTGAATCGCGGCGGGCGCTCCGGTGAGGAGGCCGTAGAGCGCGTCCACCCGGCCCCTATTTCCCCGGGACCACCGCGCCGACCGGGCGGGTCGCCGCAGTCCGACCGGCCCCGCCCCGGATCCGCATCGCGTAGAACGAGCGCCAGACGAACACCACGGACAGCGCGAAGAACGCGGCGGCGAGCGCTCGGCTCAGCCCCGGCCCGCTCTGCGCGGTCAGGCTCACCCCGAGCTCCACCGCGAGGAGACCGAAGAGCGTCGTGAACTTGATGACCGGGTTCATCGCCACCGACGAGGTGTCCTTGAAGGGATCGCCGACGGTGTCACCCACGACGGTGGCGGCGTGGAGGGCGGTGCCCTTCTCCTTCAGCTCGACCTCGACGATCTTCTTCGCGTTGTCCCACGCGCCCCCCGCGTTGGCCATGAAGATGGCCTGGAAGAGCCCGAAGAGGGCGATGGAGATCAGGTAGCCGACGAAGAAGTACGGCTCCACGAACGCGAAGGCCAGCGTGGCGAAGAAGACGGCCAGGAAGATATTGAACATGCCCTTCTGGGCGTATTGCGTGCAGATCTCCACGACCTTCTTGCTATCCGTCACCGAGGCCTTCGTCACGCCCTCGAGTTTGATGTTGGCCTTGATGAATTCCACCGCACGGTAGGCGCCGGTCGTCACCGCCTGCGTGGCCGCACCCGTGAACCAGTAGATCATCGCGCCGCCCATGATCAGCCCGAGCAGGAAGGGCGGGTGGAGCAGGGAGAGCTTGTCCAGGTTCTGGGTCAAGCCCTGGGTCAGGAGCACGATGATCGAGAAGATCATGGTGGTGGCCCCGACCACCGCCGTGCCGATGAGGACGGGCTTCGCGGTGGCCTTGAACGTATTGCCGGTGCCATCGTTCTCCTCGAGGAGGTGTTTGGCCTTCCCGAAGTTGACGTCGAAGCCGTACCGCTGTCTGATCGCCGGCTTGATGTTCGGGATCTGCTCGATCAGGGACAATTCGAAGACCGACTGGGCGTTGTCGGTCACGGGCCCGTAGGAGTCGACCGCGATCGTCACCGGCCCCATGCCGAGGAAGCCGAACGCGACCAGTCCGAAGGCGAACACCGCGGGCGCGATCATCAGCGTCCCGAGCCCGAGCGTGCTGACGCCGTAGGCGATCCCCATGAGGATCACGATGACGAGGCCGAGCCAGTAGGCGCTGAAGTTCCCGGCCACGAACCCCGAGAGGATGTCGAGGGACGCCCCGCCCTCGCGAGCCGAGGCGACGACCTCGCGCACGTGCGCCGAGTCGGTCGACGTGAAGATCTTGACGAACTCGGGGATGATGGCCCCGGCCAGCGTGCCACAGCTGATGACCGTCGAGAGCTTCCACCAGAGGCTGCCGTCGCCGAGATCCCGGACCAGCAGGTAGGAGGCGACGTAGGTGACGGCGACTGACACCATCGAGGTCAGCCAGACGAGCGAGGTCAGGGGCGCCTCGAAGTTCATCTGGTCGACGCCGGCATAGCGAGCCCGGCTGAGCGCGGCGTTGACCACGTAGGAGGCGCCGCTGGTGAGGATCATGAGGATCCGCATCACGAAGATCCACACCAGGAGCTGGACCTGCACGATCGGGCTCTTGACGCCGACCAGGATGAAGGCGATGAGTGCGACGCCGGTGACGCCGTAGGTCTCGAAGCCGTCGGCCGTCGGTCCCACCGAGTCGCCGGCGTTGTCGCCGGTGCAGTCGGCGATGACACCCGGGTTGCGGGCGTCGTCCTCCTTGATGTTGAAGTCGATCTTCATGAGGTCGGAGCCAATGTCTGCGATCTTCGTGAAGATGCCGCCCGCGATCCGGAGCGCCGCGGCGCCGAGCGACTCGCCGATGGCGAAGCCGATGAAGCACGGCCCCGAGTAGTCTCCGGGGATGAACAGCAGGATGCAGAGCATCATGAAGAGCTCGACGCTCACGAGGAGCATCCCGACGCTCATGCCGGCCTTCAGGGGGATCTCGTACACGGGCAGGGGCCGGCCCGCGAGGCTCGCGAAGGCCGTCCGCGAGTTGGCGAAGGTGTTGATGCGCATTCCGAACCAGGCGACCCCGTAGCTGCCCGCGATGCCGATGAGGCTGAAGGCGAGGATGACGACGACCTTCACCGCGTCGAAGTGGAGCAGGACGCCGAAGTAGACGACGATGACGATGCCGATGAAGGCCTCCAGAACGAGGAGGAGCTTGCCCTGGGTGATCAGGTAGGTCTTGCAGGTTTCGTAGATCAGCTCCGAGATCTCTTGCATCGCCTCGTGGACGGGCAGCTTCCGGAGCTGGCCGTAGATCACGAGCCCGAAGACGAGACCGAGGACGCAGACGACGAGGCCGGCGATCAGGAGGGCCGATCCGCTCACGTCACCGAAACGCACCACCCCGAGGTCCGGGACTCGCAGGCCGGCCTCGCCGCCGGCCTCCGCCACGGCCGCGCCTTCCCGAGCCTGGGCCACGGCCGTCGGCGCGATCGCCGGGGTGAGCAGGGCGAAGAGGACTGACGCCGGGACGAGCAGCAGGACGGCGCGACGGTAGGCGGAGTCCATCCGGTCTCTCATGATGTGGGTCTCCTGGAGTAACGTCCCCTGTTCGTGGCCGCCCGGGCCCCCACGGCGGCATTTCACTCTACGCGATGCGTCGAAGGGTGTCAAAAGGGATGCTAAGATGGCGGCATGATTGACCCCTTCAACGACGAGCCGGTCGCCGGTCACGGCGTCGAGCTCGACCCGGAGTGGGACGCGATCTTCGCGTGGAGTTACGGGCCGCGGGCGTGGAATGTCGGGTGCGGGTGAAGCTGACGCCGCGCCGCGAGGACGCGGCGTGACCTGTCCGACCTGCGGCGGGCCGACGCCCTGGTCCGGCAACCCCCACCGGCCGTTCTGCTCCCTGACGTGCCGCCTGATCGACCTCGGCGGGTGGCTCGACGAGCGCTACCGGATCGCCAGCCCGCGGCCGGAAGACGACGATCCGAATGTTCCGTAAGACGAGCGGCGCGATCCTCTGCCCGTCCTGCGGACGCATCACGAATGCCGACGCCGAGGTCTGCCTCTCCTGCGGATTCCGTCGGCCGGGCCTGTGGGGGTTCGGCGCGGCGCTGGGCAAGCTCGCCGGATCGCTCGACGTCACGAAGGGGATCAGCGCCGCCTGCGTGGCGCTGTACGTGCTGAGCCTCGTCATCGACCCGGTGGCAGCCCTCCGACCGCGCGGGCCGTTCGAGCTGCTGGCGCCGAGCGGCCGGGCGCTCCAGCAGCTCGGGATGACGGGGGCGCTCGCCTGGGACGCCGGGCGCTGGTGGACGCTCGTCACCGCGATCTACCTGCACGGCGGGCTCCTGCACATCCTCTTCAACGTCCTCTGGATCCGCCAGCTCGGCCCCGCCGTCGAACAGCTCTTCGGGCCGGCCCGTCTGGCCGTGATCTTCACGGCCGCCGGGGTCGCCGGGTTCGCGCTCTCCAACTACGCCGGCGTCCCGTTTACGATCGGTGCGTCCGGATCGATCTTCGGGCTCTTGGGCGCGATGGTCGCGTACGGGCGGCAGCGCGGGGGCGTGTTCGGGTCGCTCGTGCTCCGCCAGTACGGGCAGTGGGCGCTCGTCCTGTTCATCTTCGGCTTTCTCATGTCGGGCGTGAACAACCTCGCGCACGCGGGCGGGTTCGCGGGTGGCCTCCTCAGCGCGGTGCTCCTGGGCTCGCGGGAGCGGCGGCGGGAGACGGGGCTCGACCACCTCCTCGTGCTCGGGGTCGCCGGGTTCACGATCTTCGCCTTCGCCCTCGCGCTCTATCACGGCTTCCTCGCGCCTTAGCGACGCCGGGGATGCCCGCTCTCTTCGGCGATCCCGCGGCCCTCCTCGGCGCCGTCGTCCTGAAGCTGCCCGCGCTTCTCGTCGCGGTGACCGTCCACGAGGTGGCGCACGGGCTAGTCGCGGACCGGCTCGGCGACCCCACCGCGCGGCTCCGGGGCCGGCTCACGCTGAACCCGGTGCCGCACATCGATCCCCTGGGCGCGCTGACCTTCGTGGTGGCGGGCTTCGGATGGGCCAAGCCCGTGCCCGTCGACGTCGGTAACCTCCGGCATCCCGTCCGCGACATGGCGTGGGTCGCGGCGGCGGGACCGGCCTCCAACTTCGCGGTCGCCTTCCTCGGTCTCCTGGCCTTCGCCGTCGCGCGGCGAACGGCCGGCGTGCCGCTCGTGAGCGGACTCTTGGCCGGGGTGTTTCTGTGGGTCTACCGGTTCAACCTGGCGCTCGCGATCTTCAACCTGATCCCGCTGCCACCGCTCGACGGCGGCCACTTTCTCCCCTACGTCCTGCCCCGGCGCGCCGGGCCGCTCCTGCGGGAGCTCGAGCGGTACGGGCCGCTCCTGCTCGTGGTGATCCTGCTGAGCGGCGCGGCGGGGTTCGTCCTGGACCCGGTCATCCGCTGGGTCAGCGGGATCTACGTCGCGGTCGTGAAGATCCTCGTCTGAGGCGAGGACCGGGGAAGAAACCAGCGCCCGGGTCTCGCGACCCGGGCGCTCGTGTTTACCCCGGCGACGACCTACTCTCCCACGCCGTTACCAGCGCAGTACCATCGGCCCTGGAGGGCTTAACTTCCGTGTTCGGGATGGGAACGGGTGTGGCCCCTCCGGCAACGCCACCGGGAATCGCGTTTGACTCCCGATACGGAGATTCTCGAGTGCAGCCAGGCGTTTTTGACGAGTTCAAACGTGGTCAAGCCGCACGGCCGATTAGTACCGGTAAGCTCAACGCGTTACCGCGCTTACACCTCCGGCCTATCAACCTGGTGATCTACCAGGGGCCTTCAGAGGGCTTACGCCCTGGGAGGTCTCATCTTCAGGCGGGTTTCGCGCTTAGATGCCTTCAGCGCTTATCCCTGCCGGACATAGCTACCGAGCGGTGCTCCTGGCGGAACAGCTCGCACACCAGAGGTCCGTCCACCCCGGTCCTCTCGTACTAGGGGCAGCTCCCGTCAAACCTCCTCCGCCCGCGACAGATAGGGACCGAACTGTCTCACGACGTTCTAAACCCAGCTCACGTACCGCTTTAATGGGCGAACAGCCCAACCCTTGGGACCTGCTC
>QHRX01000018.1 GCA_003221455.1 Candidatus Rokuibacteriota bacterium
CCCCGTGCCGAGCTTGATCCGCTGCGTCTTGAGCAGGGCCTGGGCGAGAGTCAGATCGGGCGCCGGGATGTTCTCCCAAGTGCTCGTGTAGTGCTCGCCGAGCCAGGCCTCGTCAAACCCGAGCTGGTCGGCCAGAACAAGGAGCTCCAGGTCCTCGTCGAAGGTGTCCGCGTGCTTCCGGTGCGGCGGATGGCAGGGCATGCTGAAGAGGCCGAGTTTCATGCTAGTCCCCCCACGTCGCGCCGGAGCCCGCGGCCGCCGCCAGCTCAGGCGTCAGGTTATGCCTCTCCTCGGAGAGCCGGGCACCCGATAGGTCCCGTCCGAAGCCGACGGATAGAAGTCGTTCCGCCCCGCGACGGCCAGCCGCTAGCCGGCTCCGCCGCCCGGAGTAAGACAACGATCGCCAAGGCTGCGCCGGCCGCGGTCCTATGAAGCTACGGCCGCGTAGGCGACCTGTCAACCCGCCCGCGGCGACTGTCTGCGGCATCCGTCAAACTTCGGCCCCGAGCCTCGGACCGGTGATCGAGGCGTCCGTCCACCTGCCGCGGACGAGCACGCCGTGAACGCGCGTGAGTCTCCGCGGTACGCCGCCACCCACCCCGGGGTTCACGGCCGCAGGGGCCTGCCGCAGATTGCGGCTGACTCCAGGGAGCGGCGCCGGACCGCACGACGCGCCGGCCCGCGCCACATGGACAAACGAGCCGAGCTCCCGTCAGCGGAGGCTTACGCGGCGTACTTCACCGTGCATCCGTAAGCGTGGGTGACCGGGGCCGGCACCGGCTGGCCCGCGGCCACGGCGTGGAGGGCGGCTCGCACGTAGTTGTGCGCCCCCTGCACGTCGCTCGTCCGGGTGGTCGGCCTGTCGTCGATCGCGCCCGCGTACCGGAGAATGCCCACCTGATCGATCACGTACATGTGCGGCGTGTTCGTGGCGCCGTACATCCTGCCGACCGTCCCCTTGGGATCGAGCAGCACGGCCGTGGGCGCGGCGCCACGGCTCCCGGTGAGCTCGTTGGCCTGCGCGGGACTCACGTACCCCTGCTCGCCGGGCGCGGAGGAGATCACGCTGAGCCAGACGACGCCCTGGCCGGTGGCCTCCTTCTGGAGCGCCTGCATATTGCCGGTCTCGTAATGCTTGCGCACGTAGGGGCACTCATGATTGGTCCACTCGAGAACCACGATCCTGCTTCGGTAGCTGGCGAGACTGACGCTCTTCCCGGTGCTGGCCACAGCAGTGAACGCAGGGGCGGCTTCGCCCACCTTGGCCGCCGCCCAGGAGAGCCACGGCACGGCGACGCCGCCGGCGAGTGCGGCGAGCCCGGTTCGGAGGAGGAACGCGCGTCGGGACGGATTCTGCGCCATGGGACGCTCCTTTCAGTGGTGACTCGACGTTAGATCCTCTCGACGGCGTCGATGATCATTTCTTCGCTCAGGATCTGGGGGAGCACGGTCGGCTCCCCTGCCTCTCGTCCGGCCGCTGCGCGCGGATAGAGGAGGTAGAGCGGAACCCCGCTCCGGCCGAAGGATTCCAGTACCCGGGCGATCTGAGGATCCCGGGTGGTCCAGTCGGCTTTGAGGGAGACCACACCCTTCCGGGCGAAGGTGGCGGCGACCGCGGATGAGCGGAGCGCGAGCCGTTCGTTGACGAGGCAGGTGATGCACCATGCGGCCGTGAAGTTCACGAAGACGGGAATGCCGTGGGCACGGAGCTCGGCGACCCGCTCCGTGCTGAAAGGTTCGAACGACAGGCCACGCGGGTCCGGCACCGCCGCTCCGGTCGGGGACGACGGGCGTGAGCCGACGACGGGACCCAGCCCGACCGCAGCCAGCGCGAGGAGCGCCACCGTGGCGGTCGCCGCCCTACGCCACGGCCCGCTGACGGCTCGGGACGCCGCGTAAAGCCAGGCCGCAAACCCGATCAGGACCAGTCCGGCGAGGGCGACGGCAACGCCCTGCGGCCCCGCCTCCTGGCTGACGACCCAGACGAGCCAGGCCACGGCTGCGTAAAGGGGGAAGGCCAGGAACTGCCTGAGCCGCTCCATCCACGGGCCCGGCCGGGGAAGGAGGCGGCGCCAGCCAGGCACGAGAGTCAGCAACAAGTACGGGAGCGCGAGCCCAAAGCCCAGCGTCTCGAAGACGAGGAGTGCGGTCGCCCAGGGTTGCGCGAGCGCATAACCAATCGCCACGGCCATGAAGGGCGCCGTGCACGGCGTGGCCGCCACGGTGGCCAGCGCGCCCGTGAAAAAGGATCCCGCGTACCCCAGCCGAGTCGTCAGCGCTTGGCCGGCACCGGCGAGCCGTCCGCCGATGAGCACCACGCCGGAGAGGCTCAGCCCCAACACGAACAGCACGTCGACCAGCAAGGTCACAACCAGGGGCGACTGCAGCTGGAAGCCCCAGCCGAGCCATTCGCCGCTGGCGCGGAGCGCGATCAGCACCCCGGCCACCATCCCGAAGGATGCGAGCACGCCCGCGGTGTAGGCCACGCCGTGCCCGCGGAGGATCGCCGCGCGGGCGCCCGCGTGTTCGACGAGCGAAAGCGCCTTCACCGATAGGACGGGGAGCACGCAGGGCATGAGGTTCAGGAGGAGTCCCCCGGCCAGGGCGAGGGCCATCGCCTGGAGCAGCGTCACGGAAGGCCGCGCGTCCGCGACGGTCGAGCCGGTGAGACCCCGGGGCAGGGCGCGGAGACTGAAGGCCTGGCCCGCCGTGCCACCGTCGAGCCGCTCGGTGATGACCAAGACGCCCTCGATCGGCGTCTCCGTGGCCACCGGCAGCACGCCGCGGCGCACGCGCAGCGTGATCCCGTCGGCGGCGACGGTCACCGCCTGCGGCGCCGCGTGCTCGATGACGCCCCACCGTGCCGGGTAGAACCAGACGTCGGTGACGCGCTCACGGTTCAGACCGACAGCCGCCACGGTGAGCACGACCGCGTCCGGCGTGGTCGAGAACGAGGCCGTCCAGGGACTCGGCGTGGGGACCGCGCCGCGGGCGCGACTGATCACAGTCGCGCCGTGGACATCTGCCGAGGGCTTCCCCGCGGTGACGGGGAGCGCGAGCGCGACAGGCGCTTCCTCTGGGATGCAGATCTTCGCGCAGACGAGCCAAGTCGCCCGCCCCCGAAGCGTCACCCGGGCTCCCGGCTCAAGGTCCCGGGGTGTCGTGAGCCGCGTCAGAAGGACGACCTCGCCGGTGTAGCCATAGCTCACGAAGGGCCCGACGTGAACGCGGTCGGGATGGGGCCAGACGAGCGCGCCGGCGGCGAATCCTCGTGGCAAGGCCCACTCGAGGGCGGTGGGCTCGCCCGAGTCGCCCGGATTGCTCCAGTAAGTGTGCCATCCGGGAGCGATGCGCTCGCGGAGCCCCACCCAGAAGGACTGACTGGGCGCGAGAGACTCGACCTCGCTGACCAGCTCGACGCGGACCTTCGGGCCAGCCCCCTGGCCCTCCGAGGCCGCCAGCCCCGGGGGCGCGCTGCCCAGCAGAAGCGCGGCGCCCGCGAAAGCGACGGGCAGCCACCGCGTCCATTGGAGAGGCGGGCGCTCGGCGTCAGGGGGGACCGCAACGGGACGAGCGCCAACGTCGCGACTCAACTCGGGCTGCATTCTGCCATGCGTCGGACTGGTGCGCCAGCGGGGCCCACTGGCTCCGTCGTCCCATTCCGCTCGTCGCCACCCGCGTCCCGGATGGAAACGCTCCCATGCCGTCCGGAACCTGCGTCTGTCTGGCCCCTCATAGCGGTTCTGCGGCCGGCGCCGAGATGGCGCTCGCCGACGACCTGACAGGCCCCCCGCCGGGGAGGAGCTGAAACAGCCCGGGTGCGGTCGGCGGGTTAAGCGACTCCCGCCCCGTCTCAGGGCGTCGTTCGGGCCCAGATCAGCGCCGCCTGAGCCCCTGCGAAAAAATTAGTGCGAGCGTGCGTTATCTGAGAATCTCTGCTCGCTGGCCCGGGTTCGGACGACCACATTCGGCAATTGGTCAGCCGGACCCTGCCCCGTGGGCGCTGATTCGGGTCAGAGTGAGCGAGGGCAGCGGGCGCCGCGTTCGAGGGGGAAGGAACTATGAACACACCGTCCAAAGCCGATCGGGACCAGGCGAATCGCTGGCTCACCGAGAGCCAGGGCCGCCTGAGCCTCGTGCGCGATGTCCTCAACGGCTATGACCGACTGAGCGACCGCATGGAGTCGACGGACCGGGAAAACAGACACCTTCGCGCAGAGAACGAGCAGCTCCGACACCGGGCGAAGACGCTGGAACGAGAATGCGCGTTACTTCTCGAGAGGGAACACCAGCTCCAAGCCGAGGTGGGGCGGACCCAGCAAGCGCGCGAGGAAGTCGCCGACCGTCTTACCTCCGTCGGCAGCGAGCTCGTCGCGTTGCTTCGCCGTACGGCCGCGACCACGACTCGGACCTTGGTTCCTGACCTTCGGGCAAGGAACTCAGGTCTCGGCAAGCTCGTCGACCTCATCGGCGTCCTCCAAAGGGTCCTTCAGCCAACTCCGGGGACCTGACGCCTTCTCGCTGAGCCCGATCTCGTCAGTCGCGCCTGATCCCCGCCTCGATCCGGAGGTCGGCGAGCTCGACAGGGGTCCGCACTCGCTTCCCCTGGCGGACCGCGCGCGCGCACGCCCCCGGGTCGATCGACGGTATCGAACGGCACTCCACGGACGTCCCCGCTGGAGAGGGCAGAAGGGGGAAGGAGCGAACTATATTAAAGGCTGCCATGTAACTTGGGTCGCGCCCCGTGGTCCGCCATCGCAGCTTCTCGTATCAGCGGCGTCCTCGGACCGGCCACGGCGCGTGATGGCCAAGATCGAGCATCACCTCGGAGAGCTGTTCCCTTGGGTAAGCTTCGTCACTCGGCCGCTCAGTCCCGGCGGCCCGTGAAGCGCAGGAGCATCAGGAAGAGGTTGATAAAGTCCAGATAGAGGGAGAGTGCTCCGACGATGGCGTAGCCGCCCACCTGCCCCTCGGGCAGCGCCAGCGCCATCCGCCTGAGCCGCTGTGCGTCCCACGCCGTGAGACCGGTGAAGACGATCACGCCCACCATCGAGATCAGGAACTGCAGCGCGTCGTTGTGCCAGAAAGCCCCCACGATCGAAGCGAGGATCAGGCCCACGAGGCCCATCATGAAGAACTGCCCAGCGCCAGCCAGGCTCTTCTTCGTCGTCGAGCCGAACAGGGCGAGCGCGCCGAACATGCCGGCCGTCACCACGAAGGTCGTCGTCACCGACTCGCCGGTATAGGCGAGCAGGACGACCGACAGGGTGATGCCGTTCAGGGCCGAGTAGAGAGCAAAGAGGCCCGCCGCCACGCCGGGGGCTAGACCCGCCGCGCGGGCGGAAAGGTAGAAGACCAGCCCCAACTCCGCGATCACCAGACCGAAGAACACGAGACGGTTGCCCACCAGCGTTCGAAGGAGCTCCGGCGAGCCGCCCACCAAGAACGCCACGACCGCAGTGAGGCCGAGGCCGATCGCCATCCAGCTGTAAACCTTCCAGAGGAAGGCAGAGATTCGCTCCGCCGTCTGTACGGGGGTCGTTGTCCAAGCGTCCATTCGTGTTCTCCTTGCCCCTAATTGTACCGCGACGAGCTCACGCAGGAAGTACCGTGTGTGCCGAATGAGGCGGCCCCCGAATTGTCAAACGGTTTTCACAATCAAGGCCCGCCGCACATAGCCCGCCGCGTCCGGGTCGCGCTCCGACAGCACATACTGCTGGCCATTGCGAGTCCGTCTGTCCCCTGCGGATGATGAAGTCGCGGGATTCTTGATCTGGGGATGTCTCAGAACTCCTCAACGTAGTTGGCTTCCCGGGTTGGACTCGACCCAGCGACTCGCCACGTCACCACCAGGCGCCGCGGGGCCAGGGCATCGATCACCGTACCCTCGACGTCGCGAGAGCCGCTCTGGCCGAGGGATGTGCCACGATGATCCCTTCTTCCAGTCGGAAACGAGAAGCGGCCGTCGTCAATTTCATGACACAGTAAGTACTCTAGGCCTCCACCTTGACGCCTTTCCAGAATGCGACATAGCCAGTGATGTTCTTGGCGGCGTCCTTGGGCGCGGGGTAATACCACGCGGCGTCCTTGTTGACCGCCCCGTTCACCGACACGTCATAATAGCTGGCCTCGCCCTTCCACGGGCAGGTTGTGTGCGTCGCGCTCGGTTTGAAGTATTGACGTTGGATTGCATCGGGCGGGAAGTAGTGATCGCCTTCGACGATGATACAGGCCTTGCTTTCGGCGAGCACGGCCCCGTTCCAGATTGCTGTTGCCATGGCATCCTCCGTATGCTTTGTCGACGAAACATTCAACTTGGGGCACACAGCGGCCAAATGCCTCGCAGCCAACCCTGCAACTCCTGAAAGTTCGTTCCGTGTAGGCGGTATCGCCGTCGACTTCATACCGGTTGTCCTCGAAGAAAGGGTTCGGCGCCCGCCACGCTGGGGAGCCTGACGGGCGCCAAACTCTGTCAGCCGGCCGTTTTGCCGCCATCGGCGGTAAGGACGTGGCCGGTCACGAAGGAAGCTTTGTCGGAAGCGAGAAAGACCACAGTGCGGGCGATTTCTTCCGGCGCGCCGACGCGCCCGAGTGGCACTCTCGACGCCAGGGCCGCCTTCGCCTCCGCGGTCCCGGTGAAGCGGTTGAGCATGCCAGTCTCGATCGGACCAGGCGCAACGGCGTTGACGCGCACCCCCGATGCGGCGGCTTCGAGCGCCGCGGATTTCGTCATGCCTTCGACGGCGTGCTTGCTGGCCGCGTAGACCGATGCGCCGGCCGCTCCTGCATGACCATAGGTCGAGGAGATGTTGACGATACTGCCGCTACCCTGAGCCTGCATCACACGCAGCTCGTGCTTCATGCTCAGCAGCGTGCCGAGCACATTGGTGTTAAAGGTAGCCGCATAGCTCTCGGCCGTTTGCTGCGTCACCAGACCAGGCTGGCCTTCGCTGCCAGCGTTGTTGACGGCCGCGTCGACTCGGCCGTAGCGGGCAACGGTCTGGTCGACCAGTTCGCGGACCTCATCGTCATGACGAACGTCGGCCTTGATAAACTCGGCTTCGGCGCCGAGGTCACGAAGTTCGGCCTCAAGGGCTTTGCCTTCCACCTCCCTCCGGCCGGAGACCACGACCCGAGCGCCATCCCGCGCGAAGGCCAAGGCCGTAGCCCGGCCGATGCCGGTCAAAGCGCCGGTGATCAGAACAACGGGCCTCATGGTAGTTCCTCCTTTAAAAGAGGCTAGTTGCGTTTGGGAGTGCGTATCTTTGATTCCAGTCGATACGATACGCACCGTATCTCTTGCATGATAAGATACCCCTCGTCTCGATTAGGATTCACGTGATTCAGGTGTTTACAACTGCCACCGAACGGCAGAAAAGAGCCGCGACGCAATGCGAGCAATGCGACCGGGACGCCCAAGAAGCGAACGACTCCATCGGGCTATCCTTAAGACCGCCTTCAAATTAGTCCTTGAACTCGGATTCCGGGCGGTGAGTGTCGAATTGATCGCAGCAAAGGCAGGGGTTGGAAAGACGACAATCTACCGGCGCTGGCCAAACAAGGCGGCCGTGGTCATGGATGCGTTCACCATGATGGTCGGTTCGGGAAGTCTCTTCCCGAAGGCGGCGAGGGCCACGGACAGCATACGACTGCAGATGCGCGCCATGGCAAAATCCTTTCGCGGCGACGATGGTGTGCTAGTCAAGGCGCTGCTCGCGGAAGCTCAGTTCGATCCGGAATTGGCAAAGGCCTTCCGTGACAGATGGACACTTCCGCGGCGCAAGCTGGCTCTTCCTGTCATCCGCGAAGCTATTCGCCAAGGGGGAATGCGGCCTGAAATCGACCCTGAGGACACGATCGATCTCTTGTACGCACCCATTTACTACCGTTTGCAGATGGGCACGGGCCCTCTCTCCGATGTATACGTTGATGCGATTCTTGACCGCGCCATGAAGGGTCTTGGACGCATGTAGCTTGGCTCCTCGGACTGGACTCGAACCAGCGACATCCTTATTAAGGCGGCGCCCGCCGCGTGATCTCGACCGCCTCCTCAGCTGTCGCTACCCGCGCCGCGTCGCCCACGACAACACCGTCCGCGTGGGCCCCCGCTGGGCGCAGATTCCCCCCGGCCCCGGGGGACGCTCCTCCGTGGGCTGTCGGGTCGAGGTCCGCGAACTCCTCGACGGCCGCCTGGTGGTGCTCTATCAGGAGCGGTGCCTCACCACGCTGCCGTCGCCCGGCCCGGCCTTCATCCTGCGGCCGCGCGCGCCGGCTCGCCCCCCGCGATCGCTCAGCGCCTCCAGGAGAAGCGATCCGGACGGGGGCCGCTCTCTCCCTCCCCCCCGAAATCGACCCCTCCGACACCGCGCAGCGCCCGTCGGTCCTCTGCCACGCCGGCGCCCACGCATCCCTGGCGCACCACCTTTTCACGTCGCCGCCGCGCCCTCGAGGCGACGGCCCGGAGGGGATGACATTTTCACGGAACAGTTAGAGCGACATTTTGGACAGCGCCACGGCCGATTCGGTCTTGCGCGGGCCGAAAGTCTGAGGAAAACGTTGGTCAACGCGCGTGAGCGCCTGCGCATGATCGGCAACCGTGGACCGAGCAGAGCGGGCACTCCCAGAACACCATCCCGCTCCCACGCGCCGATGGCTCAGTGCTCTTCGTGGAAGTGGGGCGAGGCGATCGTTCGCCACGGCAGAACGGCGGAGGCTTACATGCCGGACTTCGGGACGTCAGCGGCCACGGCCACGAGGGGCTCGGAACCCGTATTCTCCTCCCAGTGCGTCACGTCCGTTCCTACCGGCCAGCTCTCTCCCGCATAGTGTTCCTTGACCCATCCGCCCTCTCGATGCTCGGTCAGGGTGCCCTGGATGATGTACGCCACGGCCGGACGGTCTCTGTGGCTGTGCAGTGCCAGGACGCCTCCTGGAGCGAGAGTCAGTAGGCGCAGTCTGAGCGTCCGCCCTTGCACGCCGATCTCAGGGCCGAGATCGATTGTGGCCGTTGAGCCGACCGTCAGCCCTTTGTTCTCGGTCGGCGGGCCTTGACCGATTGCCGGCTCCAAGCCGACAAGGAACACGAGGACGATGAGCGATCCTGCCGCTCTGTAGAGCCACTCCCTGGACATGGAATTCTCCTCTCATAGAGGAAGTTCGTTGAGGAAGCCTGAGCGAGATGTTCGCACCGCAGGCTAGTGCGGATGGAACGGACAGTCAAGGGGTGTGAGACGTTGTTGTTTGGTCTCGTCAAGATTGACCCACGCTTTCTTAGTGTGGACCGAACGAAGGCACCAAGCCATTTTAGTATTCGCAGCAGCCTGGACGTACGACCCCGCCCCCCTGGCCCAGGACCTCACCACCCTGCGCTTCGCGCTCGTGAAAGCAGGTCACGATGTGCGGGCCTTCCACGCGACCAAGGATCGGCAGATCAACCGGAATGCCGTGGTCGAGCTGTTGGCTCGATACCCCGGCCGGGCCTTCGCGGCCGTTGTGATCGAAAAAGTGAAGGTCTACCCGGACCTCCGTCCTCCCCATAGGTTCTACTCAGAGTTCGCGTCGAGTGTACTCAAGTACATCTGCCATCGGCATGTGAGAGACCACGGCGCCTACATGGCTCGCTCGGGTGTTCTGCAAATTGGCTCCCCGGGCTGGACTCGAACCAGCGACATCCTGATTAACAGTCAGGCGCTCTACCGACTGAGCTACCGGGGAGTGACAACCGCTCCGTAATATATACCACGCGCGGCTACACGATCTCCTTGCGCCCCTCCAGCGCCTTGGAGAGCGTGACCTGGTCAGCGTACTCGAGGTCGCCGCCGACCGGGAGGCCGCGCGCGATGCGCGTCAGACGGACGCCGAGCGGCTTCAGGAGCTTCGCCAGGTAGATGGCGGTCGCCTCGCCCTCGACGTTGGGATTCGTCGCGAGAATGATCTCCTCCACGGGCTCGCCGTCGAGCCGTTGGAAGAGCTCACGCACCTTCAAGTCCTCTGGTCCGATGCCGTCCAGCGGCGAGAGCGCGCCAAGCAGGACGTGATACCGCCCGCGGAACTCGCCGGTCCGCTCCATCGCCAAGAGGTCGTTCGGCTCCTCGACGATACAGAGCAGGCGTGAGTCGCGCGCGGGGTCGGCGCAGATGCGACAGGGGTCACTATCCGTCACGTTGAAGCAACGGCCACAGTGGGTGATGTTCAACTTTACGCTCAGAAGCGACTCCGCTAGCTCACGCACCTCCTCGGCCGGGCGCTTCAGCAGGAAGAACGTCAGCCGCTGGGCCGTCCTCGGGCCGATGCCGGGTAGCCGCTGCAGGGCATCGATGAGACGCGCGACGGGCTCGGGGTAATAGGCCACGCGGCTCCCCTACATGCCGAGGCCCGGGATCTTGAGCCCGCCTGTCAGCTTGCTCAGCTCCTGCTGGACCATATCGCGCGACTTCCTGATAGCCTCGTTGCAGGCGGCTAGCACCAGATCCTCGAGCATCTGGGCATCGTCGGGGTTGATGACCTCGCGGTCGATCTTGATTGACACAAGCTCCTGCTTGCCATTGGCTTCCACCGTCACCATGCCGCCGCCGGCGGTGGCGTCGACCTTTCGTTTCGCGACCTCCTCCTGCACAGCGGCGAGCTGCTGCTGGAGCTTCTGCGCCTCCTTCATGATGTTGCCGAAGCCCTTCACTGGTCTTCTCCTTCGGGCGCCCGCGGCCGCACGGCGACGACCTCGCCGCCAAACTGCTCGAGCGCTGCCTGAACCACGGGATGCTGCTGAACGTCGCCGGACCCGGCCGCGCCGCCCGAGACCTCGAGCCGCGTCGCGCCGGCGATGTGCCGCCGCACCGCCTGCAGCACGATCTCACGGTTGGTCCGATCCGCGAGCATTTCCCGATGAAAGTGGTTGCCCTCGAGCCGGATCGTGAGCTGGCCGTCGGCGAGGTCGACCGGCGTCGCCTGGTTCACGACGGCGCCGAGCATGGCCTTGGTCCGTGTGACCTCTTCGACCACCAGCGCCCAGCCCGCCGCGAGATCCGGTGCGGTCAGGGGCGGCGCCTCCTTGGACGCCCGCTCGGGCGGCCGCCGCGCCGGCTCCGGCGGAGGCTCGACTGGCCGCCGCGGGGAACTGGACAACAGGTCGCCCTGGACGGCCGGCCGCGCCGACGCCTGGCCGGCGACCGCCGCCTGCCGGAGGCGCGCCTCGGCCTCGTCGACCTTGCGCACGATCTCTTCGAGCGTCGCAGGCACCGGCCGGCGCGCGGCCCGGACCACCGCGATCTCCAACTCCACCCGCGGCTGCGGAGACTCCCGCATCTGGGCATCGGCCTCGAGGAACGCCCGGAGCACGTACAATAGCTCGTCGAGGCTGACGGGCTCGCCGAGGGCGTGCAGCTCGTCCACCTCGGCGGGCGTGAGGTCGGGCAGCTTCGCCGTCGGCGCCGCCTTCAGCACGAGGACCCGTCGCCAAACCTCGATCGTCTCGCGCACGAGCGCGCCGAGGTCCTCGCCGTCGCGGGCAGCGCGGTCGATAGCCTCGAGCGCCGCCGCCGCGTCGTGCGCGACCATCGCCGCTGCGAACCGCCGGACCTCCGCCGGAGCGGACGCGCCGAGGAGCCGCGCCGTCGCCTCCACCTCGAGCACCCCACCGCCGTAGGCGAGGGCGGTGTCGAGCAGGGAGAGCGCGTCGCGAAGCGAGCCCTCGGCCCCGCGCGCGATCAGCGGGAGCGCGGCCGGATCAAACCTCACCTTTTCGGCATCCAGAATCGCCGTGAGGCTGGCGCCGAGCGTCTCGGGCGGGATCGGCTTGAAGTCGAACCGCTGCACGCGCGAGAGGATCGTCGCCGGGATGTCGCGGGGGTCGGTCGTAGCGAGGATGAACACGACATGCGAGGGCGGCTCCTCAAGGGTCTTCAGAAGCGCGTCGAACGCGTCCCCGGTGAGCTGGTGCACCTCGTCAATGATGTACACCTTGACGCGGCCGCGCGCCGGAGCGTACTTGACGTTCTCACGGAGCGTGCGGACGTCGTCGATCTTGCGGTTCGAAGCGCCGTCGATTTCGATCACGTCGACGGCGCTGCCGGCCTGAATCTCCTGGCACACCCCGCAGATGCCGCAGGGCTCAGCGCCGGCTCGCTGAGGGCAGAGCAGCGCCTTCGCCAGGAGCCGCGCCGTCGTCGTCTTCCCGACGCCGCGCGGTCCCGCGAAGAGGTAGGCGTGGGCGATGCGACCCGACGCGAGCGCGTTCCGGAGCGTCCGCGTGATCGCATCCTGGCCCACGACGGCGTCGAACGCCTGGGGGCGGTACTTTCGCGCGAGGACCTGGTAGGCCATTGTCAAGTGGCCGTGCACCCACTTCTGAGCGACCCGCCCTGCGATCTCCCCACGGAGCCGGCTCCGGCCAGGTACTCCCACGGCACACGGAAGGGTCGCCTTACCGTTGCTCCCTTCCGGGCCTGGCGGAGTTCGACGATTTCCGTTGCGTGGGGCCCAGCCTTCAACGCCGCCCCGTGAGGCTCATTCAATGCGGACAGCCCTCGAGAGGGGATTCGACCCCGCTAGAGCGGATTGCGGGCTACAGGGCACCGCTACCTCCCCGTCTAGCACGGCCACGCTGAATTATAGCGTCGGAATAGGTATGGCGGAGAGGGGGGGATTTGAACCCCCGGTACGCTTTTGGCGTACTCACGATTTCCAGTCGTGCCAGTTAAGCCGCTCCTGCACCTCTCCGCGAAGCGGAAAGAATGGCGGAGGGGAGAGGATTTGAACCCCCGAGGGACCTTCTGGGCCCCTATCCGATTTCGAGTCGGACGCCTTCAACCGGGCTCGGCCACCCCTCCGCACCATCATCATCGTCGCGCCTTGAAGAACTCCTTCAGCACGGCCGCACACTCGTCGGCCAGTACGCCGCCCGTCGCCGCGACCGAGTGATTCAGCCGACGGTCGTCCAGCAGCCGATGGAGCGACACCGCGGCGCCGGCCTTCGGATCCGCGGCGCCGAAGATCACCCGCTCGATGCGGGCGCCGACGATCGCCCCGCAGCACATGACGCAGGGCTCGACCGTCACGTAGAGCGTCGCACCCGGTAGCCGGTAGTTGCCCGTCTTACGCCCGGCCTCGCGGATCGCCAGCAGCTCCGCGTGCGCCGTCGCGTCGCTCTGGCTGATGGGTTCGTTGTGAGCGGTCGCGACGATCTCACCGTCGATCACGATGACGGCGCCCACCGGAACCTCGCCTGTAGCGGCGCCTCGTCGCGCGGCCGCGAGCGCGGCGCGCATGAACCCTTCGTGGGAAAGCACAGCCGACCTCCAACGGTACCTGTAACGCCCCGCGGAATCAAGTGGTCTCCGTTCCTGTTCCGTTCTTGACCCACTCCGGGACGGCCGGCTACCCTGACAGGAGCCTGCATGGGATGGCGACTGGGATGGCTGGCCGGCCCGCTCGCGGCGCTGGCGGTGACCGCCGCGGCTGCCGTCGCCGAGGAGTATTCCTGCGCAAACCCCATCGCCCCCTGCACCGCCTGCCACAGCCCTGAACTGGCCAGGGATCTGGCGAAGTGTCTGGCCGAGCCCTGGATCGCTCCGGCGACCGCCAAGGAGCTCACGAGCCCCGTGCCTGCCTCCGAGAGGGTGCTCCGGTTCGCCAAGGCCTCGTACGAGATCTACTGCGACGGCTGCCACGGGCCCGCCGGCGACGGCAAGGGGCCGATCGCGCTGAAGTTCTCGGTCCCCGCCATCAACATCGGCGCGCCTTCCGTCCAGGCCCAAACCGACGGCGAGCTCTTCTGGAAGATCTCGAATGGCAAGGGCGCCATGCCCGCGTGGAAATCGCTCCTCTCCGACGAGGACCGCTGGCGGCTCGTCGCCTTCGTGAGGACCTTCCGGATACGATAGCGCCCGGGGCGGCCGCTCTCCGATGAGGCTCCCTGTGGCGAGCCGCCGCCTCCACGTCGTGGCTCCCCTCGCGTTGGCTCTCGTGACCCTCGCCGCCTTCGCTCCCGCCCTCTCGAACGGCTTCGTGTGGGACGATGCGGCGAACATCGTCACGAACCCGCACTACCGCGGGCTTGGCTGGGCCGAGCTCCGGTGGATGCTGACCACCCACCTCATGGGCCCCTGGATCCCACTCACATGGATCACGCTCGGGCTCGACTACGTCGTCTTCGGAATGAAGCCGGCCGGCTACCACCTGACGAATCTTCTGCTCCATGCGGCGAACGCCGCCCTGTTCTACCTGGCCGCGCGCCGCCTGCTCGGCCTCGCGCTCCCCGCGGCGGCGGCCCGCGCGGCGCCGCTGGGCGCGGCGACGGCGGCGCTGGTGTTCGCCCTCCACCCCCTCCGCGCCGAGTCCGTCGCCTGGGTGACCGAGCGGCGCGATGTCCTCTCGGGCCTCTTCTTCTTTCTCGCGCTCATCGCGTATCTCCGAGCCGGCGACGCCGAGGTGCGGCGCCGGCCGTGGCTCGCCGCCTCCGTCGGCTGCTATGCTCTCGCCATGCTCGCCAAGCCGATCGTGATGTCCCTGCCGTTCGTCCTGGTCATCCTGGACTTTTATCCGCTCGGCCGGCTCTCGCCGCGCTGGCGCGAGTGGCTGAGTCCCGGCGCGCGGGCGGCGTGGACGGAAAAGGTCCCCTATCTTCTCGTCGCCCTCATCGGCGGCGCCATCGCTTATGTCGCGCTCGACCAGAAGACTCCGATTGATCAGTATCCCCTGCCCGCGAGGATCGCGATGCTCCTCTACAGCTTCGCCTTCTATATTTGGAAGACCCTCCTCCCGCTCGGGATCTCGCCGCTCTACGAGCTCCCGCCACACGTGAGTCTCCTCGCGCCCCGCTTCCTGGTGAGCGGCGTCGCGGTAGCGCTCGTCACGGCGGTTACGTGGGGGCTTCGGCGGCGCTGGCCGGCAGGACTGGCGCTCTGGGCGAGCTACTGCGTGATGGTGGCGCCGATCGGCGGGCTCGTCCACGCGGGGCCGCAGCTCGTCGCGAGCCGGTACAGCTATCTCCCGTGTCTCGGCTGGGCGGTCCTCGCGGGCGCCGGGGTGGCGGTCGTCGCCGGGGCGGCGCACTGCGGACGGCTCCGGCCGGCCTTCGCCGGACTCCTTTTCGCGGTGGCTGGGCTCGCCATCGCCGGTCTGGCGACGCTCACCTGGGGTCAAGTCCAGAGCTGGCACGACGAAGACACGCTCTGGCGCTTGGCTCTCGAAGTCGATCCCGCCTGCGCCAAGTGCTACGGAAACCTGGCCGCGTCGCTCGATACCCGCGGCTACTACACCGAAGCGATCAAGGACTTCGAGCGCGCGCTGACCCTTCGTCCCGATGCGTTCGGCAACGAGCGCCGGAACTTCGGCCTCGTCCTCTTCCGGCTCGGCCGGCTCCCGGAAGCCATCTCCCAGTTCCGGCTCCATCTCGAGCGCTACCCCTGGGACGTCGAGGTCAGAAACTACTTGGGCGTGACACTGATGCACGCCGGCCAGATGGAAGCGGCGGCGCGACAGCTCCAGGAGGCCGTCCGGCTCGATCCGCATCACGCCGCCGCACTGACGAACCTGGCGCTCGCGGTGTCCGCCCTCGGACGACCGGCCGAGGCGATCCCCTACTTGCAACGGGCGATCCAGGTGAACCCGACCGATCCACTCTCACGCTTCGGGCTCGCACGGGCCTACCGCGCGGTGGGCAATGGCTCGGCAGCCCAGGAGCAGGTCGAGGTGCTCAACCGGTTGGATCCACGGCTGATCGGGGAGCTGGACGCGCCGGTCCCGGGCCCTTCCCAGAATCGGCGTGAGCGTTGATAGGGGCGCGCCGGTGATCCTCCGAGGCCGGCCCACCCGCCGGGGCGAGCGGGGCGCGGGCGCGGTGAGGAGCGATGCACTCCCTCACCGAACACACGGGGGCGGGGTCTATCTGCGGCAGAGCGCCACGTGGATAAAGACGGCAATTGGGGAGCGTTGTATCGACGGCGGCGGGAGATACGAACGACGCGACCACGCGGTCGCGCCATTCAACTAGCAGGACTGCGGAAGCAGCCTCGATTGTCCAACCCGTGAGTACGCTCGCACTCGCGATCGGGCCCGTCGCCGCATGGTAGACGCCGTTCGACACCCCGCGACGGCACCGCCGCCAAGCCCGCGCCTGGTCAACGGCGTTCTGCTTGATCCGCTACTGCTTAATAGCTAAGCCGCGGATAACAACACCAGGATCCGTTCCAATAAACGGCGCTTCTCTGCCATTGTTGACGATCACAAACTCGAAAGTTTCGGTCCTGACTACTCCGGGGGCGAAGTTGACATGCAACGTTGCCAACCCTGTGCCGTTGGAATTCACCGTATACGTGCCCGTGGCGGTCTGATGCGAAACCGAGCCGTTCACGCTTAGGGTTCGCACCGCCTCGGTAAAGGTGCCCTGCCCATCAGCAACCAAAAGCCCCTCTGCAGCAGCTGGTACCGCGCCTGACGTCCCGGCGCCTAGCGTCCCGTTCCACGAGAACCCATAAGAGCCGCGAACATCCGCAACGGTGAACTCCCTCTCGGCTGCCCGCGCTGAGACCGGAGCGACCAGCGAACCCAGCCCCAAGACGAGCAGCGAGAACAGTAGCCATAGCCTTTTCATCGAGACCCCCCTATGAGCCTTGTGACGACGCTTTGGGATTAGAGCGAAGAGGGTACGGTTGCCGAAGACGTCCGCGGCCAACCCCCGGTTTCGAGACGCGCGCACATCCGGGAGACGGTCCCGACACTAAGCCCGCGAGGCTCTGATGTCAAGTTAAGTCGGTGATCACGGCAAGTCAAAAGGCGGCCGTCACGGCTCTGTTCGAAGTCGGGATGGCTGCCGTGTTTGTCGGCTCTCGACCGAGCGACGTTTCCGCGGTGCTCGCTTTTCCAAGCTAGCCTTGCGCTGGCGCGAGCAGGCGAACCCTAAGCCGCCGGCGCTCCCATCGATGACGTTCGGCGGGGCGATCGACCGCTACCTGACGGCGGCGGCTACGACGACATCGTGGTGGTAAACGACGAGGTCTTTATTACTGCGTCGAACCCCAATCTCACCTCTCTCGGTGTGAACGTATTCCCAGCACTGGTGCGCGCCCGCTTATCGGGGAGTGTGGTGATGATCGAGTCCGTCCTCAACGGCGACGCCAATGCGACCGACATTTCCACGGGTATGACGGTCCAACTCAACCTGACGGACCCCGACTCGATGACCATCGATCCGCGCGGGAACATTGTCCTCGACAGCCAGGCGGACGGCGAGTTGGTGTTTATCCGGCATCCGTTCGAGGAAGACCAGCAAGTAGGCCGCATCCTCATCACGAAGTCCACCGGCGGCGCGACAACCCTGGACGACACAACCTTCGCGCCGAAGGGGAACGCCTTTTTGCTCTTCAGCGATGTCGCCGGGAACACGATTTACCGGCTGGACGGATTCGAGCCGGGCGTTGCCTATTCGGCTTCGGATACCGAAGGATTCGTTGGAACGCTCGACCTCGATAACGGGGTCGTCACGCCCATCGTTACCGGGCTCGGGAGCGCTCGCGGAATGTTGTTTGTCCGCCCCGACGATGATGATCGGTAGGAGTCAGGACTCGAATCCGATCCTCTCGGCCTACTTTCCGGTTACGCGACGATGCGTCGAGAACCTCGACCTTCGTTTCCCACGACCTCGTTTGTGGGCATCGACCGGCACTTGTCCGGTACCCGACTACACGGGAGTTCGTCTGCCGCTGCCAAGCCGGAAATCAGTAGGAAGTGGTTCAGTCAGTGAGCCGGCACTTCCAACACGTCGTGCATAACTCCGAGCGCGTCTGCATGACGATCAGCTGCCACCGGACCCGCAGCGTGTTCGACAGGTACAACACCACGAGCCCGGTTGACCTTCAGGAGGCCGCTCGAACGCCGACGGGCACGGTCGACCCCCCGGCGCCTGAGTCGCGCGCTTCAAGTAGCTGAAAATTGGTGCGCCCTGAGGGAATCGAACCCCCGACCTTCGGATTCGTAGTCCGACGCTCTATCCATCTGAGCTAAGGGCGCACGGGCACTTAGCATACACCGGCGCACCTGCAGCTCGCGCCGTCGAAGTTCTACCGCGTCCGAGCGGCCTCTCAGCTCGAGGCGGCGGCTGCACGTGGCGCTGACGAGTATCAGATCGTCTCGCCCCCGCGGGCCCGGAGCTCGCGCCGGATCTCTTCGATCACGGAGCGGATCTGGTGGAGGTTCGGGTTGACGGCGAGCGCGCGCTCGAAGTAGGCGAGCGCCCGCGCCGGCTGGTCGAGCTGGAGGTAGATCAGGCCGTACCCGCTCAGCGCGCCAAAGTGCTCGGGATTGCGCGCGATCACCTCGTCGCAGTCGGCGAGCGATTTGTCGAGCTCGCCGAGCAAGTAGTAGATCGTCGCGCGCTTGTTCCAGGCCTCGGCGAACTCGGGCTTCCGCTCGATGATGCGGGTGAAGGTCTGCACCGCCTCTGGCAGCGTCTGCGCGCCCATCTGGGCCACGCCATCCGTGAACAGGCGGTCGATCTCCGGATCCCCCGAGCGGCCCCACACGAGCCAGAGCGCGCGCTCCGCCAGCGCGCGGACGAGCGCGTCCTCGTCCCGCAGGGCGGCCAGCAGGACGGGTTGATCGCCGCGCGTGCCGGTCTCGCCCAGCGCCTGTACCGCCGCCCGTCGCGTCTGGACATCGCCACCATTCCGCACCGCCTCCAGCGCCTCCTTGCGACCGAGGCCTCCCGCTGGCGCCGGCTCACCCGGCGTGGTGGCCACGAGCGAGAGGCAGATGACAAGGGCCCGAGTGACCGCGGTCATGGCTGTGCTGCCACATCCAGCGGTGCGGTGGTGCGGCGCCACCGTCCCGGTGTGCGCGCTCGCGCGACAGACAGCCACGCGTGACTCCACTTCAACGGCGATCAACGAGCCAATCGCTCCGTCGACGCGTGCGGGGTCTCCGGTCCCAACGTTCACCTGGGCCGGTGGTCCCCAAGGGACGCGCTGACCTCTTCGACCACCGACGTGTTCGTTACGCGTGACGAGCAGCTGGCCGCCTCGATGGTCCGCATTCCGATCACAGATCGGAAGCCCAGATGGTCTAGAGCGACGAACCCGGGCAGGATTCGTAGTCCGACGCTCTATCCATCTGAGCTAAGGGCGCATGGCGGAGAGGCAGGGATTCGAACCCTGGACAGAGCTTTTGGCCCTGTAACCGCTTAGCAGGCGGCTGCCTTCGGCCGACTCGGCCACCTCTCCGAGTGGAGAACCCATGTAGTATAAGGGACATCCCTCGACGCTACCAGCGGCCGCGGCGAGAGGGCGCGGCGCGCGAGGTGGCGGAGGGGGAGGGATTCGAACCCCCGATCCCCTTCCGGGGATGCCCGCTTTCAAGGCGGGTGCCTTCAACCGGACTCGGCCACCCCTCCCGGAGAACGACCTCGCGAGCGCGCACAGCGATTATAGGCCATTGAACTCTCCCCACCGTCACCGCACAATCTGGCGCGTGGGGAGGATCCGCATGAGCCGGATCGCGCTAGCCCTCGGCTGTCTCATCCTTTCTTCCGCCGTGGAGGCGGCCCCCAGGTACTCAGGCACGATCGTCGCGGTCGACCCTGCCGGGAGCTCGATCACGCTCAACGAGCTCGGCGCCGGGGTCCCCGGCGGCCGCAACCAGGAGATCCCGCGCGTGATCGGGCTCTCGCCCGGGACGACGCTCCTCCTCGCGGCCCGCGCCGCGGACAGCGAGGAGACCGGGTGGCGCGGCGAGTACACCGAATCCCCGATCGCGGCGACGGACCTCAAGCCGGGCGACTTCGCGACCGTCGAGGCCGAGACGCGGGACGGCAGGCTCGTGGCGATCTCCGTGGTGGTCGTCCGGCCTACGGCCGAACCGCGGTGATCCGGTCGAGGCCGCCGAGATACGGCCGGAGCGCCGTGGGGATCACGACGCTGCCGTCCGCCTCCTGGTAGTTCTCGAGGATCGCGATCAGCGTCCGCCCCACCGCGAGGCCCGAGCCGTTCAGGGTGTGGCAGAGCTCGGCTTTGCCGCCGCCGGCTGGCCGGTAGCGGATGTCGGCACGCCGCGCCTGAAAGGCTTCGCAGTTCGAGCACGACGAGATCTCCCGATACTTCCCCTGGCTCGGCAGCCACACCTCGATGTCGTAGGTCTTGGCCGCCGCGAACCCCATGTCGGATGTGCAGAGCAGCACGACCCGGTACGGCAGCTCGAGCCGCTTCAGAACTTCCTCGGCGTTCCGCACCATCGATTCCAGCGCCTCGTAGGAGGTGGCGGGCGTCGTGACCGTGACCAGCTCGACTTTGTCGAACTGGTGCTGGCGGATCATCCCGCGGGTATCCTGGCCGTAGGTGCCGGCCTCCCGTCGATAGCACGGCGTGTAGGCCACGTAGCGGCGGGGCAGGTCCGCCTCGAGGAGCACCTCGTTGCCATGGAGCGCGGTCAGCGGGACTTCCGCGGTCGGAATCAGGTAGAGCGCGCGGTTGTCGTCGGCCTCGACCGTCTTGAAGAGCTGCTCCTCGAACTTCGGCAGCTGCGCCGTCCCTCGCATGGTCGCGGCGTTGACGAGGTGCGGCACCGCGAGCTCCGTATAGCCGTTCTCGCGGGTGTGCAGGTCGAGCATGAAATCGATCAGCGCCCGCTCGAGCCGCGCCGCGGGGCCCCAGAGCACCACGAACCGCGACTTCGCGATCTTGCTCGCGCGCTCGAAGTCGAGGACGCCGAGCGCCTCGCCAATCTCCCAGTGGGACTTCGGCTCGAAGCCGAGGGCGCGCGGCACGCCCCACCGCCGGATCTCCTCGTTGTCGTCGGCGGTGGCGCCGGCCGGCACCGACTCGTGCGGGAGGTTCGGGAGCGCGAGCAGCAGCCCTTCGATGTCCCCGTCGACCCGCTGGAGCGCGGCGTCCAGCTCCCGGATCCGGTCGCCGACCGCGCGCATCTCGCGCATCTCGGCCGACGCGTCCTCGCCCCGCCGCTTGGCGGCGCCAATCGCCTCGGACGTCCGGTTGCGACGCGCCTTCAGCTCCTCGGCGGTCCGGAGCAGCTCGCGGCGCTGCCGGTCGGCCTCGAGCAGCTCCTTGAGGATGTCCCCGCCGCCGCCACGGGTCGCCAGCGCGCGGGCCACCGCCTCGGGCTGCTCGCGGATGAGCTTCAGCGGGAGCAACGGCGGGCTACGACGCTTCGGCCGAACCCTGCTCGGCCTCGACGCGGGCGATGGAGCCGACGCGGTCGTCCGCCTCGAGGTCGATGATGCGGACGCCCCACGTGTTGCGGCCCTGGGAGGAGACGTCGGCCGCGGGGAGCCGGATGATCTTGCCCTTCGTGGTGACGACGAGAACGTCGTCCGACTCCCGCACCTGGAGCATCCCGACCACGTTGCCGTTGCGGCCACCGGTCTTGATGTCGATGATGCCCTTGCCCGCGCGGCTTTGCAGCCGGTACTCCTCGAGCGGCGTCCGCTTGCCGTAGCCGCGCTCGGTCACGGTCAGGATCGACACGCCCTCCTGCACCACGTCGGCGGCGATCACCTGGTCGCCATCCTCGACGTCGATCCCCCGCACGCCCGACGCGGTCCGACCCATCGGACGCGCCTCGTCCTCGGGGAAGCGGATGATCATACCGAGCTTCGTCGCGATCACGACCTCACGCTGGCCGTCGGTCCGCCGGACCGTGATGACCTCGTCGCCGGCCTCGAGCCCGATCCCCTGGATCCCGCCGGCGCGCGGATGCGAGTATGCCTCGAGTTCGGTCTTCTTCACCTTCCCCTGCTTCGTCGCGAACAGGATGTAGCCGCCGGCCCCGAAGTCCCGGACGGGGACGCAGGTGGCGACGCGCTCGTGCTCACCGAGCGCCAGCAGGTTCACCATGGCCTTGCCCTTGGCCTGGCGCCCGCCCTCCGGAATCTCGTGCACCTTGAGCCAGTGCACCTTGCCGAGGTTCGTGAAAAAGAGAAGGTAGGAGTGGGTCGAGGCGACGAAGACATCCGCGACGATGTCCTCCTCCTTCGTCTCCATCCCGGTCACGCCCTTGCCGCCGCGCCGCTGGCTCCGGTAGGCCTCGACGTGGGTCCGCTTGATGTAGCCGGAGCGCGTGATCGTGACGACCATCTCCTCGTCGGCGAGCAGGTCCTCGATCGTGAGCTCGGTGGTCTCGGCGAGGATCTCGGTGCGGCGCTCGTCGCCGTACTCCTCCTTGAGGGCAAGGAGCTCCTGTCGGATGATCGCCATGACCTTCTGCTCGGAGGCGAGGATCCCCTGCAACTCGGCGATCAGCGCCAGCGTCTGCTCGTGCTCCTCGACCACCTTGTGGCGCTCGAGCTGGGTCAGCCGCTGCAGCCGCATGTCCAGGATGGCCTTGGCCTGGATCTCGCTGAGCTCGAGCCGCCGCATCAACGCGTCCTTTGCCGCGTCGGGGCTCTCGGCCTGGCGGATCAGGCGGATCACGAGGTCGAGCTCCTCGACCGCCTTCCTGAGGCCGGCCAGGATGTGCGCGCGCTCCTCGGCGCGGGCGAGGTCGAAGCGGGTCCGCCGCGTCACGATCTCGCGGCGGAAGCGGATGAAGGCCTCGAGCATCTGCTTGAGGTCCACCACCTGCGGCCGGCGGTCGACCAGGGCGAGCATGATGATCCCGAAGGTCGTCTGCATCTGCGTGTGCTTGAAGAGCTGGTTGAGGATGATCTGCGGAATCTCGTCCCGGCTGAGCTCGAGCACCACTCGAATGCCCTCGCGGTTCGACTCGTCGCGGATCTCCGAGACGCCCTCGAGCTTCTTCTCGCGCCGGAGCTCCGAGATCTTCTCGACCAGCGTGGCCTTGTTCACCTGGTACGGCAGCTCGGTGATGATGATCGCCTCGCGGCCCCCGCGGAGCTTCTCGGCGTGGGCCTTCGCGCGCAGCGTCAGCATGCCGCGGCCGGTGGTGTAGGCGTCACGGATGCCCTGGAGCCCATAGATGTAGCCGCGCGTCGGGAAGTCCGGCCCCTTGATCTCGGTCATCAGCGTCGCGACCGGCGTCTCCGGCCGGTCGATGAGCATCACGAGCCCGTCCACGACCTCGCGGAGGTTGTGGGGCGGGATGTTCGTCGCCATCCCGACCGCGATGCCCGAGGAGCCGTTGACGAGCAGGTTCGGCAGCCGGGTCGGCAGGACCGTCGGCTCCTGGAGGGACTCGTCGAAGTTCGGGACGAAGTCGACGGTGCCCTTCTCGATGTCGGCGAGCATCTCGTGCGCGATCTTGGCCAGGCGCGTCTCGGTGTAGCGCATGGCGGCGGGCGGGTCGCCGTCGATCGAGCCGAAGTTGCCCTGGCCGTCCACGAGCGGGTACCGGAGGGAGAAGTCCTGGACCATCCGCACGAGCGCCTCGTAGACGGGCGAGTCCCCGTGCGGATGGTACTTGCCGAGGACTTCGCCAACGACGCGCGCGGACTTCTTGTAGGCGCGGTTCCAGGTGAGCCCGAGCTCAGACATCGCGTACAGGACGCGGCGGTGCACCGGCTTGAGCCCATCGCGGATGTCCGGCAGCGCCCGCCCGATGATGACGGACATGGCGTAGTCCAGGTAGGACTTCCGCATCTCCTCTTCGATCGGGACCGGGATCTGCCGCTCGTTGGGCACGGGATCAGATGTCGAGGTTGGCCACGTCCAGCGCGTGCGCCTCGATGAACTCGCGGCGCGGCTCGACGGCGTCCCCCATCAGCATCGTGAACATCTGGTCGGCGCCGACGGCGTCCTCCATCGTGACCTTGAGGAGCGTCCGCGTCTCCGGGTTCATCGTCGTCTCCCAGAGCTGCTCGGGGTTCATCTCGCCGAGCCCCTTATAGCGCTGGAAGGTGGCGCCCTGTTTGGCAAGGTCGAAGACGGTGCTGACGAACTCGGCGAACGTCTTCACCGACACTTCCTTCCCCGACCCGTCGAGGATGACGGCCGGCCCCTTGGAGAGCGGCGGCAGGAGCTCGTGGAGCTCGTAGAGGGCCTGGAAGTCGGGCGACCGCAGCGTATCCACCTTGATCAGGGCGGGAAGGTCGCCCGACAGCTTGATGATCGCCCCCTCGCCGTTCTCGCCCTCGTCGACCTCGACCCGGAACGTCTTGAGCTTGTGCTCCGTCCCCACCGACTGAATGGCAGCGCCGATCTCCTCCGGGCCGACCCCGCGCTTCGTCGCCCTGAACTTCGCGCGCAGGAGCCCGTCGACGATCTCCCGCGGAACGCCGCGCTTCACGAACTTCGAAAAGAGATGCCGGAACTCGATCAGCCGCTTCAGAACCTCGAGCAGAGGTTCCTCGGCGAGCGGCGCGGACTTCCCCGGCACCTTGACCCTTCCCGTCTCGACCCAGGTGGACAGGAAGAACTCTTCGAACTCGCGCTCGTTCATGAGGTACTTCTCGGCCCGCCCCTTCTTCACCTTGAAGAGCGGCGGTTGGGCGATGTAGAGGAAGCCCTGCTCGATGACCGGCACCATGTGGCGGAAGAAGAACGTGAGCAGGAGCGTCCGGATATGGGCGCCGTCCACGTCGGCGTCGGTCATGAGAATGACCTTGTGGTAGCGGAGCTTCGAGACGTCGAACTCCTCGGGTCCGATCCCGGTGCCGAGGGCGGAGATCAGCAGGCGGATTTCGTTGTGGGACAGGACCTTGTCGTAGCGCGCCTTTTCGGCGTTGATGATCTTGCCGCGGAGCGGCAGCACCGCCTGGGTCTTCCGGTCGCGTCCCTGCTTGGCGGAGCCGCCGGCCGAGTCGCCCTCGACCAGGAACAGCTCGCGGTACTTGGGATCGCGCTCCGAGCAATCGGCGAGCTTGGCGGAGAGCCCCTCCTCATCGCGGCCCCCCTTGCGGGTGAGCTCGCGCGCCTTCCGCGCCGCCTCGCGGGCCTGGGCCGCACGGACGCACTTCTCGGTGATCTTGCGGGCCGTGGTCGGATCTTCCTCGAAGGCTTCGGCCAGCTTGTCGTTCACCGCCTGCTGGACGAGCCCCTTGATGTCGCTGTTGCCGAGCTTGGCCTTCGTCTGGCCCTCGAACTGGGGGTCGGGCAGGCGGACCGAGACGACGGCGGTCAGGCCCTCGCGCACGTCGTCGCCGCTGACGCCGCCCTTGAAGCTCTTGAGGAACCCGTTGGCCTGCGCGTAGCCGCTGATCGTCCCCGTGAGGGCGGCCCGGAAGCCGGTCAGGTGCGTGCCGCCTTCGCGCGTGTTGATGTTGTTCGCGAATGCGAACACGGTCTCCTGATAACCGTCGTTGTATTGGAGCGCCACCTCCACCACCGTGTCGCCCTTGCTCGCCTCGAAGTAGAGCACCTTCGGGTGGACCGGCGTCTTGTTCTGGTTCATGTGCTTGACGAACTCGATGATCCCGCCCGTATAGAAGAAGACGTTCTTCCGATCATCGCGCTCGTCTTCGATCGTGATCTTCAGGCCGCGATTAAGGAACGCGAGCTCGCGGAGGCGGTTGGACAGGGTGTCGAACGAGAACGTCGTCTCTTCGAAGATCTTCGAGTCCGGCTTGAAGCGGATGATCGTCCCGTGCTTGCTCGTCTTCTCGCCCGCCGTGAGTTCCCCCTGCGGGACCCCGAGCTCGTAGCGCTGGGTCCAGACGCGACCCGCCCGGCGGATCTCGAGCTCGAGCCACTCGCTGAGCGCGTTGACCACCGACACGCCGACGCCGTGGAGGCCGCCCGAGACCTTGTACGCCGAGTGCTCGAACTTGCCGCCGGCGTGGAGCATGGTGAGGACCACCTCGGCCGCCGGCTTGCCGCTTTCCTTGTGGGTATCGACGGGAATACCGCGCCCATTGTCCCCCACCGAGCAGGAGCCGTCCGAGTGCAGGACCACCCGGATGTTGTCGCAGCACCCCGCGAGCGCCTCGTCGACCGAGTTGTCGACGACCTCATAGACGAGGTGGTGGAGCCCGTACGCCCCCGTGTCCCCGACGTACATCGCCGGGCGCTTGCGGACCGCCTCCAGGCCCTCGAGGACCTTGATGTCGCTCGCGGTATAGGTCTCGGCGGTCATGCGGCGACGAGGTCCCCCGCCCGCACTTCCCAGCGCGCGCCGTCGGCCGCCGGAAACGCGGGGTCTGCGGTCGTGAGAAACACCTGCTCGGCCGCCCGGAGCTCGGCCAGGACGCTCGCCCGCCCCGGCGCGTCGAGCTCCGAGAGCGCGTCGTCCAGCAGCAGGACGGGCGGCGTGCCGGTCGCCTCCGCCACCGGCAGCACCTCGGCCAGGCGGAGGGCCAGCGCCAGCAGCCGCTGCTGACCCCGCGAGCCGTAGACCCGTGCGTCCACCCCGTCGAGCTCGATCAGCAGGTCGTCTCGGTGCGGCCCGACCAGCGTCTGACCCCGCCGAAGCTCCTCCTGCCGGCGGCGCTCGAGCCCCGCCAGGAAGGCCCCCGGGTCGGTCGCCTCGAGCGACGCGCGATAGCGGATCTCGACCTTCTGGGGGCCACCCGCGAGGAGAGGATAGATGCGGGCCAGCTCGGTCTGGAGCGCCGCCGTCGCCGACCGCCGGCGTCCCAGAAGCTCCGTGCCGACGGTCGCCAGCTGCTCGTCCCAGGGCGCCAGCCGGTCGGCCTGACCCTTCTGGAGGAGGACAGCTCGCCGGGCGAGGATCTTCCGGTACTGCACGAGGGCGGCGAGGTGGCTCGGATAGAGCCGTCCGGCGAAGCCGTCCAGGAAGTTCCGCCGGGCTCCGGGGCCGCCGGTGAGGATGGCCAGGTCCTGCCAACTGAACGGGATCGCGCGAGCCCACTCGCAGTGGTCGCCGACCGCCTGCCAGCCGCCGCTCTCGGTCTGCTGAAGGGTCCGGCGAAGGGTCCGGGTGCTGTCGCCGCGGCTAATCTCTCCCGCGATCGACGCCGACGGAGATCCCCACCGCGGCAACTCGGCGAGGCGGGGGGTGCGGAACGAGCGGCCCACCAGCAGGACCGCGATGCCTTCCAGAAGATTCGTCTTGCCCTGGGCGTTCCGCCCGACGAGGAGGTTCAGCTTGGCCGAGGGACGATAGGAAAGGGTACGGTAATTACGGAATTCGAGTAACTGTATCCATCGAATCTGCACCCTGTTGAACTCCCGGTTTTCAGAGCCGAATCCTCTCTAAATTCTCATAGGCATTATAACACAGAGCGTCCCCTCGTCCTCGAAGCTTTTGATCACGGCGGGGCTCATCCCGTCGTTCAACTCGATCGCGATCTCGTCGGCCGCGAGCGGCGCCAGCGCTTCCAGCAGATAGCGGGAGTTGAAGCCGATGGTCAGCTCGTCCCCCGCGTAGCCGACGTCCAGCGCTTCCTCGGCCTCGCCAAGCTCCGGATGGTACGCCATCAACCGGAGCGTGCCGGGAGCGAGGACCAGCTTGACCGGCCTCGTCCGCTCCTCCGACATCACCGAGACGCGACGGAGCGCCGCCGTGAAGGCCGCCCGCGAGAGGGTGAGGCGCCGTGGCTGGCCCTTCGGCAGCACCTGCTCGTAGTTCGGAAATTGGCCCTCGATCAGCCGGGCTAGCATCACGAAGTTCGGCATCCGCAGGACAAACTGGTTGTCCGCCAACGCGATCTGGACCTCCTCGCCGACGCCGAGCACACGGCCGACCTCCTGGACGCCCTTGCGCGGCACGATCCCCGTGACCGTCGGCGCCGGCTCCCTGAGCACGCGCGTCGAGACGGCCAGCCGGTGACCGTCGGTCGCCACCAGCCGGATCTCCTTGCCCTGCAGGGAGAACAGGATCCCGTTGAGGGCATAGCGTCCCTCGTCGTGGGAGACCGCGAAGCTCGTCTGCTCGAGCATCTCCTTGAGCACCTTTGCTTCGAGCGGAATCCACGTCGCCGACGTTCCCGGCGTCACCGGCGGAAAGTCGTCCGCCGAGAGCCCGACCAGCTTGAAGGCCGCGCCCCCGCACCTGAGCGCCACCCAGGCGTTGTCCTGGACCTTGAGCGAGAGCGCGGCCGCAGGCAGCTCCCGCGCGATCTCGGTCAGCTTGCGCGCCGACAGCGTGATCGCCCCCGGCGCCGCGACCTTGGCCGGGATCGAGACCGTCGCGCCGACCTCGAGATCGGTCGCGGTGAGGCGCACGCTCTCGTCGCCGGCCTGGATCAGCACGTTGGCGAGGATCGGCAGGGCCTGGCGGGGTTCGACGATGCTCTGGACCATCTGGAGCCCTTTGAGAAACGAGTCGCGGTCAAGCTGGACTTCCATGAAGTTCTCCAATACTTAGAAGAAGAAGAAAGGATAGGACTCGTAGGAGGCAAAGCCGTCGGTCCGGTGACCAGTGTGAATGCCGGCTAAGGGAGGGGAAACGCGGGGCGCGGCGGGGGTCGGTCTGGTGGAAAGGTCGGTGGACGAGGGCGGGATGGCCGGGGATCACAGCGTGATCCCCTGGATGAGTCCGTCCACGGTCTTGCGGAGCTTGGGATCTTCCTGCAGGAGGGTCTGGATCTTGTCGACCGCGTGGAGGACGGTCGTGTGGTCCTTGCCGCCGAAGGCGCGGCCGACTTCGGCGAGCGAGGCGTGGGTGAGCTGGCGCGCGAGGTACATCGCGATCTGGCGCGGGAAGGCCACGGCGCGCGTCCGGTTCTTCGCCTTGAAGTCGGAGAACTTCACGCCGAAGAACTCGGCGACGCTCCGCTGAATCTGCTCGATGGTGACGACCTTCTCGGAGTCCCCCCAGAGATCGGCCAGGACCTCCTGGGCCAGGTCCACGCTCATCTCGCGACCGGTCAGCGCGCAGAAGGCGACCATCCGGGTGAGAGAGCCCTCGAGCTCCCGGATGTTGGACTTGACGCGGCTGGCGATCAGGTAGGCGACGTCGTCGGCGAGCCGGACACGCTCGAGCCCGGCCTTCTTCTTGAGAATGGCGACGCGCGTCTCGAAGTCCGGGGGCTGGATATCGGCGATCAGGCCCCACTCGAAGCGCGAGCGGAGCCGCTCTTCGATCTCGGGGATCTCCTTGGGCGAGCAGTCGCTGGAGACGACGATCTGCTTGCGCGACTCGTAGAGGTCGTTGAAGGTGTGGAAGAACTCCTCCTGGGTACGCTCCTTGCCGGAGATGAACTGGATGTCGTCGATCAGCAGGAGATCGATCGTCCGGTACTTGGCGCGGAACTCGGCGGTCCGGTCGTAGCGGATCGCGTTGATGAGATCGTTCGTGAAGCGCTCGGAGGAGAGGTAGAGGACCGCCATCTGCGGGAACCGCCGGAGCACCTGATGGCCGATGGCGTGGAGGAGATGCGTCTTGCCGAGCCCGACCCCCCCGTAGATGAAGAGCGGGTTGTAGGCGCGGGACGGCAGCTCCCCCACCGCCTGGCTGGCGGCCTGGGCGAATTGGTTTGAGGAGCCGACCACGAACGTGTCAAAAGTGTAGCGGGGGTTGAGCTGGCCGGGGGCGTCCGGGCCGCTCGGGCGGACGGGCTCGACCGGCGCCTCGGGGCCCGGGAGGGCGTCGGCGGACGCCGCCTCGTCGATCACGACCGCAACGCGGGGCTGGCCGCCGAGGCACTCCTTGGCCGCGGCTTGGAGGGCCTCCAGGTGGTGCTGGGCGAGCCAGTCTCGGGAGAACTTGTTGGGCGCGCCGATCTTCAACAGGTCGCCCTCGACCGCGAGGAGGCGGCTCGGCCTGATCCAGGAGTCAAGGACGGCCGAGGGCAGCTTGGATTCGAGAGAGGCCAGCAGGCGGAGCCACAGAGCATCAAGCACGGTCCGCACCCCCACTTACACACACCTTTATCCACAGATGTGGATAGTCCGGAACCACTGGTGTGGCAAGGACATCCCTGACAGGAGTTCCGACCATCAGGACACGAACACCTCGTCGGGTTGAGCCGAACTAGACAGGACACGCCAACCAGGGTGCGCACGTTAGCACACGCTGAAAGAGCGTGGCAAGGGGGTTCGGGCCCTGGCGCCGAGTTGACTTGGAGTGCGGCGGCGAATAGACTGCCTAGGTTGTACGACTGAAAGGGAGACCTCGATCTAATGAAGCGCACGTTCCAGCCGAACACGCGCCGGCGAAAGAAGACACACGGCTTCCGGGAGCGGATGAAGACGCAGGGGGGCCGGAAGGTGCTGAAGCGGCGGCGCGCGAAGGGGCGAAAGCGCCTGACCGTCTAGCGGTGGGTGGTCCGGACAGTTTCGGACGGCTCCCGCGGCGCGAGCGGCTGACCGGCAACCGGGATTTCCAGGCAGTCTTCCAGCAAGGCGCGCGCATCGAGCGGCCGTCCTTGATCGTGTTGTGGAAGGAGAGCGATCGGGCGCGCCGCGTCGGGTTCGCGGTGAGCCGGCAGATGCGGAGTGCGGTCACACGAAACCGCGTCCGGCGCCGGCTGCGGGAGGCATATCGCGTGGCGCGAGGCGCCGAGCCGACCCCCGGTGACCTCGTCATTGTCGCGCGCCGGCCCGCTCTGACGGGCCCGTTCGAGGCGCTCGTGCGCGACCTGAAGGGCGCCCTCGGCGCGATCGCCGAGCGCTGGCGCGCAGGGCGCCCGGCGTGAACGCGGCGGCGCGAGCCGCTGCGCTCTGTATCACCGCGTATCAATGGACGTTTTCCCAGCTCCTCCCGCGGGCTTGTCGCTTCGCCCCGAGCTGCTCTGAGTACGCACGGCAAGCGATCATCGGGCACGGGCTCCTCCGAGGCGGCGGCATGGCGCTGAGGCGCCTGCTCCGCTGCCACCCGTTTCACCCGGGGGGAATCGATCCGCCCCCGCCGGCGCCGAGCCGCGGGAGGGCCTGAGAGGAATGGAGAATCGAGCGGTCCTGGCCGCCGTCCTGATGGCGGCGCTCCTGATCCTGTACCAGGTCTTCTTCATTCCTGCGACCGCCCCCCCTCCCCCGGCTCGCGCTCCGGAGGGGGTCTCGAAGCCGGTACCTCCCCAGGAGAAGACCGCGCCGCCGCCGCCCGCCGTCCTGCCGGCGGCGAAGGTCCTGCCGCGCCTCCCCGAGCGGACGGTCTCCGTCGACACCCCCCTCTACCACGCCATCGTGGGGAGCGAGGGCGGACGCCTGCTCGGCTGGACGCTCCACTATCGAGGCGAGAAGGTTCTCGCCGAGCGCGGCCAGATGGGGCTCAGCGGGTTGATTCTCGAGCGGTCGGGCGTCGGCGGCCAGCCAGTAGAGTTCAGCATCACGGGGGGTCCGGTCGTGCTCGACGGCAAGGCCGGCGAGGGGACCCTCGTGATGACGGGCGAGGACGCCTACGGCGTGCGCGTCCGCGAGACCGCGACCTTCAGGGCGGACCAGTATGCGGTCGACCTGTCGGTGAGGCTCGAGAACGGGCGGAGGGTCCGCCAGACGCTGACGGTCGCCCTGCCGTGGATCGCGCCCGTCAAGCCAGGGACCGACGGGGCCCAGTGGCCCTCCGAACTCGTCTGGCAGGTCGACGGGACCGTCCATCGGGAGCCGTTCGACAAGGCGACCGTGGCGGAGGAGACTCCCGGCGACTGGGCCGGGCTCGACAGTCTCTACTATCTGACAGCGCTCATCCCCAAGAGACCCCCCACGAGCCCGGGGCTCTCCCTGGCCGTCGGCAAGGTCGGGGAGGACCGGGTCGAGGTCGGGCTCCGGGGCGCCGTGACCTTGGCGGCCGGCGAGGTCTGGGAAGCGCGGGCTCAGCTCTACGCCGGTCCGAAGGAGTACCGGCAACTCCGCGCCCACGGGCTCGAAGGCGCGATCAACTTCGGCGGGTTTCCGCTGCCGCGCAAGTACGGCGGCCTCCCGATGGAGTGGCTCGGTGTCCCGGTGCTGCTCGTGATGAACTTCTTCTACCGGTTCATCGGCAACTACGGGGTCGCGATCATCCTGCTCACGGTGGTGACCAAGGTGCTCTTCTACCCGCTCACGGTGAAGAGCATGACGTCGATGAAGAAGATGCAGACGATCCAGCCCCAGGCAAACGCGCTCCGGGCCAAGCACAAGAGCGATCCGCAGCGCGCCCAGCGCGAGACGCTCGAGCTCTACCGGCGGGAGGGCGTCAACCCGCTCGGCGGCTGCCTGCCGATGGTGATCCAGGTCCCGATTTTCTACGCGCTCTATATCGCCCTGTCGGTGTCGGTCGAGCTGCAGAACGCCGGGTTCATCTGCTTTGGCCGGGCCCCGGGGTGGTTTCCGTTTGTCGGCGGCACTGACCTCTGGATCTGCGACCTTGCCGCCCCCGACCCCCTCTACGTCCTGCCTATTCTCATGGGCGTGACGATGTTCGTCCAGCAGAAGATGCAGCCGACCATGGGCGATCCTAACCAGGCGAAGATGATGCTGATTATGCCGTTCGTCTTCACCTTCATGTTCCTGAAGCTGCCCTCCGGCCTGGTCCTCTACTGGACCGTGTCCAACGCCCTTCAGATCCTCCAACAGCGCCTGATGAACCGGAAGCCGGCTCGCGTCGCCGGGCGTGGAGCCAAGGACGTTGCCCGCGTATAGCCCGCCGACCCTCCTACCCTTCCCGATCCACTCGTGGCCGTTAACGCGCCGGACCGAACCTCGGTGTGTATACGGAACTAGTCATGTATCTGCCTGTAAATATTGTGAGAATCTAGTTACCGGCCTAGGGCCCAATCGCCTGATGGTGGGTCGGGGCCCGCATCGGTCCGAGCCTGACCGGTGAGGCGACGCGGGGACAGACCAACTCCCCGAAACCGGGGCCAGAGCGCGGCTGTCGGTGACCTCGACACCCGGCTGGCGGCTGGGGCGCGTCCGATCCTCGAGCGCGAACTTTCACCGACGGAGCGAGCCGCCTTCGTCACCTACATGGAATTGCTCCTGACCTGGCAGCGGATCTACCGGCTCGTCAGCTCGTCCGATCGTCGGTGGATCATCGACGAACTGATCCTAGACTCACTCTTGTTTGTCCGCTTTCTCCCGGCTCGAGCCAGGTCGGTCCTCGACCTCGGTTCTGGCGCCGGGATTCCCGGAATCCCGCTGGGGATAGTCCGGCCGATGGTCCGGTTCACGCTCCTCGAGGCCCGTCGCCGGCGAGCGTCGTTTCTCAGCGCCGCCATCCGCGCTCTCGAGCTTGAGAACACCGAGGTCATCCCACTCCGAGCCGAAGACGCCCTCGACCGGCGGTCAGAGCTAAAGGCGGGGTTCGACCTCGTCGTGAGCCGTTGCGCCGGCGAGCTTCAGAAGGTCGCTCGGCTCGCTACCCCCTTTCTCGCCGCGGGAGGCCGACTGGTCGTCTCTGGGCCCCCCGAGCCCCAAGAGGCCCATGTGCACGGCCGGTGGATGACAGTCTGTCACCCGAGCAAGGTCCAGCCGCGGACCTTTTTTGTCCTTGATTCTCCAGAAGCTTGACCTCACCGGGAGGGGCAGAGGAATATGTCTCACGTGGAACGCGCAGAGGATGACGTTTCACGTGGAACACGCCGGCCCGGCCGGGTGATCACGGTCGTCAACCAGAAGGGCGGCGTCGGCAAGACGACGACAGCAGTCAACCTGGCTGCGGGTTTGGCGTGCGCCGAACGGTCAACCCTCCTCGTCGACCTGGATCCCCAGGGGAATGCGACGACGGGGCTCGGGGTACGGAAGGAGGGCCTCTACCCGACGATCTACTCCGTTCTCCTGCAGCGCGATCCGATCGATCGAGCCCTCCAGCCCACCGCGCTCCCGACCCTTTCCATCGTCCCGGCCGATATCGACCTGGTCGGGGCCGAGATCGAACTCGTCGGGATGGCCTCGCGGGAAAGGCGGCTCCGCGAGGCGATCGACCCCTGCCGGAAGAGCTTCGAATACCTGATCATCGACTGCCCGCCCTCGCTCGGGCTACTCACGATCAACGCCCTGACCGCCTCGGACTCGGTACTGATACCGCTCCAGTGCGAGTTCTATGCGCTCGAGGGGCTGGCGCACCTCGTCAAGACGATCAGACTCGTCCGCGAGCGACTCAACCCGGGCCTCGAGATCGAGGGGATCCTCTTGACGATGTTCGACGGCCGGACGAGCCTGGCCGGTCAGGTGAAGGACGAGGTCCACCGCTTCTTCGAGGGCCAGATCTTCGAGACGATCATTCCAAGGAACGTCCGGCTGACCGAGGCGCCGAGCCACGGCAAGCCGATCGTCCTCTACGACCTCCGGTCGAGCGGCTCCCTAGCCTACCTGGAGTTGACACGGGAGGTGCTGAGCCATGAATAGGCGCGGACTCGGTCGTGGCCTCGGCGCTCTGTTGTCGTCGACGCCGGCCGAGGGCGAGGCGCTCCTCGAGGTGCCGATCAACCTGATCGTTCCCAATCCGCTTCAGCCAAGAAAATCATTTGATTCCAATGGTTTATCTGAGCTCACCGCCTCGATCCGGACCTCCGGCGTGATCCAGCCGGTGGTCGTCCGTCGCCAGGGCCAGGGCTACCAGCTCATCGCCGGCGAGCGACGATGGCGCGCCGCGAAGATGGCTGGGCTCGAGCGGATCCCCGCCCTCCTGCGGGAGGCGACCGACGGCGAGAGCCTGGAGCTCGCCCTGATCGAGAACCTGCTCCGCGAGGACCTGAACCCGATGGACGAGGCCGAGGCCTACCAGAAGCTCTTGGCCGAGTTCGAGTGGACGCAGGAGGAGCTGGCGCAGCGAGTCGGCCGCGACCGCAGCTCGATCGCCAACTGTCTCCGGCTCCTGAAGCTTCCCGAACCGGTTCAGAGGGACCTGCGGGCGGGCCGGCTGACGATGGGTCACGCGCGGGCACTGCTCTCCTTGACGTCCCCCGCCGATCAGCTGAAGCTCAGGGAGGAGATCCTCGCCCACTCGTGGTCGGTGCGGGCGACGGAAGAGGGTGTGCAGAAGCGCGCGGCCAGCCGCGCGCCCCGCCGCCGTTCGGCGGAGCTGGCCGCCCTGGAGGACGCGCTCCGGCAGAGCCTGATGACAAAGGTGCGCCTGGTCGGCAGCGACCGGCGGGGACGGATCGAGATCCTGTACGCGTCGACCGACGAACTGGATCGGCTGGTCGGGATGATCACGAAGAGACGGTGAGCGATGGCTCGAGCACGAATCGTCGTCGGGATGAGCGGCGGCGTGGATTCGTCGGTCGCGGCCGCGCTGCTCGTCGAGCAGGGCCACGACGTGGTGGGCGTCACGCTCCGCGTGTGGCCCTGGAGGGCCGACGAGGATCCGACCCGACGCTTCGGGAGCTGCTGCTCGTCCGAGAGCGTCGACGACGCCCGTCAGGTGGCCCGCCGCCTCGGCATCCCCCACTATCTTCTGAACACCGAGCGTGAGTTCGACCGCGCGGTCATCGCGGGCTTCGTCGACGAGTATCGCGCGGGCCGGACGCCGGTGCCCTGCGTCCTCTGCAACCGCGACGTCAAGTTTGGCTCGCTGCTCCATCGCGCGCGTGCCTGGGACGCGGTCGCCGTCGCGACGGGACATTACGCGCGGATCACGCACGACGGGCGGTCGGGCCGGCACCTGTTGTGGCGGAGCGCCGATCCCGCCAAGGATCAGTCGGACTTCCTCTGGCCTCTCACGCAGGACCAGCTCGCCGCCGCGCGGTTCCCGGTCGGTCACCTGACAAAGGCCGAGGTTCGCGGCGCGGCGCGGCAGCTCGGGCTCGTCACGGCCGACAAGCCGGAGAGCCAGGAGATCTGCTTCGTGCCGGACGACGATTATCGGGGCTTCCTGCGCCGGCGGGATCCGACGATGTTCCTCCCCGGCGCCATCGTCGATGCCGAGACCGGAAGGACGATCGGGGAGCACCGGGGTCTGCCGAGCTACACGATCGGCCAGCGGAAGGGGCTCGGTCTCGCGACGAGCCGCCCACTCTACGTCGTCGACCTTGACCCGGAGCGGAACGCCGTCGTCGTCGGGACGGCGGAAGCACTCGAGCAGGCGCGGCTCACCGCCGACCAAGCGAACTTCATCGCCTGCGATCCGCCGCAGGCGCCCCTGCGCGTCGCGGCCAAGATCCGCCACAACCACGCGCCCGCGCCCGCCACGATCCGGGCTCTCGAGCCCGGCCGGGTCGAGGTCGTCTTCGACCGGCCTCAGCGCGCGGTGACGCCCGGGCAGTCCGTGGTCTTCTACGACGGAGACTGCGTCGTCGGCGGCGGCGTCATCCAGCGCGGGCGGCCGGGGTGAAGGGCCGCGGCGCCTTGACAGTCCGCGGGGTTGCGTGATAGTTTTCACAAACCTACAGGTCTGACCCCCTGCGCAGGAGACCTCGGCATGCGTGAACGCGTTCGCGGGCGGTGGGGGCGCATCGCGCCCGCGGCGGTCCTGCTGCTCTGGCCGCCCGCCGGCGCTCTCGCCGCGGAGGCCGCGCAGGAGGGCGGCGGGATCATCAGCCTCGATCTGTCGCTGGTCGTCCAGGTGGTCAACTTCCTCGTTCTCCTGCTCATCCTCTGGAAGCTCCTCTACCGACCGCTCGTCGCGAAGATGGAGGAGCGGACGGCCGCCATCAAGAAGTCTCTCGATGAGGCCGAGCGGGCGCGCGCCGAGGCCCGGCGGGAGCTGGAGGAGAACATGGCGAAGCTGCGCCAGGCCTACGCGGAGGCGCAAGCCATCCGAGAGGCGGCGCGGAAGGAGGCCGCCGACGAGCAACGCAAGCTCATCGAGGCCGCGCGCGCGGAAGCCCAGCGCCTCGTCGAGGGCGCGCGGGCCCAGCTCGAGGCCGACGTCCGGCGGGCGCGCGACGAGCTGCGGCGCGAGGTGGGCGATCTGGCGACCGCCGTCGCCGAGAAGCTGATCCGGAAGAGCCTGCGGGACGAGGACCACCGGCGGATCGTCGCGGAGGCCGTGCGCGCGCTCGAAGGGCGCCCCGCGTGAGGGGCCGCGAGGCGACCGCCAAGCGCTACGCGAAGGCGCTCTTCTCGCTGGCCGAGGAGCAGGGTCGCACGGAGCCGGTTGGCCAGGAGCTCGGGGTCGTGGTCGAGGCGTTCGAGGCGAACCCGGGCCTCGGCGAGTCCCTGTCGCGGCCGTGGCGCGCCGCCCCGGCACGGCGGCAGCTCGTCGCCGCCGTCGCGGCCGAGCTCGCGGTCTCGGCGCTCGTGCGGGACTTCGTCGCGCTGCTCGCCATGCGCGGGCGAACGGATCACCTGCGGGAGGTCCTGGCGGCCTACGCGGCGCTGGTCGACGCGGCCCTCGGCCGGGCGCGAGCGCGCGTCCGCACCGCGGTGCCGCTGACCCCGGCGGACCGCGCCGCGCTCGCGGCAGGTCTCGGGCGGGCGCTCGGGGACGGGCCGGTCGTGCTCGACGAGCGCGTGGACCAGAGCCTCCTGGGGGGGTTCGTCGCCCAGGTCGGCAGCATGGTCCTCGACGGCAGTCTGGATGGTCAGCTCGCGCGGATTCGCGAGCGTCTGGCAACGGGGTAGGGTCCACTCTCGAGGGCGACGATGATCAAGGCGGCGGAGATCAGCGAAGTCATCAAGCGCCAGCTCGCGGGCTACGAGGCCGAGGTCGATCTGCAGGAGGTCGGCCGGGTAGTCGAGGTCGGCGACGGCATCGCGCGGGTCTACGGCCTCGAGAAGGCCATGGCCGGCGAGCTGCTGGACTTCCCCGGTGGCGTCGTCGGCATGGTCCTGAACCTCGAGGAGGACAACGTCGGCGTGGTGCTCCTGGGCGACGACACGCTCATCAAGGAGGGCGACGCCGTCAAGCGGACGAACCGGATCGCCCAGGTTCCCGTGGGCGACGCGCTGGTGGGGCGGGTCGTCAACGCGCTCGGGGTGCCGATCGACGGCAAGGGCCCGATCCAGGCCCAGGAGTCCCGTCCCATCGAGCGCTACGCGCCGGGCGTCGTCGACCGCCGGTCGGTCAAGGAGCCGCTCCAGACCGGGCTGAAGGCGATCGACGCGATGATCCCGATCGGCCGCGGCCAGCGCGAGCTGATCATCGGTGACCGGGGGACCGGGAAGACCGCGATCGGTGTCGACACAATCATCAACCAGAAAGGGCAGGGGGTCTTCTGCTTCTACGTCGCGATCGGCCAGAAGCGGTCGACGGTGGCCCAGGTCGTCAAGGTCCTCGAGGACGCGGGGGCCATGGCGTACTCGACCGTGGTCGTCGCCTCCGCGTCGGAAGCCGCACCGCTCCAGTACATCGCGCCCTACGCCGGCTGCACGATGGGGGAGTTCTTCCGGGACAGCGGCCGCCACGCCCTCTGCATCTATGACGACCTGTCCAAGCACGCGACGGCGTACCGGCAGCTCTCGCTCCTCCTGCGCCGCCCGCCGGGGCGGGAGGCGTATCCCGGCGACGTCTTCTACCTGCACTCGCGGCTGCTCGAGCGGGCGGCGAAGCTCAACGACCGGCTGGGCGGCGGCTCGCTCACCGCGCTGCCGATCATCGAGACCCAGTTGGGCGACGTCTCGGCCTACATCCCGACCAACGTCATCTCGATCACCGACGGCCAGATCTACCTCGAGGCGGACCTCTTCTACGGCGGCATCCGGCCCGCGGTCAACGTCGGGCTATCGGTGTCGCGCGTCGGCGGCGCGGCCCAGGTCCGCGCGATGCGGCAGGTCGCGGGCAAGCTGCGTCTCGACCTCGCCCAGTATCGCGAGCTCGCGGCGTTCGCCCAGTTCGGCTCCGACCTGGACCGGGCGACCCAGCAGCAGCTCGCGCGTGGCCAGCGGATGGTCGAGGTGCTGAAGCAGGGCCAGTACGCCCCGCTCGCCATCGAGAGACAGGTGGTGATCCTCTTCGCCGGCACCCAGGGGCTCCTCGACGACCTCCCCGCGGACAGCGTCCGGGCGTTCGAGGAATTCCTCTACCCGTGGCTCGAGCGGCGGCAGCCTCAGGTTCTCGCCGAGATCCGCGAGAAGAAGGAGCTCGCGGACGCGTTCCGGGAGACGCTGACCAAGGCGATCACCGACGCGAAGGCGGAGTTCGCCGCGGCCAAGGGCATCAAGGCGGCCTAGTAGGGATCGATGGCCACCCTCCGGGACATCCAGCGACGCATCCGCTCCGTCCAGTCGACCCAGAAGATCACGCGCGCGATGAAGCTGGTGGCGGCGGCAAAGCTGCGCCGGGCGCAAGAGCGGGTCCTGGCGGCGCGGCCGTACGCGAGCAAGATGACCGAGCTCCTCGGCCACCTCGCGGCGAGCGCGGGTCCGGAGGCGCACCCGCTGCTCGCGCGGCGGTCGGGGCCGCGCCGGCTGATCGTCGTGATCGCCGCCGACAAGGGGCTCGCGGGGGCCTTCAACTCGAATATCATCCGACGCTCGCTCGAGTTCATCCGTGAGTCGCGCGCGCCCGACGTCGCGCTGGTCCTGGTCGGTCGTAAGGCGCGCGATTTCTACCACCGCCGGCAGTGGACGATCACGAGGGAGATGGTCGGCTTCTGGGAGCGGCTCGCGTATTCGAACGCCTGCGAGCTGGCCGACCTGCTGATGGCGCGGTATCTCGCCGGCGAGGTCGACGAGGTGTACCTGATCTATAACGAGTTCCGCTCGGTCGCCGTGCAACGTCCGGTCCGGCAGCAGCTCCTCCCGATCGCCCCGGGCGGCCCGGGCGCGGTCATCGACTACCTGTACGAGCCGGGCCCGGAGGCGATTCTGGGCGAGCTCCTCCCGCGTCACGTCCGGACCCAGGTCTTCCGGGCGCTCATGGAGTCGCTGGCGGGCGAGTACGGGGCGCGGATGACCGCGATGGAAGCGGCGACCAAGAACGCGAAGGAGATGATCGAGATCCTGACCGTTCAGTTCAACAAGGCACGGCAGGAGAAGATCACCAAGGAGCTCCTGGACATCGTCGGGGGCGCTGAAGCTCTCAAGCAGGGAGCGGAGGCCTGAGAGGGGGAGCATGAACCG
>QHRX01000296.1 GCA_003221455.1 Candidatus Rokuibacteriota bacterium
TGCCGCTCCGGACGCTCAAGCTCGGCGGCATGTGGGGGATCCAGGACTGGCCGCCCTGGATGAACGCCGTGACCGACGACGCGGCGCTGCTCCCCCAGGTCCCGTCGCCCGAGGACGTGTACGTCATCGTCGCCGGCGGGCCCGGCAAGCATTCGGCGGTGGTTCCGAACTGCACGTTCAGCCGTGCCGTGTCCCGACCGATCACCGGCGTTGACGCCTGAGCCGGGCGCCGCCACTCGACCGCACCGCACACGGGAGGCCAGTGACCATGCGCGTCGGATTCATCGGGACGGGGACGATGGGGCAGCCCATGCTGACGAACATCATCAAGACGGGCCACACCGTCCTCGCCTGGGACGTGGTGCCGCAGGCCCTCGAGGCCGCGCGGCGGCTCGGGGCGGCGCCGGCCGGCTCGGCGGCCGAGGTCGCCCGGGGGGCCGAGATCACGATCACGATGTTGCCGTCGTCGTCGCACGTGGAAGCGGCCTACACGGGCCCCGCCGGCGTGCTCGAAGCCGCTCCGGCCGGTCGGCTGTGCGTCGACATGTCGACGATCGAGCCGGCGACCTCGCAGCGCGTCGCCGCCGCCGCGAAGGCGCGAGGGATCCGCTTCCTCGACGCCCCGGTCTCGGGCGCCGTGCCGCGGGCGGTGGCGGGCACGCTCACGATCATGGTGGGCGGCGACCCGAAGGACCTCGAGGAGGCGCGGCCCGTCCTCGAAGCGATGGGCAGCACCGTCATCCACGTCGGCCCGGTCGGCGCGGGCGAGGTGGCGAAGATCTGCAACAACCTGATCGCGGGCGTGGCGATGGTCGCCGTGAGCGAGGCCTTCCGGATCGCGGAGGGCTTCGGCGTCGACCCGAAGGTCCTCACGCAGGTGATCTCGAAGTCGTCCGGCAACACATGGGCGATGGAGCACGGCCACCCCGTACCCGGCATCGTCCCGACGGCGGCCTCGAGCCGCGACTACGCACCCGGCTTCATGACCGACCTCATGTGCAAGGACCTCGGCCTCGCGGTGAACGCCGCCCGCCAGCTCCGGGTGCCGGTCTTCGTCGCGTCGGCCGCGCAGGAGCTCCTGCGCCTGGCCTCCTCCCACGGGCTCGGGCGCAAGGACTTCTCCGCCGTCTACGCGTTCCTCAAGCCGTCGTCGGGGGAGGCGCCGGTCTAACGGGGGTCGGCTAGGCGAGGCCGCGGGCGGCGAGCCCGAGCGCGGCGCCGCCCGCGATGAGCCACGCCGAGTGAAGCCGCGTGCCGAAGACGAGCAGGCCGGCGACGAGCGCGAGGAGCACGGCGACCCCGTCGACGATGGCGGCGCGCCCGAGCTGCCAGGTGACCACGGCCATCAGCGCGAGGGAGGCCGCGTTGGCCCCGTCGAGGAAGGCGCCCGCCCAGCGCGACGCACGGAGCTTCGGGATCAGCGGGTTTGATGCCGCCACCAGCACGAACGAAGGCAGGAAGATCCCGAGGGTCGCGACGACCGCCCCTGGCACGCCCCCCACGAGGTAGCCGATGAACGTCGCCGTCGTCGAGACCGGTCCCGGCGTGAGCTGCCCGACGGCGACGGCGTCGAGGAGCTGGGCGTCGCTGATCCAGCCGAGCCGCTCGACCAAGTCCGCGCGCAGGAATGCGAGCAGGACGTAGCCGCTCCCGAACAAGATCGAGCCGACCTTGAGGAATAGGAGCCCGAGCGTCGGCAGCGTGACGGGCGCCACCGCCAGGCACCCTGTCCCGCCGCGGACGTTCTTCGCCAGCATGACCCCGAGCGCGCCGGCGAACAGGAGCAGCACCTCGTCGACGCCCGCGAGGGCCAGCGCCGCCACCCCGACGGCGGTGGCGCGGGCGACCGGGCCCGTCCACGCCGCGCGGGCCAGCCGCACGAGTGCCTGGGCGACGATCGCGATCAGCACGGGCTTGATGCCGTAGAGGAGGGACGTGGCCTGGGGGAGCGCGCCCCAGCGCACGTACGCCCACGCGCAGCCGAGGACGATAAGGGTGGCCGGAGAGACGAAGCAGACGCCACCCAGGAGCAGGCCCGGCCAGCCGGCGCGCACGAAACCGAGATGGATCGCCATCTCGGTCGAGTTGGGGCCCGGGATCAGGTTGGTCGCGCCCAGGAGATCGAGGAACCGCTCGCGCGAG
>QHRX01000289.1 GCA_003221455.1 Candidatus Rokuibacteriota bacterium
TAGTCCCGGCGGGCCCGCTCGTGCCGGCGGCCGTGCTGCTGGCGATCCTGGATCGCGGCGAGGCCCGCCTCGTCTTCGCGAAGCGGACGGAACGTGTCGCCCACCACCGGGGTCAGGTCTCGTTCCCGGGCGGGATCGTCGATCCGGGCGACCCGTCGGCCGAGGCGGCGGCACTCCGGGAGTCCGAGGAGGAGGTCGGCCTGCCCCGGACGGCGGTTGAGGTGCTGGGCGCGCTCGACGACACCGAGACCGTCGCGACGCGCTTTGTCATCACGCCCTTCGTCGGGCTCGTGCGCGGGCCCGTCGTGCTCCGGCCCGACGGGCACGAGATCGAGAAGGTGATCGAGGTTCCGGTCGCCTCGCTGCTCGAGCCGCGGAGCGTCCGGGTGGAGCAGTGGGAGCGTGACGGCGTCCGGCGGCCGGTCTACTTCTTCGACTACGCGGGGGAGACGATTTGGGGCGCCACCGCGTGGATCCTCAAGCAGTACCTCGACCTGGTGAGCGGGCGATGACGCTCGAGGATCGACCGCCCGCGCCCGACGCCGCCGGGGTGGGGCTCTGCGCAACCTGTGCCCATGCGCGCCGGGTCACGTCGGCCCGGCGCTCGGTCTTCTGGCTCTGCGAGAGGGCCGCCACCGATCCTCGGTTGACCCGGTATCCGCGGCTCCCGGTGCTGCGCTGCCCCGGTTACGAGCGGCTAGCCGGCGCCGACGAGGGGCGGACGGGCGAGGAGCCGCGGGAGGGGCGGCCGTGACCGCCGCGCCCGAGCCCCCGGCCAGGGCTATGGCCACCAGAGGTAGAGGAAGCGCGGCCCCGCGCCGCCGACGAGGGCGGCGAACTGGCTCCACGCCGTCGCCGTCCGCGGCTCCGCGCTCTGCGCCTGCGCGTAATAGGTGGCGCGATACTCTCGCGGACGGTGGTACACGACGACGCGCGCCCGGTCGACGCCGGCGGCACGTTTGGCCGCGAGGATCGCGTCGTCCATGTACCCCACCTGGTCGACGAGATGGTTGGCCAGCGCCTGCTCTGCCGTGTAGATCCGCCCGTCGGCGAGGTGACGGGCGCGGTCGATCGGCATCCCCCGCTGCTCCGCGACCTTCTTGAGGAACTGCGCCTGCAGCTCGTCGATCACGGACTGGAAGATCGTACGCTCGTCGTCGGTGAGCTGCCGAAAGGGGCTCCCCATGTCCTTCCGGGGTCCGGACTTGATCGTGGAGGTCGAAACGCCGAGCTTGTCGAGGAGCCCCTGGGCGTTGACGGTCAGCATGATCACGCCAATCGAGCCCGTCACCGTCGTCGGGTGCGCGATGATCGTGTCCGCCGCCAGCGCGATGTAGTAGCCGCCGGACGCGGCGACGTCCATCAGCACGGCGACGACCGGGATCTTCCGTTGGCGCCGGAAGAGCTCGACCTCTCGATAGATGATGTCGGAGGCGGTGACCGTGCCCCCGGGACTGTTGATGCGCAGCACGAGCGCGCGAACGTCGTCGTCCGCCGCCGCCTTCGTGAGCTCCTCGCGGATCCGGACGAGCATGGGCACCCGCGGCGGCTCGGCGCCGATCGTCAGGATCGGTCCCGAGCCCTCGTCGCTGATGAACCCCGATACGTCCATGAGGAGAATCTTGGCCTCGCCGCGGCCCTCGACGGTCTGCTCCTCGAGAGGGCGGATCCGGGGCGTGAGGTCGATCGAGATCACCGAGCAGCCGGCGAGGGCCAGTGCGAGCCCGAGGGCGGCGAGCGGGCGCATGTCCGGAGTATAACGCCGGGCGCGCCTTGTCAGCCGCCCTCCTCGTCGGGCATAATCCTCTTGAGCCCGAATCCCTCGGAGGTGCTTCGTGCCCGGCCCGCTCGAAGGTGTGCGCGTCCTTGATCTCTCCCGCATCGTGGCCGGGCCCCTGGCCACGCAGATCCTCGGCGACTACGGCGCGGAGATCATCAAGATCGAGCAGCCGGGCGTGGGCGACGACAGCCGGGCGTGGGTGCCGCCGGCGGCGCCCGACGGGTCGGCGGCGTACTTCTTCGCGATCAACCGCAACAAGAAGTCGGTCACGCTCAACCTCAAGCACCCCCGCGGCAAGGAGCTCCTCAAGGCGCTCGTCCGCGTGGGTGACGTCGTGATCGAGAACTTCAAGCCCGGCACCATGGAAGAGCTCGGTCTCGGGTACGACGAGCTCCGCGAGGTAAACCCGCGTGTCATCTACTGCGGCATCTCCGGCTTCGGCGGCTCGGGGCCGGATCGCGAGCGCGCCGGGTACGACTCGATCCTGCAGGGGGTGAGCGGGCTCATGTCGATCACCGGCGAGCGCGACGGGCGCCCGGTCAAGGCCGGGGTGGCGATCGTCGACGAGATCACCGCCCTCTACGCCCACGGGGCGATCCTGGCCGCCCTTCGCCATCGCGACCGCAGCGGGCGGGGGCAGAAGATCGAGTGCTCGCTCCTCGAGTGCGGCGTGGCCACGCTGATGAACGCCGCGATCTCCTACCTGCTGGCGGGGGTGGTCCAGGGGCGCTGGGGGAGCGCCCACGAGACCGTGGTGCCCTATCAGGCCTTCCGCGCGCGAGACGGCTACCTCATCATCGGCGTCGGCAACGAGCGGCTGTGGAAGACCTTCTGCGAGGCCATCGGCGCGCCCGAGTGGGCGGACGACCCGCGCTTCGACTCGAACGCCAAGCGGGTGGATCGACGGGAGGAGCTGGTCCGACTGATCGAGGCGCGGCTCGCGGCGAAGAGCCGCGACGAGTGGATCCGCGAGTTTGCGACGGCCGGGCTCCCCGCGGGACCGATCAACACGATCGATCAAACGTTCAAGGATCCTCAGGTCCTCCATCGCGGCATGGTGCAGGAGGTCGATCACCCGACGGCCGGCCGCGTCCGCCTGGTCGGCATCCCCGTCAAGTTCTCGGACTCGCCCGGTGCGGTCGCGCAGGCGCCGCCCCTGCTCGGCCAGCACACGGCCGAGGTGCTAGGGGCGCTGCTGGGCCTGTCGTCGGCCGACGTCGACGAGCTCAAGCGGGAGGGGGTGGTCTGATGGGGGGCCCGGCCCGCTACATCGTCACCGCCGATGAGGTCCCCGCTTACTCCCCACCGCTCCATTCCGGCACCGTGAACCGCCGCCTCGTCGGGCGCGCCGTCAACGGGTCCCAGGCGGTGGAGGTGGTACTCGGCGTCGTGGAGCCCGGCGGGGTGGCCGAGCGCCACACCCACGAGGTCGAGCAGGCGATGTACATCCTGGACGGCCGTGCCCGGGTCGAGGTGGCGGGCGAGGTCCGCGAGTGCGGGCCGGGCACGACCTGCTTCTTCCCGCCCGGCATCGCCCACCGCGTGGAATCGATCGGACCCGCGCCCCTGCGCGCGCTCGTGATCTACGCGCCGCCGCTCGAGCGCTCCACCGCCGACCAGCCCTTCCGCCCCGCTTGAGGGGGGGAGGGCGTGCTGACGCTCGACCGGGTGGAGGCCGCGTCGCGGCGGCTCGTGAGCCGCGTGCACCGGACCCCCGTCGTCACCTGTCGCTCGTTCGACGACGCGACCGGCCAGAGCGTCTTCTTCAAGTGCGAGAACCAGCAGCGCGCGGGATCGTTCAAGATCCGAGGCGCCCTCAACAGGTTGCTGACGCTCGGCCCGGAGGAACGGGCGCGTGGCGTGGTCGCCTTCTCGTCGGGAAATCACGCGCAGGGGGTGGCGCTGGCCGCCCGCATGGTGGGGACCTCGGCGGTGATCTGTATGCCGACCGACGCCCCCGCGCTCAAGCTCGCCGCGACCCGGGACTACGGCGCGCAGGTCGTCCTCTACGACCGCCAGCGGGACGACCGTGAGGCGATCGCGCGCCGGATCAGCGCGGAGAGCCAGCGGCTCCTGGTGCCGCCGTACGACGACTACGAGGTGATGGCCGGGCAGGGAACCGCGGCGCTTGAGTTGCTGCAGGACGTGCCGTCGCTCGACGCGCTGGTGACGCCGGTCGGCGGCGGCGGGCTCATGGCCGGGTGCTGCGTCGCCGCCAAGAGCCTGTTCCCCACGATCGAGGTCTTCGGCGTCGAGCCTGACACCGCGAACGACACGTTCCTC
>QHRX01000290.1 GCA_003221455.1 Candidatus Rokuibacteriota bacterium
TCCGCGCGCCTGAGCCCGAGCATTCAGTCGGCCACCGACGGAAAGACGTAGCCGGGGGGCGCCGCCGCCGCCGCGCGCGCCAGGTAATGCTCCTGGTAGCGCACGTGGCGCACGTAGATCCGGCTCAGCTGGGGGTCGTGCCGGGCGGCCCGCGCGAGCCCCCAGTGGCCCACCGTCGCGAGGAGGACGGCCATCCCGAGGCTCGCCCAGTGGAAGCCGACCCCGAAGATCAGGGCCGCGATGAGGGTGCCGTTCACGAGGACGAGCTCCCGCTCCGCCCCCTCGCTCCTAGGCTGGCCCTCGCCCTCGCGATCGCCCTCGGCAGGGCCGCCCCGGCCCGCGCGGCGAGCTTCGGGCCGCCCATGCCCTGGGACGGGCCGCTCCAGATCATTCTGGCGAGTCTCGCCGGCACGGTGGCCCACGTCCTCGTTACGGTCGCCGTCATCGTGACCGGGCTCGTCTTCGCCTTCTCCGAGCACGGCTCGGGCGCCCGCCGGCTCTTCGGCGTGGCCTTCGGGGGCGCCATCGCCCTCGGCGCGCTCAGCTTCATGACGGCGGTCGGCTGGGCGGGAGCCACCTTCTGATGGACGCGCCGCGACGCCTGCCGATCCATCTGTCGCTGACACGCCCGCTGCTCCTGGCGGGCGCCGAGCGGGAGCTCGTCCTCTTAAACGGCACCCTCATCGCGGCCCTGATCTTCGGGGTCGGCGTCCACTGGGCGAGCCTCGGGATGGCCGTCCTGCTCGCGACGGTGGGCCACTGGGGGCTCGCGCAGGCCGCCCGCCACGACCCGCAGCTGAGTCGGATCTACGTGCGTCACATCCGCTACCAGGAGCACTACCCGGCGCGCGCGGCGGCGGCGGCCCCCCCGGGGTACGTCTTTCCGTCGGTGGCCGACTGATGCTCGGGCTCAGGCGCGCGGAGCCAAAGGGCCTCGGGGACCTCCTCAACTACGCGGCCCTGGTCGGCGAGGGCATCTGCCTCCTGAAGGACGGCGCCTTCCTCGCGGCCTGGTCCTACTCGGGGCCCGACCTGGAGTCGGCGAGCCACGAGGAATTGGCCGTGCTCTCGAGCCAGGCGAACTCGGCTCTCGCACGCCTCGGCAACGGCTGGATGCTCCACGCCGACGCGATCCGCCAGCCGAGTGTGGGGTATCCCGAGGGCGGGGCTTTTCCAGACCCGACCGCGCGCCTGATCGACGAGGAACGGCGAGGCCAGTACACGGCCGAGGGCTCGCACTACGAGAGCGGCTACCGTCTCGCACTCACGTACCGCCCGCCGGCCGACGTCGAGGCTCGTCTCTCGGCCCTCTTCTTCGAAGGCGATCGCGAGATCCGCCGGGGGTGGGGGCACGTCCTCGAGATCTTCCGGAAGACGATCGCCGACATGGAGGACGCGCTCTCGGCGAGGCTTTCCCTCAGTCGGCTCGACTCCGCCGCCCTCCTCACGTACCTCCATACGTGCGTGACGGGGCTCGGCCACCCGATCCGCGTCCCGAAGATCCCGATGTATCTGGACGGGGTCCTCGCGAGCCAGGACCTCTCCGGGGGCTTCCAGCCACGGATCGGCGAGCTCCACATGAGGGTCATCGGGGTCACGGGCTTCCCCCCGGAGTCGGCGCCCGAGATGCTGGGCTTCCTCGGCCGGCTCCCGGTCGAGTTTCGCTGGAGCAACCGCTTCATCTTTCTGGATCCCGCGGCCGCCGAGCGGGCGCTCCGGGTCTACCGGCGGAACTGGTTTCAGAAGCGACACGGGC
>QHRX01000148.1 GCA_003221455.1 Candidatus Rokuibacteriota bacterium
GGCCGGATAGCCTTCCAGGTTCTCCTTCATCCAGATCGCATCCTGGGTCAGAACGAGTGTCTTCCCGCTGGCCAGGTGGATCCGCACCGACTGGTGGCCGAGCGTGTGACCCGGGGTGCTGAGGACCGTGACCGCACCGTCGCCGAAGAGATCGTAGTCCCCGTCGAGCTCCAGGTAGTTGAAGTCGCGGGCGGCGCCGTCAAAGTCGCCCATCACGAAGGCGGGGCCGCGCTGGAACTTCTCCGGCCACCACGCCTGATACAGCTCCTTCTTCTGGATCACGTGGATCGCCTTCGGGAACAGCTTAATGTTGCCGATGTGGTCCAGGTGGGCGTGGGAGGTGATCACGACCTTCACCTGCTCCGGCGAGTACCCGAGCTTCTTCAGCTGCTGGTCGATGACGTCGTCGCGCCTGAGACTGGGCTTCAGAAAATCGCACATTCCTTCCGCCCAATAGGCCTTGCACTTGCCGTCGGCGACCGCGGCGTTGTTTCCCGTGTCGTAGACGACCAGTCCCTTCGGGTGGTCGATGACCCACATGCTGACCGGAATCGTGATGTCGCGGTCCTTGTCCTTCGGAATGGTCGGGATCAGGCCGGACATCTTGAAGGGACCGAACTTGCCGCTGGTGGTCCAGTACACCCCTCTGACCTGCGCGAATCCCGCCGACGGGATGACGCACAGCATGCCAAGCAGCGCCGCGACGAACCCGAGCCTTCTCATAGATCTTCTCCTGGTGTGATGGTCAGCCGCACCCTCGTGCACGACCGTTGCCCCGCGCCGGGACGGGACCATAGCGTGACGTCACCCCTTCTGTCAAGGAGGCGACGGAGGCGCCGGCGCCGCGGTGCGTCAACAGGCGAGGAAGTTCAGGAAGGGATCCCTCGCCGGAGCCGCGGGGAGGAGGATGGGGACCCGGGGCGGCCGCGGGTCGAGCCCGGCTACGGCCGGTACTGCGTGATGTCCACCAGACGATCGCCGTCGAAGTAGAAGGTCCAGCCGAGCGGGTAGAGCCAGGCTTCCGCGGACCGGTCGCGGATGTCGGGCCAGTACTTGCGCGCGAGCTTCTCGAGCCGCTCCCGGTCCGTGACCGTCTCAGAGGGCGCGCCGAGCAGGATGCGGATCTGCTCCTTCGTCATGCCGACGGTGGCCTGGCGGAGGGCGCGGAACTTGCTCACCGCGAGCGAGTTCGCGGCCTCCGGGTGCTCCCGCAGGTAGCCGGAGATCTTCTGGTCGAGCGCGTCCTGCCAGGTCTGCCGCTCCTCGAAGGTGGGCTCGCGGCCGTTTTGCAGGACCACCGTGTAGAGGAAGAACTGCTCGGCGGCGGGGCCCTCGGTCGTGCGTTGCTCGATGGCCGGGTGGGTGGCGCACCCAAGGAGGGCGAGGAGGGCAAGGACCAGGGGCGGGACCGCGAGGGCACGCCGGCGGCTCACGCGGGCAGCATAGCGTCAGACGAGTGCCGACTCCAAGACAATCCCGCGGTCGATGACGCGCGCGGCTTGGCGGAGGAGCCCGGCGGTCGCGGCCGGCACCTCGGGCGCGTCCCCGAGCTGGCGCAGGAGGTCGATCAGGCGCCGCATGGCGCGGATCAGGTCCCCCTCGTGGCCGCCGAAGGACTCCGCGACGATCGCGCCCCAGTCGTCGTCGCCCGAGGCCCAGCGGAAGACAGAGGGCATGAAGCCGGCGTGCACGGCCACGGGCATCCCCAGGCGCCGCGCCCGCTGGGCCTCGCGCACGGCGGCGGCGATCGCCTCGAGCTGGCCGAGCTTCTTTCGAAGCCGCGGCCGCTTCCGGAGGAACACGCGGGCCAGGACGGGATCGCCCGAGCGCGCCTCCTCCACGAGCGCCGAGCCCACCGCGGCCGCCTCGGCGAGCGTGAGGTCGGCGAGCAGGCCGCGGGCCACGAGCTCGGCGAGGATCAGCTCGTTGTCGTGGCGGAGCCCCGCGATCAACCGGCCGCCCGGCTCGAGGGCGCCGTCGCGGACGGCGCCGAACTGCTCGAGCACCTCGACCACCCGGAGGAACTCCTGCCAGTAGGCGCTCCGGTACGCCTCGAGAGTCTCCCGCTGGCGGGCGAGGCGCTCGGTCACCCCTTCGATCTCCCGGGAGTGACGGTCGCACCGGCTCGTCGCGCCCCACGGGCAGCGATGACACTCGACAGATCCAAGCGCGGCCTCGGGGCCGCGGCTCTGCTCGCGGTCGAGCAGCTCCCCGACCGACAGGCGCGCGAGCTCGGCCGCCAGCCCGCGGAGGCCGCGGCCGTCCCGTCCCCGGTCGCGCGGCACCGTCATGGGCGGCGTCGCCCAGAAGACCTTCTTGATCAGCCCCGACTTCACGCGGACGACGGCGCCGTGGGGCAGGAGCGCGTCGACCAGCACCCGGTGGCCGCGGATCGAGTGGATGCCGACGATCAGGGCGAGGCTCCCGCCGCCGCGCCGCCGGACCAGGACGAGCCGGCCCGGCTCGGCCTCGGCGAGGCTCCGCTCGCCACGCCGCCCGCCCCGGCCGAGGGCCAGGCGGCGGGCCTCGGCTTCCTGGCGGAGGCGCCGGTAGCGGCCGATCCGGCTGAAGTCGCCGCACGGCGCCTCGTAGCCGCGCGCCTCCACGAGCGACCGCTCCAGCGCCTCGACCTCGGCCTCGAGCGCGCGGATCCGCTTCAGGTTCTGGTATTGGCCGAAGGAGGACTCGACGCGGCGGCGCAGCACGTCGGGCGGGAGGCCGGTGGCGAGGAGCTGGGCGACCGAGCCGTAGCCGAGCTTGAACCGGCTCTCGATCGGCTCCGGCTCGGCGTCGATCGTGCGCACGATGCTCTCGAGACCGTCCCGCGCGTCGAGCGCGATCACGCACTGGCCCTCGCGGTCGATGCCGCGCCGACCCGCGCGCCCCGCCATCTGCGTCAGCTCGTTGTGGGTGAGGCCGCGGAAGCCGCGGTCGGTGCGCTTGGTGAGGCTCTGCAGCACGACGCTCTTGGCGGGCATGTGGATGCCGAGGCTCATCGTCTCCGTCGCGAACACGACCTTGCAGAGGCCGCGCTCGAAGAGCTGCTCGATCAGCCGCTTGAGGCTCGGCAGGATGCCCGCGTGGTGCAGGCCGACGCCGACCCGGAGGCCGGTGAAGATCGTCTGGTTGAGGGGCGACTCGCCCATGGTCGGACTCTCGGCGATCGCGCCGCCCATCGCCCGCTCCACCTCCTGCTGCTGTTCGGGCCGGAGGAGCGAGCGACCGTCGGTCAGGTACGCGTCGAGCGCGCGCTCGCAGCCGAGCCGGCTGAAGATGAAGTAGATCGCGGGCAGCCAGCCCCGGCGCTCCAGCTCCTCGATCATGACCGTGGGCTCGACCGCGCGCCGCGTGTACCAGCGCCCCCGCTCGTCCGCCGGCTCGCCGCGCGCGGGCTCGGCGCCGACGACCGAGGCCGTCCGGGACCGCACGGCGTCGATCGGGTGGATCGCCCCCGCCAGGTCGGCGACCGAGTACGACAGCGGCACCGGCCGCTCCGGATGGTGGATCGGCACGATCGGCCGGTGGACGAGGCTGATCCAGTCCGCGATCTCTTTCACGTTCGCCACGGTCGCCGAGAGGGCGACGAGCGCCACGTCCTTCGGCGCGTTCACGATGATCTCTTCCCAGACGGTGCCGCGGCCCTCGTCGCCCATGTAGTGGCACTCGTCGAGAACGACCCAGCCGAGGCCGGGGAGCCCGCCGCCGTAGAACATGTTGCGGAGGATCTCGGTCGTCATCACGAGGACCGGCGCGCGGGGGTTGACCTTCACGTCGCCGGTGAGGATGCCGACGTCGTCGGCGCCGAAGGCGCGGCAGAAGTCGCCGTACTTCTGGTTCGAGAGCGCCTTGAGCGGGGTCGTGTAGGCGATGCGCCGGCCCGTCTCGCGGGCCAGGTGGATCGCGAACTCGGCGACGAGCGTCTTGCCGGCGCCGGTCGGCGCCGAGACGATCACCGACTGCCCGGCCTCGATCGCGCGGATCGCCTGTTCCTGGAAGGGGTCGAGGGGAAAGGGGTACCGCGCGGCAAAAGCGCTGTAGACATCCACACTTTCATTGTATCCTTCGGGGCAAATGGCTCTGACGGAAAAGTCGCGCCCCGCCTTACGGGACACGGGACCAGCGATCTCGGAGGAGCTGGCCCGCGACGGCACCGGCCCCGTCGCCGTCTATCGGGCCTCGCCCGACGCCGACTGCGTCAGCGGACGGGTCGTCCCCCTCGCGGGAGAGGCGGTCGCGTGACGGTGCTCCACGTCCGTGTCACCACCGCCGACGACTATCTCCGTCGGCGCGAGCCACACCGGAAGGCCCACCTCGCACGCCTCGGCGGGCTCCGCGCGAAGGGCAGCGTGGTCGGCGGCGGGCCCGCGCCCGACGGGCGCTGCGCGGAGATCGTCTATCGCGCCGCCGACGGCGCCCGGCTCAGGCGCCTGGTCGAGGAGGACCCGTACTGGCGGGGTGCCGCGTGGCGGGCGTACGCGCCGCGCCGCTTCCGCCACTTCGTCGATCGGCTCGCGCCGCCCGCCATCGTCCTCGACGGCACCCGCCGGCTGACGGTCGTGGAGGGCCCCCCGCGCGACGCCCGGGCGGCACCGGACGCGCTCCTCCAGCTCCGCGACGCCGGCCGCGTCGAGTTCGGCGGTCTCCTCGACGGCGGCCGCGCCCTCGCCCTCGTGCGCTCGGTCTCGGCGGACGAGGCGATCGGGTGGCTCGCCGACACGGGCGCGTGGGACCCGGCCCGCCTCACCGCGCGCCCGCTCCTCTACGTGCTCTGACACGGGCTCGGCCTGGTGGGCGCGGTGCCGATCGGAGACGGTCCGGACGCGGCACGCGCTCGCGTGAGCCTCGCCTGACGTCCGCCCGCGTGTCGGCACCGATGTCCGCGACGGCGCGAGGGTCGCTCGCCGAGCGGGCGCGCTGGCTCCCGCTCGTCGCGCTGCTCGTCCTGGCCGGGGGGGCGGTCGCCGAGGCCGTCCAGGACTCGCCACCGGCCTTGCCGTTCGTCGACCGGAACGCCTGCCCCGTCGAGTCCGGGTGCAACTTCCACGCGGACTGGGTCGCCGAGACCCCGCTGACCGCGTACGCGACCGAGGGACGCCCGACGCGGGTCGAGTTCCGGATCGCGACGGGCGAGCACTTCGCCGCACTCCGGTCATGGTTGCGTCTCTCGACCCCAACTGCGAGCCGCCGGACTGCTGGGAACCGGGTTTCCGCGCGGGCGAGCTGGTCTACGTGCTCTCGTACCGCGGGGAAGGACGCTACCTGATCTCGCACCGGGGTCGGCTGAGAGAAGTCGACGCCTTCTGGGCTGGGCCGTCGTCGCGCCAGGCGAGGGTCCGGCAAGCGCCCGAGATGTTCTGGTGGGTCCTCGTCCGCAATCAGTCGGAGCGCCTCGGCTGGCTCCGGCTCAAGAACATGGCCGACGTCGGCATCGCGTTCGACGAGCGGATCCGTTTCCCGTAGCCCCGATGCGCGGGCGCCCGAGTCAAGATCGGGTCCTCCGGGCGACCCCCGGACGATGCGCCCGGGCGCGGGGCGCCGGGTCCCGAGCCGGGCCCGCCGGGCCCGCGCCGGCATTGACACCGTCCGGCGCCCCTGCGTATTGTGAGCGCGCTGTCGTCGGGCCGATCCGGGGCACGGTTCTTTGAGGGAGACACACATGGCACACAAGGACGCGGACACGAAGGTCCTTCTCAAGGAGAAGGACCTGCCCACCAAGTGGTACAACATCCAGGCCGACTTCCCGACACCGGCGCCGCCGGTCATGCACCCGGGCACGGGGCAGCCCATCGGGCCCCAGGATCTGGCGCCGCTCTTCCCGATGGCGCTCATCAAGCAGGAGGTGAGCCAGGAGCGCTGGATCGAGATCCCCGACGGGGTCCGAGACGTGCTGCGCCTGTGGCGGCCGAGCCCGCTCTACCGAGCCCGGCGGCTCGAGCAGGCGCTCGGCACACCGGCGCGGATCTACTACAAGTACGAAGGGGTGAGCCCGGCCGGCAGCCACAAGCCGAACACCGCCATCGCCCAGGCGTACTACAACAAGCAGGAGGGGGTCACCCGAATCGCCACCGAGACCGGCGCCGGCCAGTGGGGGTCCGCACTCGCGATGGCCTGCCAGTTCTTCGGCCTGCAGTGCAAGGTCTACATGGTCAAGGTCTCCTATCAACAGAAGCCGTACCGACGGATCATGATGGAGACCTGGGGCGCCCAGGTCGTGGCGAGCCCGAGCACCGACACCCAGGCGGGCAAGCAGGTCCTGGCGGCGGATCCCGACTCGCCCGGCAGCCTCGGCATCGCCATCAGCGAGGCCGTGGAGGACGCGGCGACGCGCGAGGATACGAAGTATTCGCTCGGGAGCGTGCTAAACCACGTGCTCCTGCACCAGACCGTGATCGGGCTCGAGGCGAAGAAGCAGCTCGAGAAGGCGGACGACGAGGCCGAGATCGTGATCGGGTGCGCCGGCGGCGGGTCGAACTTCGCCGGCCTCGCCTTCCCGTTCGTCGGCGAGAAGCTGACCGGGAAAAACCGGAAGCTCCGCGCCATCGCGGTGGAGCCGAGCGCCTGCCCGAGCCTGACCAAGGGCAAGTACGTCTACGACTTCGGCGACACCGTCGGGCTGACCCCGCTCGTCAAGATGTACACGCTCGGCCACACCTTCGTGCCCGCGCCGCTCCACGCGGGTGGCCTCCGCTACCACGGCATGGCGCCGCTCGTCTGCAAGCTGTACGCCGAGAAGGTGATCGAGGCGGTCGCGGTGCCGCAGCTCGCGACCTTCGAGGCGGCGATCCAGTTCGCCCGGACCGAGGGGATCATCCCCGCCCCCGAGTCGGCCCACGCGATCCGGGTGGTGATCGACGAGGCGACGAAGTGCAAGGAAGCGGGCCAGGGCAAGGCGATCCTCTTTAACCTCTCGGGCCACGGCCACTTCGACCTCGGCGCCTACGAGGCGTACCTCGCCGGCAAGCTCCAGGACTACGAATACCCGGCGGCGAAGGTCGAGGAGGCGCTCCGTCACCTGCCGGCGGTGAAGGGCTAAGCGTCGCCGAAGGCCCGGAGCGCTGCCTCGAAGCACTCGATCGGCGGCTTGACGAGCCCGGCGCCGATCTGGCCGATCCCCGGCGCGCGGTGGGCGATGCCGGTGTTGATCTGCGGCAGCACGCCGGTCTGCACGACCAGGCGGAGGTCGATGCCGGTCGGCGTGCCGCGGAAGTCGAGGGCCGGGAGCCGGTAGGCGTCGCTCTCGCCGAGGGTGATCTCGTACATGAGCCGCGTGGCGGCGAGCGCGTCGGCCGGCGTGCCGCCGACGAATTGGACGATGGCGGGCGCCCCCGCCATCGCGAAGCCGCCGAGCCCGGCCGTCTCGGTGATCGCGCTGTCGCCGATGTCGGGGTTGGCGTCCCCCGCCCCAAAGCCCGCGAAGTAGAGCCCGATCGGCGTCTCGGCGGGCGCGGTGAACCAGCGGTCGCCGAGCCCGCTCACGCGGATGCCGAAGTCGGTCCCGTTACGCGCCATCGCCGTCACGAGCGTGCTCCGCGGGACCCCGTGGGCCGCGTCGAGCGCCGCCTTGCAGGCGGCCATGGCGACGTTCAGGAAGAAGTGGTCGTTGGCGCCGGGAACGGCGAGGAGCCGCGCCCGCTCGGCGGCCGGCCGGTCGAGGGCCGCGAGGGGCGGCGCGAGCGCCCTCAGCAGGAGCGCCGAGGCCGCGCGGTTGCGGTTGTGGCACTCGTCGCCCATCTGGACCGCCTGCGCGATGAGCGCGCGCACGTCGAGGCCGCCGAGGTCGCGGAGCGCCTGTCCGAGGGCGGGGCCCAAGGCCTCCTCCATCCACCGGAGCCGCCCGAGCACGTCGGCCGAGTGCGCGCCGTAGCGGAGCACCTTTCCGAGCCCCTCGTTCAAGGTCGCGTAGGCGCGGTTGCCGTGGGCCCGGTCCTCGACGACCCAGACCGGCATGGAGGCGGTCAGGACGCCGGCCATCGGCCCGACGGCGGCGTGGTGATGGCAGGGCTCAAAGCCGAGGGTGCCTGAGGCCGCCAGCCGCTCCGCCGCCTCGGGGGTGTCGGCGAGTCGCTCGTAGAGCAGCGCCCCCACCACGGCCCCGCGGAGCGGCCCGCTCATCCGCTCCCACGCGATCGGCGGCCCCGCGTGCAGGACCGTGGCGCGCGTCATCCCGGGGACGACCTCGAGGGCGGGCCGCACGTCGACCAGGACCGGGCGCGCGGCGAGGAGCCGGGCGAGCGCGTCGCGGTTGGCCAGGTCGACCTCGTCCCGCCAGAGCCGCGCGAGGAGGGCCGCCACCTCCGGGTCGCCGCCCGCGGGCGGCCGCCAGTCGACCCGCGTGACGGCCACGCCCTGGGCCGCGACGGCGTCCGCGAACAGGTCGGTCCCGACGCTGATCACGCCGCGGAGCGGCGGCTCAGCGGGCATCGGGCCCTCGGGCGATCTCGCGCGCGAGCTCGGCGGCGAGGCGGTTACTCGGGCAGACGAGCGCGCCAGCCTCGCGCAGCCGCGCTTCCTGCCGGGCCAGGCCCTGCGGGTCCTGGTCCGTGCCGACGACGTGGCCGATCACGTGGAACGGGCGCCCCTGGCGGCCCGCGCTCGCGCGGGCGGCCAGGACGGCGGGGGCGAGCGCCGCCGCCGGGTCCGCGTGGGCGCCGTCGCCGAGCACGACGTCCACGAGCAGGACGCCCACCTGGGCGTCGGCGCCCGCGGCCGCCACCGCCGCGTTGCGGAGGCTCGGGTCGATCATCGGGTGCGGTCGTCCGCGCGTGTAGCGCTCCGAGCCGAAGTCGTCGAAGCGGTAGCCGGCGGTTCCGACGAGCGACCTCGCCTCCTCGCAGAGTGCCGCCGAGCGCCGTCACAGCGCTCCGCGCCGCCTCGTCGAGCGTGTCGACCAGGCGCACGGGCGCGGGCGGGGCCTCCTTCCACCCGAGGAGGCAAGCGATCACGGGCTTGCCGGTCGCGGCCGCGGCGCCGAGCACGCGCCGCGCCACGGCGGCCGAGGGAGGCTTCGACACGACCGCGATCACTCGAGTCGCCTGGTCGCGGCCGAGCCACTCGAGCGCCTGGAGCGTGGTGAGCCCGCCGACCGCCTCGTCGAGATCCCGGCCGCCGGTCCCGATCGCGTGGGAGACGCCCCCGCCGAGGAGGTGGATCAGCGACGTCACCTCTTGGAGGCCCGTGCCCGAGGCACCCACGAGCCCGACCCCCCCGCGGCGAACCCGGTTGGCGAAGCCGAGGCCGACGCCGCCGAGGATGCTCGTCCCGCACTCGGGACCCATCACGAGCAGGCCGCGCGCCGCCGCCCGCCGCTTCAGCCCGATTTCGTCCGCGAGCGGAACGTGGTCGCTGAAGAGGAAGACGTGGAGTCCGGCCGAGAGCGCCGCCTGAGCTTCCGCCGCCGCGTACGGGCCCGGCACCGAGATCAGGGCAAGGGTGGCGTCCCCGGCGCGCCGCGCGGCGCTCAGGACGGAGCGCGGGTCGATCGCGCGGCCGGTCGGCGCCCCCGCGCGGCGCTCGGCGAGGAGCGCCGCCGCGCGCTCGAGTGCTGCCTCGGCCGCGGCCCGACTCTCGGCGCGGACGGCGACGAGGAGGTCGCCGGCGCCGGCCGCCGCCGCCTCGTCGGTGAGCAGCCCGGCCTCCCGGAGCTGCTCGCGGTTCAGGTCCGTGGCCATCACCGCCGCGGCCGCGACGACACCGGAGAGGGCGCGGAGCTCGGTGGAGACGCGCATGAGCGCGACGGAGTCCGCGTAGGCGTCGCGGCGGACCAGCGCGATCAATTCCACCGGGCGACCGGTGCGGCGGCGAGGAGCGCGTCGACACCCGAGAGCGCGCCCACCATCCAGTCGGTGCCCGAGCTGGCGCCAAGGCCGAGGACGCCGCGCGTCGAACCCGCGAGCGCCTCGGGCGGTCCGCCCAGGAGTGCCGTGAGGAAGCGCGCCAAGGGCTCCGCGACCTCGCCGCGCGCCGCGTGCGCGATCCACGCGCGTCCGAGCGGGGACGCCCCAGGCGCGGCCCCCCGGACGAGCGCGTCCTGAACTGCGGCGCCGGCAGGGCCTTCCCGCCCGAGCGCGGCGGCCGCCAGCACCCAGGCGGCAGCGAAGCCCGCCAGATAATCGTCGCCCGAGGGGGTGAGGCCGGGGCCCAGGCCCGCAAGCCTCGCGGCCGCGCGTCGGACGCCGTCGGGTTCCGCGGCGGCGGCGGCCGCGCCGAGGATCGCCGCGGGGGGCCCGGCCGAGCGCGCCGGCTCCGGGAGCAGACCGGCGCCGGCGGAGTCCCAGAGGAGCGGCAGCAGCGACGGGGAGTTTCCCTCGGCGACGGTCAGGGCCCGCGCGCGCCGCGCGCGGCGTGCGAGCTCGCGGGGCGACGTGGGGCCGGGCCGCGGCCGCGGCTCCCAGCGGGAGGCGCCGGCCAGGTCCACGCAGAGCCCCGCCGCGGGAATCGAGAGCGACCAGCGGCTCAGCATCGCCGCCTGGCCCGCCTCGAGCCCGAGCGTCCACGGGGCGGCGCCCGGCGGGAGGTCAATCGAGAGACCGTTGGCGGCGAGCGGGACGGAGGTGGTGCCGACGCACACGAGCTCCCCCCTGTCGAGCCGAAGGATCGCGACGCGTGTGTGGACGGAGGCGACGGTGGCGTCCCGAGCGCCGCCCCCGGTGAGCCGCTCGATCACCCAGCGGCTGATCCGCCGGCCCTCGAGCCCGATAATCCGCCCCTCCGATCTCGCGCTCCGGCGCTCGTCCGTTCGGAGCGCGGTCTGATCGCGCCGGATGGTATCACGCCCGAGAAGAGTCACCCGCGGGGGCGGTCGCGTCTCCGACTGGGCGCCACCGCCGCCCGCCCCGCGAGCCCCAAGGCACGCAGGCCCGGCGGGGAGACGCCGGCGCCGGCCTGTCGCGCCCTTCGGAGACGCCGACCGCGCCACGGGCCCGTATCACGCCGCCACGCCGGGGTGCCCGGTCGACCGTGATCCCGTGCGACGACGAGTCGACGGATCTCCTTTCGCTGGCCCGGGCGACGTACGACAATAGACGAATGGACGCCAAGGTCGACCGCGACGGAACGATCATCGTGCTCTCTCTCGAAGGCGCCATCGATGTCGCCAGCGCGCCTCAACTCAAGGCTCAGTTCGACCAGCTCCTCGCCCATGCGGCTCCCAAGCTCCTCGTCGACCTCGGGCGCGTGCCATACATCGACAGCTACGGCCTGGGTATCATTATGCAAGCCGTGAAGATCGCTCGACGGTCGGGGGGAGACGTGAGGCTCTGCGCCCCGTGCCAGGACGTCCGGACCATCCTCGACATCACCGGCTTCAGTAAGCACCTGTCGATCGTGCCGTCACGGAACGTCGCGCTCTCCTCCTGGGGGGGCGAGGCGAAATGGTCCACGGATGAGCCGGCCGACACGGGCAGACCCGATCGGCCGGCCCGTCGCCGCGCGTCAGAGTAGATTGGGCGGCCGGGGTGCTCGGGCGGACGGCACTCCCCGAGACGAGAACCTGGCCCACCCCGCTCCGGGGGCCACCCTCGGAGCTCTCCGGCCGCCCGTCGGGCAGGAACGATTTTCGGCGGGCGGGCCCGACCGGCGATTCTACAATGAGCGGCGATGCGCCGGTCGATACTCATCGTGTCGCTCGAGCTCTTGGTGGCCGGGTGCGCGACCGCGACGCGGCCGACCCTCCGCCCGCTCGAGCCAGCTGACTTCATGGCCGTCCATCCCCACGTCGCCACCTTCGTCCGGTTGCAGGGAGATCTCCCGCCTCGCGCCGGGTGTCCGATTGGCTTCGGCGTCCTCGACACGTCCGCACTCAATGCCTGGGTGGCAGTGCTCCCCGAACCGAGGAAGCCGCCCCCGCCCATGAAAGCCCTCGGGGAAACCAAGGAGGCTCCGCCTCCGGAGCCACGGTCGCCGCCGCCCGCGCGGTGTCAGCCGTTTGCCTTGATCGTGACGGCCGGTGCCCTGACCCTCCCGGACGCCGAGCTCCGTGCCGTCGTCGCGCATGATCTCGGCCATGTCTACCTCGGCCACATCCACTCCGCACACACCGCCCAGATCTGGCAGAACGCCGCCGTGCTCTTTGTGGCTGGGCTCGTCCCGTTCTTGGTGATGCAGGCGGGGACGTACCCGTTTATGACCGCGTTCAGTCAGGCGGAGGAGGCCGCCGCGGACCGCTTCGCCGTCGACCTGCTCCTCCGGTCCCGATCGTCCTGTGACGCGCTCGCGGCAGCGTTCGAGCGCTTTCGACAGGCTCGGGACCACTCGTCAACCCGGAGGTTCGAGTGGCTCGCCTCCCACCCCTCTCCTGACGACCGTATCGACACGGTGCGCGACCTGTGTGCGGGACGCGCAGGGCGGAGTGCGGCGGGCGGGCATCCTCCACGACGGTGAGCCGTCCGAGCCCCCGGCGCCTCCGGCCCGGTCGGCCGCTCCCGCTCGTGGTCCGCCGTCGGCGCGCAGGCGAGACACCGTCGCCCCATCCGACGCCGGCCGCTCCTCGCGGCGCGCGTGCGCGGGGGTGGCAGTGGGCGACGGGCGGGCGGGCCAGGGGCCTCGGCAGGAGGACGCGCCCTGCCTTCGGCGGGGCGGCGTTCGGGCGGGGCTAGTCGGTGAGCGGGGAGTAGATCTCGACCTCGGTCGGCCGGGCGAGGAGGTCCTTCATCCGGCCACGGAAGCCCACCAGGCGGCGCGCTCCTGTGGAGGTCGAACGCCTCCTTCGAGCGGTACTGCTCGTAGAAGAAGAACGGCGCGGCCCCCCCGTGTCCGGCGAGCCGGTGCGGGCGGTAGACGAGGCAGTCGGGCTCGTTATGCCGGACGGCCTCAGCCATCTGGACGAGGAGGGCGGCGACCTCATCGTCCTTGCCGGCCTTCGGGTAGATCCTCGCCACTACCGTGACCGTCTCGGCCTCTCGCATTCGGGTTCCTCCCCCTTGGCGGCCGCGGACGCCCTACGGCTCCACGACGATCTTCCCCACCATCGGCGGGTGGGGGCCGCACGTGTACGGGACGTCGCCCGGCGTGTCGAACTTGATGACGTTGGCGCTCCCCGGCATCAGCGTGCCGGTGTGAAACGAGCGGTCGACCGCCACCGCGCTGTGCTCGATGTGGGTCTCGTTCACCCAGCGCACGCAGTCGCCGACACGGACGTGCAGCTCTCGGGGCTTGAACCCTCGCGCGCCCTGGAAGGTGATCTCGACCTCGTGGGTCGTCTTGCAGTCCTGCGCGGCCGCGGGCTGGAGAAGCCCCAGCAGGCCGAACGGCACGAGCGCCGCCAGGCGGGCGATCCGCTCAGTCATCCCACGGGCTGTGGACGACCGGCGGCGGCAGCCAGATCCGCTTGAACTCCTTCTGGAGCGCGCGCTCCTTGGTCAGCTCATCCCGGGTGCTGAGCTTCGCGTACTTCGCCTCGGTCGGGCTCGAGAAGTTGTACCGGTTCAGATTCGGCGCGGAGATGATCCGCGCGACCGGCCCCCGGCAGGACGGGCAGGTCGCGAGCGGCGGGTCCTTCATCCCCTGCCGGACTTCGTAAATGGTGACGCAGGGCGTGCACTCGTACTCGTACACCGGCATTCGCGTCCCTCCCGTGTCCCGCCGAAGAGACGGGTGGCCGGCAACGACGCCGGCCACCCGTGCGCTTCAGGATCGCCCGCTAGACCGCGACGACCCGGGGCTTGTCCTCCGGTATCTGGGCCATCGTCTTGAGGTTCCAGAGCCGGGCCGCGTTGAGTCCGAAGACCTTGGCCTTCACCTCATCGGTGAGCTGCGGATAGCCGTGCCCGTCGACGAGCTGGTCCGGGATCCGGAACTTGCGGAAGGCGTCGATCTGCCACTGCGGGTTGCCCCACAGCGCCGAGTCGGTCCCCCACATGACGTAGTCCGTCCCGAGGTCGCGGAGCAGCGTGCCGAGCACGTGGGCGCACTCGAGCGGCCGGTTCGTCACGGTGGCCGCGAACGTCGAGCCCACCTCGGAGTAGAGGTTCTTCCGCTGCGGCTTGAACCCCTTCAGCGCGGCCAGCTCGCCCTGGTACGGCCAGGCCGAGTGGAACGCGATGAAGTTGAGGTCCAGGAAGTCGTCGGCCACCGCGTCGAGGTCCTCGGGGTGCGCGTACCGGGCCATGAACTGGCCGAAGGGGATCCCCTTGTGGACGCCGACGTTCTTGATGCCGAGCTTCCGGCACTCCTCCCAGATCGGGTACGCCAGCTTCTGGTCGTCAAACCACCAGCCGCGCTTCGGCGTCGAGTCGAACGTATAGAGCTTGAGCCCGGCGATCTTGTACTGCTGCACGAACGTGTGGAGCCGCTCCTTCGTCTCGGAGAGCCCCTGGTTGGGGGTGAGGCCGCCGCCCAGCATGACGGTTCGCTCGGGCCAGCGCTGCTTGACCTCCGCCTGCTCTTCGATCGGGACCATGTCCTTGCCGCCGTAATCCTCCCGGAAGCCGAAGGGGTTGAAGATGGCGATGCTGGTGTCGCTCCCCTCGAGGATCAGCTTGCCGAAGTTCTCGACGGTCATGTCCTTGGTGCCGTTCGGGAGCCCCATCGCCTTGCCCAGGTCGTCGAGGAGCTGGACGAACCACATGCCCTTCTCGGTCGTGTTGACGCCGGGGATGTAGCCGTCCTTCCGGATGCAGATGTGCGTGTGCTGGTCGACGATGAAGCTGGTCGCGGTCTTCCGGGCGACGTTGAGCTCGTGCGCGGCCGCCGGCTCCAGGGCCTCGGCCTCCGACACGTCGAAGAACTTCATGCCGGTCACCTTGTTGACCGCCAGCATGGCGGCCGCGAAGCCCGAGGCGGTGCCCAGGAAGTTGCGGCGCGACAGCCCGGCCCGGGCGGCGTAGGCGTCGACGTGCGGGGTGAGCTGCTCGCCCAGGTGGCCCCCGAGGAACAGCGCCGAGCCCTGCGCTTGCGGCGTCATCGGCCCGTTGGCAGCCCGCTGGAATCCCTTGAAATATTCGAAGACGTTGAACTCCATGCTCGCCTCCCTATCCGGTCTCGGTGAGGTTCACCTGCTCGACGAAACTCCCGGGGCTCGCACCCCCCTCTCGCCTGCCGCTGTCGGTGCTGTGCTCATAGGGATACGGATGCTCTAGTTATTCCTCCCGCCGAGGGAAGTCAAGGCCGAAAATTGCCCCGTCCCCTCCCGAAACGGCGGTATTGTGCCGCTGCGCACAATCCGTACCGGAGGCCGACCATGATCAAACCCTACACGGCCGTCGGACTCATCCCCACCGTTCGCGGCATTCGCACGCGAAAGGACATCCGGCTCAACCTCGAGCACCTTCGGCACCTGGTCAAGGCCGCCGCCTGGCTGTCGAGCCTCGACCTGCCGGTCCGGCTCATCGCGCTGCCCGAGGGCGCCCTCCAGGGCTTCAACGACGAGGTGCTCAACCTCGACCACGCGAAGTTCGCGCGCGAGGGCGCGATCGACATCCCGGGCGAGGAGACGGAGGCGCTCGGCCGGATCGCCCGCGACTACGACGCCTTCATCGTGGCGCAGGCCAAGGCGCGCCACCCGGACTGGAAGGACCGCTTCTTCAACGTGGGCTTCATCCTGGATCCGCGGGGCCGCGTCGTGCTCAAGCATTACAAGGTCTCGCCGCTGTTCCCGGTCGAGCACTCCGTCTGCCCGCACGACGTCTACGACTGGTGGATCGCGAAGTACGGCCGGACCCTCGAGGCCTTCTGGCCGGTGGTCGACACCGAGATCGGGCGGCTCGGGATCATGATGGCCAACGAGGGGTCGTACCCGGAGAACGCCCGCGCGCTCGCGCTGAACGGGGCCGAGCTCGTCTACCGCGCCTCGTACCCGCACCCGGCCACGGGCAACGAGATGTTCGAGATCCAGAGCCGGGCCCGCGCCCTCGACAACAACCTCTACATCGTCGCACCCAACATGGGCACGTACTACCTGCACCCGGAGGAGACCACGCCGATCGACACCTTCGGCGGCCGCTCGTTCATCATCAACTACAAGGGCGCGATCGTGGGGCGGCAGGAGTACGGCGCCGGCTCCACCTACGTGGGCGGCGTCATCGACATCGAGGCGCTGCGCGACCACCGCGCCCGCGCCCAGTGGGACAACTGGCTGAAGGACCTCCGGACCGAGCTCTACCAGCTCGTCTACGAAAAGCCGATTTACCCGAAGAATCTCTACCTCAAGCGCGCGCCGATGAAGCACGCCGAGTACCGGGAGAAGGTGATCGCGCGCCAGGTGAGGCTCATGCACGACCGAGGGATCTGGGCCCGGCCCGGCCGCTGAGCCCGAGCGGCGGGCCCGCCGGCGTCAGGCTACGGGCGGCTCAGCCGCCGGATCAGGCCGACGGCGAGGAAGGCGCCGCCGATGACGAAGGGGATCGTGTAGCTCGGGAGCTCGAGCGTCTTCACGAGCGCCACTCCGAGGCCGGCGGCGACCACGACCACGCCGGCCAGGATCATCCCCGCATCCGATTGACGACGCGACACGCCGGACATGCTAGCACGGGTGGCCGCGGGCGGGCGGGACTGGCCGGGATCTCAGCAGAGCTTCCGGATGCGCGCCATGCACGCGAGGAACAGGTCGGCGGTCTCGCCGTCCGGAGAGAACGTGGGGTCGAAGAAGACCTCCTGGACGCCGAGCGCCCGGACCGCGTCGATATCCGCCTTCACCTGATCGAGGGAGCCGGAAAAGATCCAGCGATCGGCGCCCAAGGCTCGGGGGGTCACGTAGATGTTCGCGCGCACGACGACTTCCATGGCCGCCGGGTCGCGGCCGGCCGCCGCGGCCATCTCCCGCAGTTGCGCCATCATCTTCGCCATGCCGTCGGCCGGGATACCGACCGGGTTCCAGCCGTTCGCATACACCGCGGCCCGCCTCAACGCCTGCGGGACAAACGCCGCGAGGTAGATCGGCGGATGCGGCTTTTGAACCGGCTTCGGTCCGATGAACGAGCGCGGCAGCTGGTAGTAGCGCCCGCGGAACTCCGCCGGGTCGGTCGTCCAGATCGCCTTGAGCACCTGGAGGAACTCGTCCGCTCGGCGGCCCCGGTCCGCGAGGGACGCGCCGACGGCGTCGAACTCATCCTTCGACCAGCCGATCCCGAGCCCCACGCGCACGCGCCCGCCCGAGAGCACGTCGAGCGTCGTCAGCTGCCGGGCGAGGAGGACCGGGTTGTAATACGGGATGTCGAGGACGCTCGTCCCGAGGGCCACCCGGCTCGTCCGCGCCGCCACGAAGGTCAGCGTCGCGACGGGGTCCAGGACGTGCTTGTACGCGGCGGGCAGCGAGCCGTCGGCCGTCGCGGGATACGGGGTCTGGGGCTTGACGGGATACAGGAGGCGCTCCGTGACCCAGAGGCTGTCATAGCCGAGTGCCTCGGCCGTCTGCGCAACTTGCCCGACGAGGGCCGGGCTCGCCACCGGTCCGATGTTGGGAAGGATGAAGCCGACGCGCATCTCGTGGCTCCTTTCCCCGGCGCGAGAGACGTCAGGGCGGGGGTGTCGGGCGAACGGCAGTGACTATACGCGAGGGGACACCCCCGGTCCAGCGTGGCGCTCCGTCCGCGTCGCCCCGGACGACAGGCGCGTCACGCAGCGGCGAAGATTGATTTGACACCTTCGCCGCGCCTCTGCGATAAGGGGCCGGAGGGGACGGGGACGGCGCCGGCGACGCTGGTCGCGCGGGACGCGGTCCGGGCCATTCGCTCGTACCCGGAGGTGCGCGGTGCTTCGACGGATAGTCGCTCCGATGGCCGGTTGGGGGATGGCGCCGCTCAGGCTCGTCGTCGGCCTCGTCTTCCTGGTGCACGGGGGGCAGAAGCTCTTCGTGTTCGGCGTGGGAGGGGTCGCCGGATTCTTCGCCGGCCTCGGAATCCCCGCACCGATGGCGGCGGCCGTCGTCGTCTCGCTCGTGGAGTTCTTGGGCGGGATCGCGCTCGTGCTGGGCTTCCTCACCCGCTGGGCCGCGCTCTTGCTGGCCATCGACATGCTCGTCGCGGTCCTCCTCGTCCACATCTGGAGGGGCTTCTTTCTGCCGGACGGCGCCGAGTTCGCCCTGCCGCTCCTCGGCGCCACCCTGACCCTCCTGCTCGTGGGGCCCGGATCGGCGTCG
>QHRX01000291.1 GCA_003221455.1 Candidatus Rokuibacteriota bacterium
CCGCGCTCTTCAACGGCGCGCGAACGGAGGAGTACCAGATGGTCAAGCAGGAATGCCGGGAGCTCCTGGCGCGGCTCGACCGTCTCGGTCCGGGCCGGCGGGGCTCGCTCGACCCGCTCCGGGGAAAGCTCGAAGGGCTCAGGCGCGAGCTCGACCGAATCCAGTCGATCGACTACTTCCGCGCGCGCACGGGTGCCGGGGTCCGTGCGCTCTGGGAGACGACGGCCAAGCGGCTCCGGAAGGCCGAGGCGCGGCCGACCCCGGTTGTCGCGACGGGACGCCGGCGGACGGCGCTCCCGCCGCCGGGGAGCACGTGGGTCACGCGCCCACGACCACACATCGACCGGATCGCGTCGGCGTGGCTGATCAAGCGTTTCCTCGACCCGAAGGCGACCTTCGGCTTCGCCGACCGGGCGGACGCCGCCAAGAAGGGGATCCCGTTCGACGTGCTCGGCGCCGAGTTCGGCCACCACGGGGAGGACTGCACGTTCGAGACGCTCGTCAAGCGCTTCGGCGTGAAGGACCGGCGGCTGCGGGCGATCGCCGAGATCGTGCACGAGGCGGACCTCCACGACGGGAAGTTCGCGCGGGGTGAGGCTCAGGGGATCGACCTCGCGGTGAGCGGCCTCGTCGCGGCGACGCCGGACGACCACGAGCTGCTTGAGCGCGGCATGATCTTGTTCGACGGCCTCTACGCGACGCTCAAGCAGAAGACGTAACACGCGACGACCAACCCCCAGTAAGGAGGACCATCATGCGACGGTTCGCAGTATCGATGCTCGCTCTGGTGGTAGCAGGAACGCTCGCGACGCCCGCTGCCCGGGCCGAGGAGGCGAAGGATCAGGCCGCGCTGGCCAAGGCGCTCGCGGCAGCCAAGGTGTCGCTCGAGAAGGCCCTGAGCGCCAGCCAGCGCGAGGGCAAGCCGATCTCAGGGAAGTTCGAGATCGGGGACGACGGCAAGCTCCAGCTCTCGGTCTACACGGCCAAGGGCGACAAATTCTCTGAGGTCATCGTCGACCACGCGACGGGTACGGTGGAGAAGGCGGAGGCGATCACGAGCGGCGAGGACCTCGAGGCGGCCAAGGCGCAAATCGCGGCGATGGCCAAGGCCCGGCTGGGGCTCGACAAGGCGGTGAGCAAGGCCGTCTACGCGAATCGGGGCTACCGGGCGGTAAGCGTCTTTCCGAGCCTGAAGGACGGGCACCCCGTGGCCGAGATCACGCTCTACAAGGGCGAAGACTGGAAAACGGTCACCGAGAACCTCGACTAGCCCGGAGGCACGGATGAACGGTCAGCGGGTGTGGCGCCGCCAGGGGCGCGCGATCGCCCTGGCGGCGCTGGGAATCGTGGGCGCCGCGGCGTATGCCGCCGAGCTGGAGGTCCCGGCCACCGCGGTGACCGTGCGCTACGACTTCGAGGACGGGCGCCTGGGCGACTGGAAGATCATCGACGGCCAGTGGGCCATCGAGGAGATGGCGGGGGCGCCGAGCCGCCGGCGCGTGCTCGTCCAGCGCGCGGTGGAGAACGTCTTCAACGTCATCGTCGCCCCGGCGGGGCCGTACTCGGACGTCGACGTGTCGGTGCAGTTCAAGCCGATGTCGGGCCGGGAGGACGCGTCGGGCGGAATCGTGTTCCGGTTCCGCGACGGCACGTACTACGTGATCCGAGCCAACGCGCTCGAGGACAACTTCAACCTCTACTACTACGATCGGGGCCGCCGGGAGATCACCGGCGTGCGGGTGCCGGCACCGGCCCTCGGGCAATGGCACACGGTTCGCGTGGTCGCCGTCGGCGACCACATCCAGGGCTACCTCGACGGCGCGCTCCGGCTCGACCACCGCGACAGCCGGTTCCGCTCGGGCCGGGTGGGGCTCTGGACCAAGGCCGACTCGGTGACGGCCTTCGACGACCTCGTGATCCGAGGGGTGCCGGGCACTGGAGGTGGTTAGGCGGCGGGCACTCCTCGGCCTGTTCCTCCTCAGCGGGGCGCTGGGGGCGTGCGGCACGGGCTCCGCCCCGCAGGTCGTCGTCTACACTTCCGAGGACCAGGTCTTCTCGGAGCCGATCCTCAAGGACTTCGAGAAGTCGAGCGGGATCGCGGTGCGCGCGGTCTACGACACGGAGGAGACGAAGAGCACGGGCGTTGCGCTCCGCGTCGTGGCGGAGCGCGACCGTCCCCAGGCCGACGTGTTCTGGGGCAACGAGCCCCTCCGCGCCGTCATGCTCAAGGGGGAGGGGCTCCTCCAGCCGTACGAGTCGCCCGGCAGCCGCGACATCCCCAAGCGCTACCGCGATCCCGAGGGCTACTGGACCGGCTTCGCCGCCCGCGCGCGGGTCATCGTGTACAACACGCAGCAGGTAAAGCCGGGGAACGCGCCGTCCTCGGTGCGCGATCTCGCCGACCCGCGGTG
>QHRX01000149.1 GCA_003221455.1 Candidatus Rokuibacteriota bacterium
CCCAGGTCGCGGCGCCGACGTGGTCGACGACGACGTCCGCGCCCCGGCCGCCGGTGAGTCGTCGCACCTCGTCAGCGATGCTCTCCTTATGGTGGTCAATCGCGTGCTCGGCGCCGAGGGCGCGGGTCCGCTCGCGCTTGGCGACGCTGCCGGCGGTCGCGACCACCCGGGCGCCGTGGGCGCGCGCGACCTGGATGGCCGCGCTTCCCACCCCGCTCGCGCCGGCGACGACGAGCACCGTCTCGCCCGGCCGGAGGGTGGCGCGGGTGACCAGCATGTGCCAGGCGGTGAGGAACACGACGGGGACGGCGGCGGCCTCGACGAAGGAGAGCGGGGCCGGGATCGGGAACACGTTCGCGCGCGGCACGCTGATCAGCTCGGCGTAGCCGCCGTCGACCGCGCCCCCGAGCATGCGGATCGCGACGCACGCGTTGTCCCGGCCGGCCGCACAGAACTCGCAGCGGTCGCAGGTCAGCGTCGGCTTGAGCACCACCCGCGTGCCGACCGCCAAGTCACCCCGCGCGCCCGGGCTCGACGCGACCTCGCCCGCGACGTCCGTGCCGAGGATGTGCGGCAGCCGTTGCTCGCGCAGGCCACGGCGTACCCAGATATCCCGACGGTTGAGCGCGCAGGCCCGCACGCGGACGAGGATCTCGCCGGGCGCCGGCCTGGGATCTGGCCACTCCCGGAGCTCGATGACCTCGGGACCCCCGTGCCGCTCGATCACGGCGGCCCTCACCCGGGCCCCCCTCCCGCGTCCCACCACACCTCCCCGTCCTTGATCGTCATCGCCGGCCGGAGGCGCCGGCTCCCCGTGAGGTGCTGCCGGTCGGCGTCCTCGAAGTCGAAGCGGCCCTCCTCGAGCTCGAAGACGGCGACGTCGGCGACGGCCCCCGGCCTCAGCGTGCCGAGCTCCCCGGCGCGACCGATCGCCGCCGCCGGCGTGGCCGTCGCCGCGCGGATCACGGCCTCGAGCGACATGCCGAGGTTCAGGAACTTCGACAGCGTGGTCGGCAGGTCCTTCACGCACCCCGCCCGACCCCCGCTCGTCAGGTCCGACGAGATCGTGTCCGGGGGGAACCCGCCCCCGAGCGCCGCCCGGGCCACGGTGAAGTTCACGTGATTCCGCCCGTGTCCGACGTCGAAGAGCACGCCGCGCTCGCGCGCGGCCCGGATCGCGCCCTTGACCCGCCCACCCGGGTCCAGGATGCCGTCGCCGCGACCGTTCAGGAAGTGCGTCACGATGTCGCCGGGCCGGAGCAGCGCGACGACCTCCTCGAGCGCGACCGGTGGGTTGGTGACGTGGACCATCACCCGCCCGCCCGTCGCGTCCGCGGCCTTCACCGCGCGACGGACCGGCTCGACGCCCGCCGCCCCGACCACCTCCGCCTGACTGCGTACCTTGATGCCGACGACGATGTCGCGGTGCTCGCGGGCGACCGCCGCCGCCCGGTCGGGGTCGGCGTACGGCAGGTGGTTGAGCTCTCCGATGTCGAGGTACGCGAGCCCGATCGCCGAGATGTTGACGAAGGCGAGGATGCGCGTGCGCGCGCGGCTAACGACGAACTCCCGGAGCCCCTCGAAGAGGCCGGCGCCCGCGCTCCCGCCGTCGACGAGGGTGGTCACGCCGGTACTCGCGCACACGGCGTCCGTGCGGGCGCCCAGGTCCGAGGCGCCGATGAAGCAGTGGGCGTGCAGGTCGATCAGCCCCGGCACCACGTACCGGCCCCGGAGGTCGATCGTCCGCTCGCCGTCGACGGGCAGCCCGGGACCGACGGCGGTCACCCGTCCGGCGCGGAGGCGGACGTCCATCACCCCGCTGAGCCCTGCTCCCGGGTCGAGGACGGTTCCGCCCGTGAGCAGGAGGCCGGGGGGCGAGGCCATGCGCGCGATTATAGCCCAGCCCTCTCCCGGGCCGGCCCGCCCGTCCCCGACGATCGGCTCCGCGCGGCCTCCGCGGAGCGGCGGCGGGCGAGGACCGGGCGCGCCCGTGCCCCAGGGCGAGCGACCAACACTCATCAGAGAGGTGCGCGCCGTCCGTCGAGACCTGGTGCCACGCGCGGCACCCCGGAGCGGCCGCGTCGACGCGGAACACGCGCGCGACCGGCCGCGCGGGCCGATCAGCCGAGGGCCGCGCGTCACCGCATCGCCCGCTCCATCCAGCCGAGGGCCTGCGCGAACGTCGCCTCACCGCCGTCCTCGACGATCCACATATGGCCGTGGCCGGCGGCTTCGAGGTACTGGGACCCATACTTCCGCGCGATCTTGCGCTGCACCGCGGCGGGTGTGATCCGATCGTCCGACGCGCCCACGACGAGCGTCGGGCAGCGGACGCGCGCGGCGTCGACGGCGGGCGGCGCCAGGGCAAGCTCGCGGGCGACGCGGCCCGACTCCAGGGTGAGCCGCTGCCGTTCGAGGAGCGCCGCCCGCTGGTCGGGACTCAGCCGGTTCAGCATGAGCTCGACGGTGTCCGCGTCGTCGAGCCGGAAGGCTTGGCTCCGGAGGAGCGCGCCCGCGTACCGCCCCAGGCGCCGGACGACCGGCCAGCGTAGCGCGACGATCCCCCGTGGCGCCGCGCTCACCATGAACACCGCCGCGCGGACCTCTGGGCGCGCCGCGACGATCTGCGCCAGCAGCCCGCCCATCGAGTACCCGATCACGATGGCGGGCCTGATCTTCTGGAGCGCGTCCGTGACGTCCTGCACATAGTCGGCCAGCCGCACGCGCCCGAGGTCGGCGACCGGCCGGCTCCCGTGGTGGCCGCGGAGGTTGATCGCCCACGCCTCCCAGCCGGCCGCGGCGGCGAGGGCGAGCGGTCGCTCGAAGAGCCAGCTCCCGCCCCACATGCCGTGGACGAAGAGCAGCGACGCCGAGCGCGTTCGCGCGGACGGGAGCGCGCGGTCCAGCAGGAGGTCACCGATCCGTTCCACGGCCTCTCGGTCCGCGCGCGTTCCCGGGCGGTCGTCCCGCGGCGCCGGAACGGCCCCGGCGGTCGCCGGCGCACCCCCCGGCGGCCGAACGCGCGGACACCGCCCGGGTCACACCCAGACGAGATCGAAGAGCTGGCAGGCGTTGCTCGAGAGCCGGAACATGACCTCGTCCACCGGCACCTGCTTGATCTTCGCGACCTCTTCGGCCACCCGGGACGCGAACCAGGGACCGCTCTCGATGCCCTCGAACTCGCGACCGTATCGCCACGGCCCGTCGCTCTCCACGAGCAGCGAGCCGAGCGGCACCGACTCGACCATCTCCCGGTCACGCTCCTGGTAGACGAGGTCGGGCGTCACCGAGACGAAATAGCCGGCCTCGACGATCCGCCGCGTCACCTCGGCCGGGGCCTTGTGCCAGTGGAACACCGCACGCTCGATCCGCCGGCGCCGGAGCGCGTCGAGGGCCATGACCGCGGCGCCGTGGGGCGCGTGCAGCACCACCGGCAGATCGTACCGAGAGGCGAGCGCGAGCAGGCGCTCGAGCCGCGCCTTGCCGTCCACCATCCGGCTCGCGGCGTCGGGGGCGTCCTGGAGCGAGTACCACGGCAGGCCCACCTCACCCAGCGCCACCAGCCGCGAGTGCCGCGCACGGATCTGGGCCTCGACCTGCTCCAGGTCGAAGCCGCCGAGCTGGGTCCACTCCGGGTGGAGGCCCGCGCACGCCCAGATCGCCTTGGGCACGGAGACGGCGGCGGCGAGCGTCGAGAGCGTTTCGCGGATGTCGGCGAACACGGGGTCGTGCAGGTGGCAGTGCGTATCGATGATCATTGACGCCGCTCCTCGCTCCCGCTCAGTGCCCCGCCACCACCATCCGGGCGACCTTCACCGTCGGGGACGACGTGACGTCGCGCAGGACCAGATCGTTGCCGACCCCGTCGACCCGGTCGAGCATCTCGAGCAGGTTGCCGGCGATCGTCACCTCTTCCACCGGGTACGCGAGCTCGCCGTTCTCGATCCACGAACCGACTGCGCCCCGCGAGTAGTCCCCGGTCACGAAGCTCACTCCGAAGCCGATCAGCTCGGTGACGTAGAAACCGCTCCGTACCGAGCGGATCAGCTCGGCCGGCGACGCGTCCCCGGGCCGGAGCGCGAGGTTGGTCGTGGCCACCCCCACTCCGCTGCCGGTGCGCGACGCGTGGTGGGTCGAGGCGAGGCCGAGCTTGCGGGCGCTGTACGTGTCGAGCAGGTACGAGTCGAGCGTGCCCGCGCCCACGACCGTGCGGCGCTCCACCGACAGGCCCTCGCCGTCGAACGGCTTCGAGCCGAGGCCGCCCGGACGCGTGCCGTCGTCGACGATCGTCACCATCGGGGACGCGACCCGCTGGCCGAGCCGGTTCAGCAGAAACGAGCTTCCCCGGTAGAGGGCGGGCCCGGACGCCGCGCTCGCGACCGCGCCGACGAGGCTCGCCGCCGTCTCGGGGTCGAAGACGACCGGCACCTCGGCCGTCTTGACCTGTCGGGCGCCGAGACGTCGGAGCGCCCGGTGCGCCGCGGTGCGACCCACCTCGTCGGGCGAGTCGAGCCGCGCGCGCTTCCGGGCCGTCGAGTACCACGTGTCCCGCTGCATCTCGCCGTTCGCGGAGGCGACCGGCGTGGCCGTGAGGGCGAACGTGGACGCCTCGTACGAGGCCGAGAACCCGTGGGAGGTCGCGTACGTGTAGGTCGACCGGCGGTCGACGAATTCCGCCCCCTCCGAGTTCGTGATCCGCGGGTCGACGGCGAGCGCGGCTTCCTCGGCGCGACGGGCGATGGCGATCTTCTCCTCCGGGGTCTGGTCGTGGCCGCGCCGGTCGACCAGATCGAGGTCGGGCACGGTGCCGATCAGCGTGGCGGGGTCGGGCAGGCCGGCCAGCGGGTCCTCCGCGGTGACCCGCGCGAGCGAGGTGGCATCGTCGATCAGCCGCTCGAGCGACTCCCGCGAGAGGTCCGACGTCGACGCCGCCGCCGTCGCGCGGCCGACGAAGACGCGGAGGGACAGCCGCTGATCCTGCGAATGGGTCACCGTCTCGACCTGGCCGAGCCGCACCACCGCCGAGAAGCTGCGCTCCTCGACGAGATAGCCGTCCGCCTCCCGGGCGCCCTTCGCCCCCGCGCGCTTCAAGACGTCCAGCAGCAGGTCGGCGCCCATGCCTACGGCCTCTCCGCTCGGGGTATCGAGACCGGGCCCGCCGCGCGGCCCGCGACGCGCCCCCGTCGCGGCGCCGCGGGTCGGGCGGGCTCGCCTCCGGCGCGCCGCGCCGTCACAGCTGCGTGCCTCCGACCGTGACGCCGTCGATGCGGACGGTGGGGAGTCCCACTCCGACGGGGACCGACTGGCCGTCCTTGCCGCAGGTCCCGATGCCTTCGTCGAGCTTCAGGTCGTGCCCCACCCGGCTCACGCGCGTGAGCACTTCCGGCCCGCTCCCGATCAGCGTCGCGCCCTTGACGGGTGCGCCGATCCGGCCGTCCTCGACCAGGTACGCCTCGCTCGCCGAGAAGACGAACTTGCCGCTCGTGATGTCGACCTGGCCGCCCCCGAAGGCGACGGCGTAGAGGCCGCGCTTCACCGAGCGAATGATGTCCTCCGGCGCGTCCTGGCCGGCCATCATGAAGGTATTGGTCATGCGCGGCATCGGCGGGTACGCGAACGACTCGCGGCGCCCGTTGCCGGTGGCGGACATTCCCATCAGGCGCGCGTTCAGCCGGTCCTGCATGTAGCCGCAGAGGACGCCCTGCTCGATGAGCACGTTGCGGCCGGTCGGCGTGCCCTCGTCGTCGATGTTGAGGGAGCCGCGCCGGTTCGGGAGGGTGCCGTCATCGACCACGCTGACCAGTTCCGACGCGACCTTCTGCCCGAGCCGCCCGCTGAACGCGGACACGCCCTTGCGGTTGAAGTCGCCCTCGAGCCCGTGCCCCACCGCTTCGTGGAGGAGGATGCCCGGCCAGCCCGGACCGAGCACGACCGTCATCGTCCCCGCCGGCGCGCCGACGGCCCGGAGCTTCAGCACAGCCTGCCGCACGGCCTCGCCCGTGAAGCGCCGCCACCGGTCCGCGTCCAGGAAGTAGTCGAAGGGCACGCGCCCGCCGCCGCCGTAGGTGCCCAGCTCGCGCGTGCCGCCCTCCTCCGCGATCACCGTCACGTTGAGTCGGGTGAGCGGGCGCACGTCGCCCGCGGTCCAGCCCGCCGCGGTCGCGATATACAGGATGACCTCTTCGCTCGCGAGCGTGGCGATCACCTGCGAGACCCGCGGGTCCGCCGCGCGCGCCTCGGCATCGACGCGCCGCAGCAGGTCGAGCTTGGCCGTCAGATCGGCCGCAATCGGGGGCACGTCGAGCGCATAGAGGTCGCGCGACGGCCGGCCGGGCGCGACGGCGACGCTGCCCGAGGCCGCCGCCCGGTCGGCGATCGCCCGCGCCGAGCGGGCAGCCTCCTCGAGGTTCGGGAGGGAGATCTCGTCGGTGTGCGCGTACCCCGTGCGCGTCTGGCTCTGGGCGCGCACCCCGGCCCCCTGGCTCACGTGTCGCGAGGCCTTCTTGACCGCGCCCTCCTCGAGCAGCAGCTCCTCGTTGACCCGGTACTCGAGATAGATGTCGGCGTCGTCGACGCGCCCGCGCAGCGCGGTCCCGAGGACTCGGTCGAGCAGCGAAGGCGAAAGCGCGAAGCGGTCCGAAAAGAAGCGCTCAGGAAGCATCGGTCTCCTTTACGAGGGCTCCAATCCTAGCATCGCGGTCTGGAGGGCTCCTCCTTTTTTCTGGTCGCCGCGTCGCGGAAACAGATCCCCTTTCTCCACGGATACTTGGCCCCGCTCGCTCAGAACCTACGTGAGGCACTCCTGGATGATCTCGTGCACCTGCCGGAGCCCCGCCAGCACCGACGGGCCCGGCGAGAGGATCGTCGCGCCGTCGACCTCGTAAATCCGGTCGGCGCGAACGGCCGCGATCGCCTCCCAGCCCGGCCGGGCGCGGATCGAGTCGAGGTCCGCCTTCTTGCCGCACCACGAGACGAGGATGATCTCCGGATCGCGGCGGATCACCTCGTCGGCCTCGACGACACGGCCGGACGCCGGCGCGTGTTCGCGCAGCTCTGCGAACACGTCCCGACCGCCGGCGGCCTCGATGATCTCGGATACCCACCGGATCCCGGCGATCAACGGGTCGTACCATTCCTCGAAGTACACCCGGGGTCGGCTCGGCCACACGCCCGAGAACTCGCGGATCTGCCTGAGCTCGTCCCGCATGTCCTGGACGGTGGCGCGCGCCTCACTCTCCCGCCCGAGGGTGCCGCCGATCAGGAGGATCGACCGGAAGATGTCGTCGAGCGAGCGCTGGTTCGTGCAGAGGACGGTCACCCCGGCGCGGACTAGGTCCCGCACGACGTCGGCCTGGAGGTCGGAGAACGCGAGGACCAGATCCGGCTGGAGCGCGAGAATCTTGTCGAGCCTGAACGTCGTGAATCCGCCGACCTTCGGCTTCTCGCGGGCCTCCGGCGGCCAGCGCGCCGTACCCGGTACGCCGACCACCCGCTCGCCCGCGCCGACGCGATACGCGATCTCGACGGTCTCCGCGGTCAGGCAGACGACGCGTTTGGGAAACTCGGTGGAGCCCGTGCCGTACATCCGGCCCCGATTCTACGCCCGCGGCGGGAGCGCGGGCGGCGGGAAGTGGCGGGAGCGATTCTCGCCGCGCACGAGCACCGCCCTCCAGAACGAGCCGAGCGAGTTCGGAGTGACCTGCCGGACATCGGGCGGGATATAGCGAATCGAGAGACCGCACCGCCGCCGGGACGACCGGTTGGGATTGCTGCCATGGACGAGCAGGCCGTGGTGGAGCGACATCTGGCCGGCCCGGAGACAGACGTCGACGGCCTTGCCCAGGTCGACCAGCTCGGGGGGAATCGCCTGATTGACGCTCAGGAGGTTGCCCTCCCGCTCCGCCCGACCGTGCGAGAGGAGCCCGTTCCGGTGCGAGCCCCGGACGACCCGCAGGCAACCGTTCTCGACGTCCGAATCGTCGATCGCGATCCAGCCACTCACGGCGAGCGGCGGCTCGAGCCCCCAGTAGGTCACATCCTGGTGCCACGCGACGAAGCGCTCGCCCCGTCCCTCGGCGCCGACCGCCGGATACTTGCAGAAGAAGTGGGACGCCAGCAGCAGGATGTTCGGGCCGATCGCCGCCTCGACGGCGTCGAGCACCCGGGGATGGTGGGCGAGACGCCAGACGAATTCGAGGTCGAAGTGCCGGTCGATCAGCTTGATCTCGGCACGATCGCGCCCCTCGCGGGCCTCGAGCCGGTCGAACTCTTCCCGGTAGTGCCGCACCTCGTCCTCGGAGAGGACGGCAAGGGGAGCGGCGAACCCCTGGACCTCCCACTGCTGGGTGAGTGCGGACGCCGCGATGGTCATCGGAGGCGTGTAGACCACGGCCGCAGGGCGACGGCGCTGCCCGGCGGCCCCGCGGCCCGTCCTCCCATGCCCCTCACGCCCACAGACCTGCCGTCCCAGCCGCTAGCCCCCGTCCCGCCCGGCGTCCTTGGCGGGCGGCGGAGTCGTCTCGGGCTTGGCCTCGGGGGCGGCCGCGTCCGGCGTCCCGCTGGAGACCCCCTTCTTGAACTCGCTGAGCGCCTGGCCGAGCGAGCGGGAGAGCTCCGGCAGCCGCTTGGCCCCGAAGAAGAACACGCCGATCGCGAGCAACACGAACAGATCCTGCGATCCGAACATGATGAGACTCCTTTCCGCTGGTACCTGACGGCAGTATAGACTCAACCGCGGCCGGCCGCGACGTACCGGTCGGGGAGGAAGTCGGTCACCGCGATCGACGGCACGCCCTCGAGGATCCACTGGGCCATCAGCCGGGCGGTGATCGGGGCCAGCATGATGCCGCTCCTGAAGTGTGCGGTCGCGACGAAGAGCCCCGACACGCCCGGCCAGGGCCCGAGGATCGGCAGGCCGTCGGGCGCCCACGGTCGGAAGCCGTACCAGGTGCGGGCGAGCGCGCGGTCCCCGAGCGCCGGCACGATGTCGACCGCGGCGGCCAGCAGCTCGCCGACGCCGCGCGCGGTGACTTCCCGCCTGAAGCCGACGTGCTCGACCGTCGCCCCCACCAGCAGCTCGCCCGACGGACGCGGCACCAGGTACACGTCGTCGGCGTGGACGCAGTGCATGAGGACGGGGGGCACGTGGGAGAGGGCTACCATCTGACCGCGGGCCGGTCCCACCGGGAGCGCGGCGCCAAACGACGCGACGAGTTCGCCCGACCACGCGCCCGCCGCGATCAGGACCGCGTCGCCGGCCACTTCCTCACCGTCGGCGACGACGCCGCGGGCGCGCCCGTCGGCGACGAGGATCCGCGCCACGCTCCGCCCCGTCCGCATCTCCACCCCCGCCAGGGCCGCCGCCTGCGCATACGCCGTGACGAGCCGCTGGCTATTGACCCAGTGGTCGCCGGCCACGAAGAGCGCGCCCCGCACCTTCGGAGACAGCGCGGGCTCCTGTCGCCGCACCTGCTCTTCGTCGAGCAGCTGCGCGCCGAACTCGGTCGCGAGCGGCTCCGGCACCGTCATCTCGGAGATCTCGCCGGCGTCGAGAAACGGGTAGAGGGTGCCCCGCCGGACGAGCTCGACGTCGATGCCGGTCCGCTCCCGGAGGTCGGCCGCGACGGTGGGGTAGAGCCGCCAGCTCGCAATCGCCAGGTCCTGGAACTGGGTGCGCGGCCCGGCCCCGAACGCGGTGAGCAGGCCGGCGGCGGCGCTGGACGCCTCGCCACCCGGGGCACCCCGCTCGTAGAGGATCACCTCGGCGCTGGCACGAGCCAGCGCTTCGGCGGTGGCGCAACCGATGATCCCGCCGCCGACGATGAGCACCCTCACCCGAGCGCCTCCAGGAAGCGCCGCGTGGCGTGGGCCGGCGAGTCGGCCGAGAGAATCGCCGAGATCACCGCGACGCCGGCCGCGCCCGTGGCCCGCACCTCGCCCACGCGCTCGGGCGTGACGCCGCCGATCGCGAAGACGGGGATGCTCACCGCGCGCACGACCTCGGCGAGCCGCAGGACCCCCTGGGGCGGGCCGAACGCACGCTTGCGGGGGGTGTCGTAGACGGGGCCGAACAGCACGAACTCAGCGCCGTCCTTCTGGGCGTCGATCGCCTCCTCCGGCCTGTGCACGGACACCGCGACGCTCAGGCCGGGCGCGTCCTCGGCCACGATCACGAGCGCCTGCGGGCGGTGGATCCCGTCGGCGCCGACCTCGAGAGCCACCTCGACGTTGCTGTTGACGAAGAGGCGTGCGCCGGCCCGCCGCGTGAGCTCCCGGATCGGCCGGCAGAGCGCCAGGAGCGCGGCGGCGGACAGATCCTTCTCCCGCACCTGGACCAGGCGGAGGCCGGCCTCGACGCACTCGGCGACCACCGCGACCAGGTCGCGGCCGCGGGTCGCATCGCGGTCGGTGACGAGGCAGAGGCTCAGGGCGCCCAATCGGGCACACCCTCGAGGGGCGAGGACGCCGTGGCGTAGAGCTTCTTCGGGATCCGGCCCGCCTTGAACGCGAGCCGGCCCGCCTCGACGGCGAGCCGCATCGCGGTGGCCATCGCCACCGGGTCCTTGGAGCCGGCGATGGCCGTGTTCATGAGCACGCCGTCGCAGCCGAGCTCCATCGCGACGGCGGCGTCGGAGGCTGTGCCCACGCCGGCGTCGACGATGACGGGGACGGTGACGCCCTCAAGGATGATCTTGATGTTGTACGGGTTCCGGATGCCGAGCCCCGAGCCGATCGGCGCGCCGAGCGGCATCACCGCCGCCGCGCCCGCATCCTGGAGCCGCCGCGCGAGCACGGGGTCGTCGTTCGCGTAGGGCAGCACGGTGAAGCCCTCGCGCGCCAGCGTCTTCGTCGCCTCGAGCAGCCCCTGGACGTCGGGGAAGAGCGTGCGCGTGTCGCCGATGACCTCGAGCTTCACGAGGTCGCCAAGGCCGGCCTCTCGCGCGAGGTACGCGGTGCGGACCGCCTCGTCGGCGGTGTAGCAACCCGCCGTGTTCGGCAGCAGGGTGTAGCGCTTGGGGTCGACGACGTCGAGGATCGACTGGCCCGACCCGGGGAGACTCACGCGCCGGACCGCGACCGTGACGATCTCGGCGCCCGACGCCTCAATGGCGTCCCGCATGATCTCGTTGGACGAATACTTGCCGGTCCCGACGATCAATCGCGACCTGAATTCCCGCCCCCCGAGCACCAGTGGATTGTCCATGGCTAGCCTCCGCCCATCGGGTGCACGATCTCGAGCCGGTCACCGTCGCGAAGCCGCGTCAGGGGGTAGGCGGACCTGGGCGCGATCTCGCGGTTCACCGCAACCGCCGTGAACTCGCGTCGGACGCCCAGCCGCGCGAGTAGAGCCTCGAGGCTCAGGCCCTCCTCGACGTCCATCGCCTGACCGTTCACCGTGATCTGCATCGCGTCATCCGCGCAAACAAAAAAGACCGCAGGTGCGGTCTTCGTCGCGTCGCGTTCCCTTCGCTGGAATTATCCAGATCAGGTTCGAGGGGTCCCGGGCCGCACCCGGTTCTCAGGTCTCCTCCCCCAGCGACACCAGCTGGATTATACCCCTTCCGAGAGCTGCCGCGCGAGTTCCTCCGGGCTCGTGGTGGGCGCGTCGCAGGCAAATTTCCGGCACACGTATGCCGTCGCGACGCCCCCGACCGTCCCCCGGTTCTCGAGGAGCGGGATCCCCGCCGCCGCGGCGACGTCACCGGCCCGGGACCCCACGACCGCCCGGTTCGGCAGGTAGCGTTTGAAGACCTCGGCGGCGAGCGGCCCCACGCCGTCGCCCGCCTCGGGGGCGATCAGCGCGACCTCGACGACGGGGCCGAGGTGGAAGTCCAGCGCGGCGAGGAAGCGCCCGAAGCCCGAGGGATGGCGGGCCAGCAACTCCGCCATCGCGCGCAGCGCCCGCGCCGCCACCGCCTCGTAGCGCGCCTCGCCCGTGAAGACCGCGAGCCGGAGGAGCGCCTCGACCGCCGCCGAGCTGCCGGAAGGCACGGCGTTGTCGAAGAGGTTCCGCGGCCGCACCACGAGCGGCTCGTGGCCCGGGCTCGCGTCGTAGAAACCGTCCGCCGCGTCGTCCCAGAAGAGCCGGAGGATCTCGCCGACGAGCCGGCGGGACTCGTCGAGCCAGCGCCGGTCGAACGTGGCCTCGTAAACGTCGAGGAGGGCGAGGGCCACGAGCGCATAGTCCTCGAGGTACCCCTTGAGCTTCGCCTGTCCCCCGGCCCAGCAGCGGAGGAGCCAGCCGTCCCGCTGCATCGCGCTCAGGACAAACTCGGCGTTCCGGACGGCGGCCGTGACGTAGTCAGGCCGGCCGAGCACCCGCCCCGCCTCCGCGAAGGCGCGGCACGCGAGCGCGTTCCAGCCCGCGAGCACCTTCTCGTCACGCCCCGGAGGGACACGCCGCGCGCGCGCCGCTAGCAAGGTCGCGCGCGCGCCCGCGATCCGGCGGGGATCCGGCTCGCCCGCGACGTACAGGATGTTCCGGCCCTCGAAGTTGGGGCCCCCGTCGACGCCCCAGTAGTCGATGGCGGGGGTGCCGGACCCGAGGAGCCTCCCGAGCTCGTCGGCGGTCCAGAGGAAGAACTTCCCCTCCTCGCCCTCCGAGTCCGCGTCCTGCGCGGCGTAGAAGCCACCGCGTGGATCCGTCATCTCGCGCAGCAGGTAATCGAGCGTCTCCTCGGCGACGCGCCGGTACTCGTCCTCGCCGAAGGCCTGGTAGGCGTGCAGGTAGAGGCTGGCGAGCTGCCCCTGGTCGTACAGCATCTTCTCGAAGTGTGGGACGAGCCAGCGACCGTCTACGGAATACCGGTGAAAGCCGCCGCCCAGCTGGTCGTACACGCCCCCGCGGGCCATTCGGGTGAGCGTCGTCGTCACCATCTCGCGC
>QHRX01000287.1 GCA_003221455.1 Candidatus Rokuibacteriota bacterium
GCCGTCCACACTGAAGATTGTCAAATAAAATAATTATCCTTGATAACTATCAAGACGTCTGGTAGATTCCCGTCATGCGGAGTTCGCCCTCTCGGTCGGTTCGCCCCCTCGCGCCGTCGACGCAGGTCGCCCACCAGCTGTCGCGGGCCTTCTTCGACCTGATGATGCGGCGGACCGGTTGGTTCCGGAGCGCGTCGGCCGACTGCGGCCTCTCGCCCATCCAAGCCAAGACGCTCCTCCACATGGACGTGAGGCGCCCCTCGACGATGAGCGAGGTGGCGCAGACGGCGGCCTGCGAGCCGTCGAACCTCACGGGCATCGTCGACAAGCTGGAGGCGCGCGGTCTGGTGAGACGTCGCGCGGCGATGGACGACCGGCGCATCAAGATGGTGTTGCTGACGCGCGAGGGCGCCGTCCTTCGCGACCGGCTGGTGGCGCGCTTCAGCGAGCCCGCGGGGTGGATGCTGGCGCTCTCCGCCCGTGATCAGCGCCAGCTGCGCGACATTCTCCGCAAGGGCCTCGCCTTCGAGCAGGCGGCGGCCGCCTCGGCCGAGAGCCGACCCGGGTAGGCGGCGGCACGCCGGCAGCCGGCCGAGACGATTCGCCAGTCCGGGGACTCCGCACCAGGCGCGGGGTGACCCGAACTCACGCGCGGTCTCAAGCTCACCACGGGCAGAGGTGACGTGACCGGATGACTCCCCTCGCGGGGACGCTCAGCCGTCGAGGCTTCCTCCGGACTTCCGGCCGTGCCGCCGGAGGCGCGATCGTCCTGGCCGCCGGCGGGCTGGGCGGGCGGGCGTGGGCGCAGGGCGTGTTCGGGAACCTCTACGCGGGGCCGGCGTTCGAGCCCTGGCGCGACTGGCGCCGCGGCCGTCACCAGGGCTCGCTCGGCCTCGTCGCCGCCGCGATCCTCGCGAGCAATCCGCACAATTCCCAACCCTGGCTGTTCCGCGTCGGCGAGCGGCACGTCGAGCTCTTCGCCGACCCCTCCCGCCATCTCGGCACGATCGATCCCTTCCGCCGGGAGATGCATCTCGGACTCGGGTGCGCGCTCGAAAACATCGCGGTGGCGGCGCGCGGTCTCGGGTACCGGCCGCACGTGGCGCTGCGGCCCGATCCCGCGCGGGACGCGCTCGTCGCCCGCGTCGACGTGACCGACGGCCCCCCGGAGGCCGGCGCCCACTTTCGCGCCATTCCTGAGCGCCACACGAGCCGGGCCGCGTACGACCGCACCCGTCCGCTGCCGCGGGCGGCGCTCGACGCCCTGGGCGCCCAAGTCACCAGCGCCCATACTCGGCTGGTCCTGCTCGACGCGGGCAGTGCCGAGGGCCGGCTCTTCGCGGAGGCGACGGTTCGCGCCACCGAGCAGTTCGTCGCGGATGCCGAGCTGAGCCGGGACAGCCACCGCTGGTTTCGGCACGCCCTCGCCGACGTCAATCGGCACCGCGATGGGGTGACCACGCTCGCAGCGGGCCTCCCGGAGCGGATCCTGCGCCTCGCGCTGATCCTACCGGCGCGCGTGATCGGCGATCCGGGCCGGGCGTGGCTCGCCGCCACCCGCGACCGCCACTGCCGCACGGCGTCGATGTTCGGCCTCATCGCGGTCCGGAACCCGGCCGACGTCGTCCAGCGCCTCGAGGCCGGACGACTCTGGCAGCGCCTTCACCTCGAGGCGATTAGCGACGGCCTCGCGATGCAGCCGCTCAACCAACTCATGGAACTCGCCGAGCGCGACCGCGTCCTGGGCCGCTCGGGCGAGGCGGCCCCGGACCTCGCGCGCATGGTGGGCGACGATCGATTCCAGAGTGTGTTCGGCTTTCGGTGCGGATACACGACGACGCCCGCGCCGCCGGCGCCGCGACGCAGCGTGGGCGCGGTGGTGCGGGCCTAGCGGGGACGGGCGCTCGACGCGCCGGGGGGACGGCCGACACTCCACGGGCGGGGCACCTCGCGCGCGACGTCGCCCGGGAACCAGACGCGTCGGCGCGTCGAGGGCCCGTCTGTGCCGGAGCGGTGCTTGCCCCATCGCGCGGTCTGACTCCTACTCGTGCCTGGAGCATCGTGGATGTTCCGTCAGATTTCCGCGCCAAACGACGAATCGCTATTCATGCGGGGATTCGTGCGCCCACCGCCAGACGAGTGAGTGAGCAGGAGTGATTCACCGCGTCAGGACCAGCGCCCGCAGGGCCGGCAGGGCCGTCCCGGCCAGGGCCCGCCCGAGGGTGTCGGCGCTCGGCAGCCGCCCCGGCCCCAGCCAGGCCCGCCACCCGGGCAGCCGGCGCAGCGCCTGCTCGAGGGCGCGGAAGCTCCGCAGCCGGACGACGAACACGGCAAACACGCACAGCCACATCCGCGCCGCCGAGATCTGGGGCTGGCGCCGGCTGTCCCGCAACGCCGGAAGCCGGCCGCGCAGGCCCCAGTGCCGCTCGACATAGGCGGCGAACCGTCGGAG
>QHRX01000288.1 GCA_003221455.1 Candidatus Rokuibacteriota bacterium
AGGAGCATCGCGACGAAGGGCAGTGCCCAGTAGAGCGCCAGGGCCAGGGGCGGGCTCGCCGCGGACACTAGGTTCGACGGCGTCCCGCCGCTCTGTCCTTTGCCCGCCTCCAGGCCGCCTTGCCCGTAATCCAGAGGATCGCCGCCAGCGCGCCCAGCAGAACCGGTAACGGAGGGGCTCCAAAAGAGTAGACGACCACCAGACACACGATCGCGGCGGCGCCGAGGGCGAGCTGCAGGGTGCGCGAGAACGTCACCGGGAGATAGTCCACGCCCTACGGTCTCTCAAAGGTAGGGCGATCGATTCGCCGTTTCTCTCGCTCGGCTTCCTGGCCCAGGAGCGCCAGAATCATCTGACGCTCCCCCGGTGTCAAGGCGCGGTCCCGTGCGACTTGCAGGTGCCGGTGACCCTTGTCGGGCACGGAGAGCCGGAAATAGAGGTCGGCGAGCGTGAGATTGAGCATGAAATCATCGGGCGACAGGGCGAGTCCCGCCTCGAACGCGTCGATCGCCTCGTAGACCCGGGCGTCCCTCACCAACGCGATGCCCAGGTGGAGGTACGCCGCGGGTGCTCCGGCGCCGGCATCGACCGCGCGCCGGAAGCAGCCGATCGCGTCGGAGATGCGCCCCCGCTCGAAGGCGGCCCTGCCCTCGCGCAGCCATTCGCCGACCGTGTCCGTCTGTGCTGGCACGATTCCCACTGTCTCTCCACGCGCCGGCCTGTGCTTCGGGTGCGGCGCGCCGGCGCCCTCGCCGTCAGTCGAAGATGCTCTTCCCCTTCTTGTAGGTCTGCAGGACCGCGAAAACCGCGACGCAGATCAAGCCGAACACGAGCGAGCCGGTCATCGTTGCCTCTCCCCTTTCCGTGAACCGCCGAACGGCTGGGTGGTCACACCCCGGCCGCGGCCTGGGACGGATGAGTCGTCACCAGCTGAAACTCCGGGTAGCCGAGCGCCCCCATCTCGGGGAGGTCGAGGCCCTGGAGCTCGCTCCGCGCGCTCACCCGTTGCCCCACCACCACGTCCACGAGGGTATTGAAGACGTAGGACAACGTGAAGACGACGCCCACGAGCGTGGCCACCCCCATGAACTGCGCCACGAACTGCCCTGGATCGCCGTAGAAGAGGCCGGTCACGGAGCCGTCGACATTATTCCAGCTCCCCCCGTAGTTGCTCGTCCCGTCGGCGAAGAGCCCGACGGAGAGGACGCCCCACAAGCCACAGGCGCCATGAACCGAGATGGCCCCTACGGGATCGTCCACCTTGAGAATCTTTTCGACGAACTCGACGCTCAAGCAAACGAGGACGCCGGCGGTGAAGCCGATGATGCAGGCGCCCACCGTATTGACGAAGCCGCTCGGCGCGGTGATGGCCACCAGGCCGGCCAGCAGGCCGTTGCCCGACATCGAGGCGTCCGGCTTGCCGAAGCGGATCCACATGTAGAGCATCGCGGCAAAAGACCCTGTCATCCCCGCCAGCATCGTACTGACGGCAATGGACCCGATCCGCAGCGCTCCGTTGCCGGAGGCGGCGAGCGTGCTCCCCGGGTTGAAGCCGAACCAGCCAAAGGCCAGGATGAAGCAGCCGGTCAATACCAGCACGATGTCGTGTCCGGGGATCGCGTTGGCCTTCCCGTCCCGAGTGTACTTCCCGATCCTCGGCCCCAAGATCATCGCAACGGCAAGGGCCGTCATTCCGCCGACCGCGTGAACCACCCCTGAGCCCGCGAAGTCGCAATAGCCGTGGCCGAGGCCATAGTTCTTCCCGAGTTGAGAAAGCCAGCCGCCACCCCAAGCCCAGTTGCCGTAGAGGGGGTAGGTGATGGCGCCCAGGAAGAGGGTCGACACGATGAACGCGGCGAACTTCCAGCGCTCGGCGGCGGCGCCCGTCACGATCGTCGTGGCCGTGTCCATGAAGACCATCTGGAAGAGGAAGAGTACCATGATCCCGACGTCGTAAGAGCCACCCTGGGTGAGGAAGAACCCGTGCGTCCCGAAGAGCCCCCAGGGCTTGCCGAGGACGTTGACGGTGAACTCCCCGCTCAACGGAGCGACCCCGCCGAGCCCGACGCCGGCCGACCCCCCCATCTGGAGCGCGAATCCCATGACCCAGTACGCTAGCATCCCGGCCCCGTAGACCATGAAGTTCATCATCATGGTGTGAGAGGCGTTCTTGGCTCGGCAGAGACCCGTCTCCACGAGCGCGAACCCAGCCTGCATGAACATGACGAGGTAGCCGGTGATGAGGGTCCAGACGAAGTTGATCGCGACCCGATTCTGTCCCGCTTGGTTCACCAGGTCCGACAGGGTAAGACCCTTCTTGGAATCGCTGACCACGACGTCATTCACGGTGCCCGTCAGTGTCCCGCCCGGATCACCCTTGGCCAGCTCTTCCGGCTTCGGTCCGGCGACCTTCTTGAGATCCTGATCGGTAAGCGGCACCGCCACGGCCGGCGCGGACGGCGCCGCCGCGGACGGGGCGTTCGGAGCCGGCGCCTGACCCCAGACGGCCGGGGCGAGGAAGGCGACGAGGCTAGGGTCTCCCTCCTCCACGATTGGTCGTTCGGGCGCCCGCCTAGTGAGGGCGCCCGCCCTTCCAGATGGCCGTCTTCAGGTGGGCCCGGTTCAGCAGACCGACGAGCCCGTAAAGGACCACGGCGATCCCGATCACGTTCAGGGCCAGCTTGCCGCGAAGACTCGCGACCTGAAGCGCCACGACGGTGGCGATCAGCCACCCTCCGATAATCACGATCACACCGGCAAGTTTCATTGCGTCCTCCCGTCCTAGCTGCCGCCGCCTATTTGACCCGAGCTTCCCGCGGTGTGGCCCCGACCGGGTTCTGCTCTGGTGCTGTTCGCTCCTGCTCCAGTGGCTTGATCACGTAGAAGCCCACGCACGACGCCACCACCAGCACGATTCCGACCAAGACCGCGAGCACACCGAGCGGCCCCGAGGCGCCCTCGGAGATCCCCGCGCCGCCTCCCACAACCAGGATGAACCCGATGAGCAGGCCGAACATGCACCAGCCCTGTTTGCTGTTCGCTCCCATCGCCGTCTGCGCCTCCTCGTGTGTGTCGCTCAGCCTTTGTCCGAGGGCTAAGCAATTCTCAAGCCGTTTGCCCAAAGCACGGTATTCGAGCGGTCCCGAGTCTCCGCTCGACGTGGCGGCATTTGCCCGGAGAAAATTTCTCGTATCGTTCTCCAATCGGGAGTTAGGCCGCGCGCCCACGCTGCCCAAAAATCCCACGTCAGACCGTGTGTGCGGACGCCTTCGCACGCTCCCCCGCTCCATCGACGCCGTGCTCACGCCATATGCAGATGCCTACTTTCGCGGCATCGGATTGCACCGTGAGTCTGACGTGACAGCGGGTTCACCGAGTGAACCGCCGCCCGAAGGACGTGTGGGACGACAGCCTCGTAGCGGCGTGAAATTCTCGTGCGGCGACGGGAGCGGAGAGCCGCGCGTCGGCGCAGGCCAGCGATCTCCAACGCGCAAGGCCGCGAATGCTCAAGAATGCTCAAGGAGAACGCTCACTCTACCGGCACGCCCCTTGCAGCCGTGGAAACGTACTATCGTTCAGCTCCCGGGGGCAGCCCGGGGGGTCATAGGACTCGCCGGGTCCTATAAGGCCCGCGTCGACCCTGGACCGAATGACGGCGGGCCAACGCGTGGCCCGCGGAGGACGCGATGAAGAAGGTCGAAGCCATCATCAAGCCGTTCAAGCTAGATGAGGTCAAGGAAGCACTGGCCGGCGCCGGTTTCGTCGGCATGACCGTGTCCGAGGTCCGAGGCTTCGGCCGCCAGAAGGGCCACACGGAAATGTACCGGGGAGGCGAGTACACCATCGACTTCATCCCGAAGATCAAGGTCGAGGTGGTCGTCCCCGACAATCGCGTCGACGCGGTGGTGTCCGTGATCTGCAACACGGCCAAGACCGGCACCATCGGGGACGGCAAGGTGTTTGTCTCAGGGCTCGACGACGCAGTCCGCATCCGAACCGGCGAGCATGGCGACCAAGCCGTCTGATAAAGGCTGAGAGGAACCGACTTCTGAGAGGAGCCGTGCGCTACACTCATCGCGGCGCTGCCGTCATGCGCCAGGCCTATTACGCAATCTCCCCGGGCCGGAGGTCGAGACGTCCGCGCATACCGAGGATCCAGTGAGGCGGGCCACAGCGCCGCACGCGGAGGGCGCGATGAAGAAGGTCGAGGCCATAATTAAGCCGTTCAAGCTCGACGAGGTCAAGGAGGCACTGATCGACGCCGGGATCGTCGGCATGACAGTGTCCGAGGTCCGCGGCTTTGGCCGCCAGAAGGGGCACACGGAGATGTATCGCGGCGGCGAGTACACGATCGGCTTCGTCCCAAAGATCAAGATCGAGGTCGTCGTGGCCGACCACCGCGTGGACGCCGTCGTGTCGCTGATCTGCGACACGGCGAAGACCGGCAACATCGGGGACGGTAAGGTGTTCGTCTCCAGGCTCGAAGACGCTGTCCGGATCCGGACGGGCGAGCACGGTGATCATGCGGTTTGACCCGTCCTGAGAGGAGCCGACCATGGCGCGTGTCTGGGGAGCAATGATCGTGACGGCACTGGTGGCGCTCACCGCGAGCGCCGCGCCGGCGCAGCAGCCGGAGGCGAAGCCCGAGGAGAAGCCGAAGACCCT
>QHRX01000019.1 GCA_003221455.1 Candidatus Rokuibacteriota bacterium
CTGAAAGTAGGTCTTGAGGACGCCGATCCCCTCGATCGACTGGGACTCGAGCCGCTCGATCCCGTTGACCGTCGTCGACTGGCCCCGCTCGTTGACGATGATGACCCGCTTCTCCATCTCCTCCGCGGAGAGGCCGGGATACTGGAAGACGGAGATCACGACCGGGATGTCGATGGCGGGGAAGATGTCGACCACCATGCGGGAGAAGGCGAGGGCGCCCATCACCACGATGACGATGCAGAGCACGACCACCGTGTAGGGACGTCGTAGCGCGAGGCGGACGATCCACATACGGGAGGCTCCTCTCGGCGCTCAGCCTGTCACGGTGCGACGCGACAGGCTTTTAGGCGGCCGGGAGCGCGGAGAGGTCGCGGGGCCGGGGCGGGGTGCGCCATTGGCTGGCACGCCCCCGGAATCGGTCTGCGGGGCCGGGTGACGCAGGCTATCCTCGCCGATCCTGGTCGATCATTCGCCAGACATTCTCACGCCCTCCGGATCGTGTCAACCCTGGGCCGCGCCCCCGCGTTGCAAAGCGCCAGCGGCTGGCCTACCATTCCCGCGTATGTTCGGCGTGGCCCTCCCCGGTCGCGGCCCCCTGGCCAAGCCCGATCTGATCCTCAAGATCGCCGAGCGCGCCGACAGCCTCCGCTTCGACTCGGTCTTCGTCACCGATCACGTCGTGCTCCCCGTCTCGGCCGCCCGGTCCCGCTATCCGTACGCGGAGTCCGGCCAGTTCCCGGGGGGGATGGACCAGGACTACCTCGAACCGTTGACCCTCCTCGGTCACTTGGCCCACGCGACGCGGCGGGTCCGCCTCGGCACGAGTGTCCTCGTGATTCCGTACCGGAACCCGGTGACCACGGCGAAGATGCTCGCCACCCTCGACGTGCTCTCGGGGGGCCGGGTCATCCTCGGCGCCGGCGTCGGCTGGCTCCGGGAGGAGTTCGAGGCGCTGGCGGCGCCGCCCTTCGCGGCGCGCGGCGAGGTGACGAACGAGTACCTGCAGGTCATGCGGTCGCCGGCGAGCTACAAGGGTCGCCACTACTCCCTGCCGGAGGTCTACGCGCTGCCGCGGCCACGCCAGGAGGGCGGCATTCCGATCTGGATCGGCGGGCACACCGACCAGGCCCTGCGCCGCGCGGCCGAGCTCGGCGACGGCTGGCATCCGATCGGGCTCAGGGCGCCGGCCCGGCTCGAGCCGGCCGAGTACGCGGCGAAGGCGAAGCAGCTCCGCGCCTACGCGCGGGCGGCCGGGCGGGACCCCGACGCGATCAGCCTCACCTTCCGCGCGCCCATGCAGGTCGTCGGGACCCGCGCGCGGCCGGGGGCGGGCGGCGACCGGCCGCTGCTGCAGGGCACCGCGGCGCAGGTCGTCGCGGACCTCCGCGAGTACGAGACGCAGGGCGTGAGCCATTTCGTCTTCGACGCGGTGGGGCCCGACGCGCAAGCGGTCCTGGCGAACCTCGAGCGATTCGCCCACGACGTCCGCCCGAAGCTCACGGCCAAACGGAGATAGAGGCGCGCATGGCCCGCGAAGCGCGTCCGGCCGCGTCGCACGCCCTCGCGCCCACCCCCGACGCCGCGGACTTCATCGCCGCGGGCCGGGTGGCGCGGCTCGGCACCGCGGACAGAGCGGGGCGGCCCCTCGTCGTCCCGGTCTGCTACGCCTTCGACGGCACCTACTGGTACTCCGCGATCGACGACAAACCTAAGCGAGCGGGCGGGCGGACCCTCAAGCGGGTGCGCAACATCGAGGAGAACCCGCGGGTGTCGGTGCTGATCGACCACTGGGACGAGGACTGGCGCCGGCTCCGCTACGTCCTCATCCAGGGCCGCGCCCAGCTGCTCCCGCCCGGTCCCGAGCACGCGCGGGCGCTCGACCTGCTGGCCAGGAAGTACCCGCAATACGCCGAGCTCCCGCTTCCCCGCGGGGGCCTCGTGATCCGCGTGACGCCCGAGTCCTACGTCCACTGGAAGTACGCGGCGTGATCTCCCCCGACCGGGCCCGGGCGCTGATCGAGGCGCCGCCCGCGGCGCTTCGCGAGCTGCTCGCGGAGGCGACCGAGCTCCGGGACCGCGGGCACGGCCGGCGCGTCACCTTCTCCAAGAAGGTCTTCGTGCCGCTCACGACGCTCTGCCGCGACTACTGCGGCTACTGCGCCTTCCGCCGGGATCCGGGCGAGCCGGGGGCCCACACGCTGACCCCCGACGAGGTGGTCGCGCTCGCGCAGGCGGGCGGGCGGATCGGCGCCAAGGAGGCGCTGTTCTCGCTCGGCGACAAACCGGAGGCGCGCTTCGCCGAGCACCGGGAGTTCCTCCGCCGCCACGGCCACCGGACCACCCTCTCCTACCTCCGGGCGATGTGCGAGCTGACCCTCCGAGAGTCGCCGCTCCTGCCCCACGCGAACCCGGGCGTGATGGCCGAGCGGGACCTGGCCGCGCTGCGTGAGGTGACCGTGAGCATGGGGCTCATGCTCGAGACGACCGCCGAGCGCCTGCTCGGGCCGGGCCACGCCCACGACCGAGCACCCGACAAGGTCCCGGCGCGCCGCCTGCGGACGATCGCGCTCGCGGGCAAGCTCCAGATCCCGTTCACCACGGGCATCCTGATCGGCATCGGCGAGACCCCGGGCGAGCGCGTCGACGCCCTCGTGGCGATCCGCGACCTGCACGAGCGCTACGGGCACGTCCAGGAAGTCATCATCCAGACCTTCCGCGCGAAGGGGCGGATCCCGATGCGCGATCATCCCGAGCCGTCGCTCGACGACCTCCTGCGCACGCTCGCGGTCGCGCGCCTCCTCCTCGGCCCCGACGCGAACATCCAGGCGCCGCCCAACCTCGCCGCGACCGACTGGCCGCGTCTCCTCGGCGCCGGGCTCAACGACTGGGGCGGCATCTCGCCGCTGACCCTCGACCACATCAATCCCGAACGCCCGTGGCCGCTCATCGGCGACCTCCGCCGCCAGAGCGCCGCGGCCGGCTTCGAGCTGCGCGAGCGCCTGGCCGTGTACCCCGAGTACGCCCGGCGGGCGGAGTTCGTCGCCGAGCCGCTGCGGGAACGGGTGGCGGCGCTCGTCGACGGCGACGGGCTCGTGAAGGAGCGGTATGAACGCTGGCGACGCTGGTAGTCTCGCCCCCGCGCTCGACTGGGCCTCGCCCCGCACCCGCCAGGTCCTCGGGCGCGCGCTCGACGGCGGCGAGCTCTCGGTGGAGGAGGCCGACCTGCTCGCCACGGTCACCGGGCGCGACCTCCACGCGCTCGGGCTCGTCGCCGACGAGATGCGCCGGCGGCAGGCGGGCGACCTCGTCACGTTCGTGGTCAACCGCAACATCAATTTCACCAACGTGTGCGTCAAGCACTGCACGTTCTGCGCGTTCAGCCGGGACCACCGCGCGGAGGAGGGCTACTTCCTGCCGGTGTCGGAGGTCGTGCGGCGCGCCCGCGAGGCGTGGGAGCTCGGCGCGACCGAGGTCTGCCTCCAGGCCGGGCTGCCGCCGAAGCTCGACGGCCGCTACTACATCGACCTCTGCGCGGCGGTCAGGCGGGAGGTCCCGGGCCTCCACCTCCACGCGTTCTCGCCCGAAGAGATCCTCTACGGGTCGGTCCGCTCGAGCCGGCCGATCCGGGAGTACCTGATCGAGCTCCGCGCGGCCGGGCTCGGGACCCTGCCCGGCACCTCCGCCGAGATCCTGGACCAGGACGTCCGCGACCGGATTTCCCGCGGCCGGATCACCGTGGCGCAGTGGGTCGAGGTCATCACGACCGCGCACGCGCTCGGCATCCGGACGACCTCCACCATCATGTACGGCCACGTCGAGACGCCGGCCCACTGGACCCGCCACCTGGAGCTGCTCCGCGGCATCCAGAAGGACACGGGCGGGTTCACCGAATTCGTGCCGCTGAGCCTCATCCACCAGGAGGCCCCGATGTACGCCAAGCGCCTCGTGCCCGGCGTCCGTCCCGGCGCGACCGGCGCCGAGGTGCTGCGCATGCACGCGCTCGCGCGGCTGATGCTCGGCCCGACCTTCCGGAACATCCAGTCCTCGTGGGTGAAGGAGGGCCCGAAGCTGTCACAGGTGCTGCTCACGGTCGGCGCCAATGATCTCGGCGGCACCCTGATCAACGAATCGATCTCGACGAGCGCCGGCGCCCAGTTCGGGCAACTCGTCGCGCCCGCGGAGCTCCGACGGCTCGTGCGTGACCTCGGCCGGGTCCCGGCCCAGCGCAACACCCTCTACGATCTCGTGCGGGTCTACGCCGAGCCGGCGGCCGACGAGGTCTCCCCGCTCGACGCGGTGGACAACGCGGACGAGCGGTTCGGTTCCTACCGGCGGCTGGCGACGGGGGGGGAGTTCCGTTTCACTCGGCGGTAGCCGGGGGACGTCGGCTGTGGTATTAATTTCCGTCGTTGCCGGATGCGACCGGTGTGCCGAGTGAACGCCCAACCACGGAGGATCCAATTCATGGCGAAGATGATGACGAAGTCCGCGACGATCGCAGCCATCGCCCAGAAGGCCAACCTGTCGAAGAAGCAGGTCGCGGAAGTGATGGACGACCTCGTTGGCCTCGCGACCAAGGAGGCCAAGAACGGCTTCGTCCTCCCCGGCTTCGGCAAGCTCGTCCTCGCCAACCGCAAGGCCCGCATGGGGCGCAACCCGCAGACCGGCGAGCCCCTGAAGATCCCGGCCAAGCGCGTGCTGAAGTTCCGGATCGCGAAAGCCCTGAAGGACACGGTGCTTGGCAAGAAGTAGTCCCCGACGGCCGGTCGCGTCGACGGCGCCGAATCCGTCCGAACCGGGCGCGGCCCCCGACGCGGCTCGGACGCTGCCCCGCGTCTGGCGGGGCGTCGAGTATCGCCCGCTCGACGACCTCGAGGCGGCCCGCGGGCTGTTCGAGTTCGCCGCCGCGGCGTGGCCGCCCCACCCCGCCCCCGGCTGGGCCCTCGGCGCGTGGGCGGAGGGCCGCCGCCTCGCGGGCGCCGTCGTGACCGAGCGGGCGGGCGCGGCCGCCCTGCTCCACGGCCCGGTCGTCGTCGAATCGCGGCTCGGCCCCCCCGGAGGCGCGCGGGAGCCGGGCGCGGCCGAGATCGACACCGACCCCCTCGAGGTGGCCATCCAACTCGTGAGCGCGGCCGTCGACACCGCGACCGCCTCCGGAATCGAGACCGTGTTCGCGCGCCCGCAGGGGCTCGACCGCGTCTGGGTGCGCTTCGGCTTCTTCCCAGTTCCGGAGGTCGCGCTGCCCGACGCCCTCCGCGGTCGGGGCGGCGCCGGCCTCTTCGCGTACCGAGGGGGCAGCGCGCTCTGGAACCCGCGGCCGGAGCCGGAGGAGGCCCTGCGGGAGCTGCCGGGCGCCCGCCGGGTGACGGGCGACCCGCTCCGCGGCGAGTCCGCGGCGCCGCCGACGTCCCCCGCCGCCCCGACCGCGCGTCGACGCCGCCGAGCCCGACACGCGAGCTGACGCGGATGCGGGCCACGGCGCTGGCCGGCGGGACCGGGGCCGCGAAGTTCCTCCGGGGTCTCGCGTCGTGCACGAATCCGCGCGATCTCACCGTCATCGGCAACACGGCCGACGACGCGGACATTTGGGGGCTCCACGTCTCGCCGGACCTCGACACCCTGACCTACGCGCTCACCGGACGCCTCGACCTCCGCCGCGGCTGGGGCCTGGCCGAGGAGTCCTTCAACGCGCTCGCCGCCATGGCCGCCCTCGGCGGCGAGGCCTGGTTCCGGCTCGGCGACCGTGACCTGGCGACGCACATCTACCGGACCCGCGCGCTCCGGGCCGGCCGGCGGCTGAGCGAGGTGACCGAGGCGATCGGCCGCGCCCTCGGCCTCGGCGTCTCGCTGCTCCCGATGAGCGACGACCCCGTGCGCACGCGCATCCAGACGCCCGACGGCTGGCTCGCCTTCCAGCACTACTTCGTCCGCGACGGCGCGCGTCCCCCGGTGATCGGGATCGAGTACGCGGGCGCCGGGACGGCCGCGCCCGCCCCCGGCGTCCTCGACGCCATCCGCACCGCCGACGTGGTCATCGTCTGCCCCTCCAATCCGATCACCTCGATCGGGCCGATCCTCTCGGTCCCGGGCATCCGCGAGGCGCTCCACGAGACGACCGCCGTCGTGCTCGCGATCAGCCCGATCGTCGGCGGCGCCCCAGTCAGCGGCCCGGCCGGCGACCTGATGCGCGCGTGCGGCTTGCCGGTGACGGCCGCGGGGGTGGCACGCGCGTACGCCCCCTGGCTCGACCTGCTCGTCATCGACCGCCAGGACAGCACGGAGAGGCACGCCGTCCTGGAGTTCGGCGCCGAGCCCGTGCTCGCCGAGACGCTCCTCACCGACCACGACCGCGAAGTCGCGCTGGCCCGCCGCGTGCTCGAGGTGCTGGCGTGAAGGCCGTCGCCGCCGTGCCCGCCAAGGACTTCGGCGCCGCCAAGCAGCGGCTCGGCGCGCTCTTGGGGGCGGCCGAACGGGCCGCCCTCGCCCGGGCGATGCTCGAGGACGTGCTCGACGCCGTGTGCGCCGCGTCGTTTCAGGTGGTCTTCGTCGTCACGCGCGATCCCGAGGTGGAGGCGTGCGTCAGCCGGTTTCCGGTCGAGGTGCTACGGGAGGAATCGAGCCGCGGCCATACGGCGGCGGTGGCGCTCGCCCAGGCCGCCGCGGTGGCGCGGGGCGCCGACGCCTTCGTCACGATCCCTGGTGACGTGCCGGAGGCGACCCCCGCCGAACTCCGCGCGATGCTCGAGGCCGGGCACGTCGCCGCCGCCGTGTTCGTGCCCTCGGCCTCCGGCGTCGGGACGAACGGCGCCCTCCTGCGGCCGCCGGCCGCCCTCCCGCTCACGTTTGGCGAGCCGTCCTTCGCCGGTCACCTCGCCGCCGCGCGCCGCCACGAGCTCGTGACCGCGGTGCTCCGACTGCCCGGCCTCGGACTCGACATCGACACCCCCGACGATCTGGCCGCACTCGGCGCGCGCGGGAGTCGGACGCGCAGCGCCCGGCTCCTCGCCCGGCTCGAGGCCGGCGGGCGCCTGGCCGCCGGGGGTTGACGATGCCGCCGCGCTTCGAGGCGATCGGCATCGACGGCATCCCCGAGATTCGGCCGGGCGACCTGGTCGCCGACCTCGTCCACGCCGCGGCCGCGCGCCAGGGGACGCCGTTCGCGGCGGGCGACGTGCTCGTCGTCGGCCAGAAGATCGTGTCCAAGGCCGAGGGCCGCCTCGTGCGGCTCGGCGACGTCACGCCCTCGGCCATCGCCGCGGCGATGGCGCGGGAGCTCGGCCGGGACGCCCGGTTGGTCGAGGTGATCCTCCGCGAGTCACGCCGAGTCGTCCGCATGGACAAGGGGGTCCTCATCGCGGAGACGCACCACGGCTGGATCTGCGCGAACGCCGGCGTGGACCAGTCGAACGTCGAGCTGGACACGGTGGTGCTCCTCCCCGAGGACCCCGACCGATCCGCCCGCCAGCTCCGGGAGCGGATCCGCGCGCTCGCCGGCGTCGACGTGGCCGTGCTCATCGCGGACACCTTCGGGCGCCCCTGGCGGGAGGGGCTCACCAACGTCGCCATCGGCGTCGCCGGCGTGGCGCCCCTCCGGAGCTACCTCGGCGCCCGCGATCCCGCCGGCCACACGCTCCAGGCGACGATCCTCGCCGTCGCCGACGAGCTGGCCGGCGCCGCCGAGCTCGTGATGGGCAAGCTCGCCCGCATCCCGGCCGCCATCGTCCGCGGGCTCGAGCTGCCGGTCGCCGAGGAGGGCTCCAAACCCTTGCTGCGCGACCCGTCGCGCGATTTGTTTAGGTGACCCGCATGAAGATCGCCATCATCGGCGGCACCGGCAAGGAGGGCTCGGGCCTGGCCATCCGCTGGGCGCTCGCGGGCCACGACATCATCATCGGCTCGCGCGATCCGGAGCGCGCGAAGGCGCGGGCGGCCGAGCTCCGGCAGCGGACCGGCAAGATCCCGATCGTCGGCGCGGACAACCGCGAGGCGGCGGCGCTGGCCGGGGTCGTCGTGCTCGCGGTGCCGTGGACCGGGCTCGGCGAGACGCTGCCGCCTCTCCGCGAGGGGTGCCAGGGCAAGCTCGTCGTGAGCACGGTCGTGCCGCTCACGTTCGGCGGCCCGCGCCTCTTTACGCCTCCCACGGCCGGCTCGGCGGCCGAGGAGGCGCAGGCCCTCCTCGGCCCCGGGGCGCGCCTGGTCGCCGCCTTCCATCACATCGCGGCCCAGGAGCTCGCCGAGACCGACAGCGCCATCGACAGCGACCTGCTCCACTGCGGCGGCGACGCGGCGTCGAAGCAGACCGTGACCGACCTCGCCAAGAGCCTCGGTCTGCGCGCGATCGACGTGGGGCCGCTGTCGAACGCAGCGCTACTCGAGGGCATCACGGCCGTCCTGGCGACGATCAACCGTCGCTACCGGCTCAAGAACTCGGGCATCCGGATCACCGGCCTCGAGTAGGATGGCCAGACGCGGCCCCGGCGGGGCAACGAGGTCCGGCCCCGCGGCCGCCGCGCGGCTCCGGCGAGCGCGCCGGGGGGCGAGGCCCGCGCTCAGCGGACCGCTCCCAGCCGGGGTTGGGCCGCGCGGCCCTTGGCGGGTATCGTAGAGACGATGTCTCGAGTCAGGCAGCGGGAGGCGGAGGCCCTGTTCCCGATGGCGACCTGCCTCCTACCGGTCCCCGCCTCCGACCCCGCCGATCGGGGCCGCGCGCTCCTCGAGCGAGGCGAGCTCGAGGCCGCCGAGACGGCGCTGCAGGAGGCGGCTCGACTCGATCCCCGCGGCGCCGGCCACCGGCACAACCTCGGCGTCGCGCTGGACCGGCAGGCCAAGTACGCGGCGGCCGCGGCGGCGTTTCGCGAGGCGACCCGGCTCGCGCCGGACGCCCTGGCCTCCCACCTGGCCCTGGCCCTCGTGTCGAGGCGGCGGGCCCTCTGGTCCGAGGAGGCGGCGGCGTACCGCGCAGCCGCCCGGCTGAGACCCGAGGACGTGCACCTCCTCGCCGAGCTCGCGCGGGCGCTGAGCGCCGACGGGCGCTTCGCCGACGCGATCCCGGCGCTCCAGCGAGCCGTCGGCCTCGCGGCCGACCAGGCGGACCTCCGGCTCGAGCTCGGAATCGCGCTCGGCCGGCACGGCCGGCACCTGGAGGCCGAGGCCCACCTCCGGGAGGCGATCCGCCTCGATGTCGACAACGTGGTCGCCCACGCCAACCTCGCGCTGAGCCTCGGCCGCCAGGCCCGGTACCGGGAGGCGGAGCAGGCCTACCGGGAGGCGATTCGGCTCGACCCGCTGAGCGCCCGCCTGCACCGGGGCCTCGGGGTGACGTACTTCTTCGAGGGCGACTACGCCCGCGCGGAGGCGGCGTTCCGGGAGGCCGTCCGGATGCGCCCCAACTACGTCACGGCCCACATCGATCTCGGCGACCTCCTCAACGAGCGCGGTCGTCACGCCGAGGCGACCGCGGCGTTTCGCGAGGCGATGCGCCTGAATCCGCGGAGCGCCCCGGCCGCCCGCGGTCTTGGCAGCGCACTCGTCTCCCAGAACCTCTTCGCCGAGGCCGAAGCCGCCTACCGCGAGGCGCTCCGCCTCAAGCCGGACGACTCCCGGAGCCACTTTGCGTTCTGGGACGTTCTGGAAAAGCAGGGCAAGTACGCCGAGGCGACGGCCGCGTACCGCGCGGCGATCGCCGTCAAGCCGGACCTCGCGGAGGCCCACGCCCGCCTCGGGCGGGCGCTCTACAGGATCGGCCAGTTCGGCGAGGCGGCCCGAGCCTACCGCGAGGCGCTCCGGCTCAACCCCGAGGACGCCGACGCGCGAGCGGGCCTCGAGCGCGCGCAGGAGATGCAGCAGACCGCCACCGGACGGTGACGGCCGCGCCGGTCACGGGGTGGCGTGGGCCAGGCGCGCTACGACGAGGCCCAAGTAGATCACCACGACCGCGAGCAGGAGCACGGCGTGGTCGAGCCAGGCGATCGCCCGGAGCGCCGCGAGCCCGCCCGGACCGAGGAGGCGCGGGACCTGGCCGAAGTCGCGCTGCGCCGCGAGCGAGATCATGGCCAGCACGAGGATGAACTTCCCGGCGAGAACGGTCCCCGCGCCGCGCTGCGCGCCCGGGGCGAGCGGGCCGAGCCCCGTGACGTTGTAGAGGCCGGTCAGCACGGTGAGCGCGGCGGCGCTCCAGGTCGTGCGGCGGCCGCGACGGGCGACCTCCGCGAACAGCCCCGGGTCACCTGCGCGTCGCGCCGCAGGAAGCAGCACGTGAGCCTGGTAGGCGAGGCCGCCGATCCAGACGGCCATCCCGACCAGGTGGAGGGCGATCGACACCAGGCGCATCAGCAGACGAGGCGTGCCACGGCGGCCGGGACGTCGCCGAAGTCGCGGAAGACCAGGTCAGGCCCGCAGGCCCGAAGCTCGTCGAAGCCGTGCTGCCCCGTGGCCACCGCGACCGCGACCGCCCCACACGCCCGCGCGCACTCGACGTCGAGCGGCGTATCGCCGATGATGGTCAGCTGCGCCATGGACACGGGGGCGCCCGTGAGGCGTTCGACCCGGGCGGCGGCGATCGCGGGCAGCCGCGTACGGTCGGGGTCGTCGGAGCCGTAGGCGCCGACCCGGAAGTACGGCCAGAGCCCCGTCGGCCCGAGCTTGAGCCGCGCGCCGGTCTCGACGTTCCCCGTGAGCAGCCCGAGGAGCAGGTCGCCGCGCGCCCCGAGGGCCCGGACAAGCTCGGCCACGCCGGGCAGCGTCTCGACCCGGCTCCCGTCCCCTACCGCCTCCGCGAGCGCCACCGCGTACGCCGCGAGGCAGGCGGGCATGAGAGCCCGGATCCGGGCCGCGGCCACGCCCGCGGCCAGCATCAGGTCGCGGATGATGCGCGGGTCGGTCTTGCCGCGGAAGTCGTAGGTCTCGATCGGGCCCCGCGCACCGAAGGTCTCCTCGAGGGCTCGGCCGAGCGCCGAGCGTCCCGCCCCGCGCGCGGTGATGAGGGTGCCGTCAACGTCGAAGAGGAAGACCCGCGACGGGAGCACTCAGGCCGTCGGCGCGAGTCGTCGGAGCCGCTCCACCACCGACGGGAGGAGCTCGAGGAGGAGGTCGACCTCCGCCGCGGTCGTCCAGCGCCCGAGCGTAAAGCAGAGCGAGCCCTCGCGCTCCCCGGGGTCGCAGCCGATCGCGCGGAGCACGTGCGACGGCTCGCCGGTGCTGGCGGTACACGCCGAGCCCGACGAGGCCGCGATGCCGTGGAGGCCGAGGTCCATCAGAACGCTGTCGGCCTTCACGTGCCGCAGGACGAAGCTCGCGTGATGGGGCAGCCGCTCCCGCCCCGTGGCGCCGGTCAGGCGGGCGACCGGGACCGAGTCGAGCACGCCGCGGATCAGGCGGTCGCGGAGCGCCGCCAGCCGGTCCATCTCCCGCGCCCGCTCGGCGCGGACGAAATCGGCCGCCACCGCCATTCCGACGATCCCCGGCAGGTTCTCCGTCCCCGCACGGAGCCCGCCCTCCTGGCCGCCGCCGACGATCAGCGGGGCGAGGCTGGCGGCGGACGGCCGGGCCCACAGGGCTCCCGCGCCCGGCGGCCCGTAGAGGTCGTTCGAGGAGAGCGTCAGAAGGTCGATCGCCTGCTCGTCGACGGAGAGCGGGAGGCGCCCGGCGGCCCCCACCGCGTCCACGTGGAAGGGCACGCCGCGCGCGCGGGCGGCGCGGCCGATCTCGCGCAGCGGTTGGATCGTGCCGATCTCGCCGCTCGCCGCCTGGATCGACACGAGCGCGGTGTCCGGGCGGAGCGCGGCGGCCACGGCTTCGGAGTCGACCCGGCCCAGTTCGTCGACCGGGACCCAGCTGACCCCGTATCCGCGCTTCTCGAGGTCGCGGCAGGAGTTGACGACGGAGATGTGCTCGACCGCCGACGTGACGATGTGGCGGCGCTCGCCGCTCCGGAGCGCGACGCCCTTGATGGCGAGGTTGTTGGCTTCGGTGGCGCTCGCCGTGAAGACGACGCCGGCCGCCGCCCCCCCGATCAGGCGCGCGACTTTGGCGCGCGCGGACTCGAGCGACGCCCGCGCCTCGAGCCCGACCGAGTGACCGGCGGACGGGTTGCCGATGCCGCCCTCGAGGAACGGACGCATGAGCGCGACCACGCGGGGATCGACGGGGGCGAACCCCCCGTAGTCCAAGTAGACGCGCGCGACCTCGCCGGGCGCCGGCTCGGCGCCACTAGCCGGTCTTGCGGACGAGGAAGCGGTAGACCGCGCCATCGCGGGTGGCCTCCAGTAGCTCATGACCGGTTCGCCTTGCCCAGCTCCGCATGTCGGCCTCCGACGCGGGGTCGTCGGCGAGCACCTCAAGCGCCTGCCCGACCGCCATCTGCCGGATCGCCTCGCGGGTTCGGACGATCGGCATCGGGCAGAACAGCCCGACGCAGTCGATCCGCTTCGCCGGCGGCATCGGCATACCACAGAAATTTCTACACTGACCGGCGGCGCTCGGCAAGCGCTCGTTTTTGCGACGAAGGCGGACGCCGAGCGCCTATCTGCCGGAGCCGACCGAGCCGGCCGCGCAGAGGTCGAGCGAGAGGCGGCGGCCGTGGCGGGCAAGAGCGGGAGGCCACGTCATCCGCGGTCTCCGGATCTGTCGGACGGGAGGGTGGGCCCGAGAGGGTCAGCCGAATCCACCCACCCCCACGTGGCACTGGACGCAACGGGGCGGGAGTAGGGGCCGCGGGAGCCCGCCCGCGGCCCCTTGACGCTCCGTCTACGCTCGGGCGAGTGGTTGGGGCTGACCCACAATGACGGAGGGCCGGAAATCCCGCGCCGTTCGGCTCGGCATTCCCAGAAGGCCCTGGGCGCGGTGCGGGACTACGTCACGCCCCCGCGGCGCACCCCGCGGTGACAGGGCCCGAGCCGTGCTGGGCCCTCGAGTCACCAGGACGGGCGATGGACGAGCGCCCAGCCATCGGAGCGGAGGCGCTCGCCGATCAGGAGACGATCGCGCCGTTCGCCCGATCGCCGCTCCGCGCCGACCCCGCGCGGCTCATGCCGCCGGTCGCCGTGCCGCCGATCGAGAATCACGCTGACACTTTCGGACCCCGCGAACGCCGCTCTCACGCACCGACACAGCGTCGCGTCCGTGTTGGCAACGATGACGAGGAGCGGGACCGTCTGGACTGCCTCGGCCTCGGGGTATCCCCGAGGGATCGGACCTTCGCGCCGCGTGGCCGCGGCAGGCGCAAGAGGGAACTGCCGTGTCGGCTTCTGGGCCGGCATCCGTCGCCCCTTTTCGCTTGGCTGCACGCCCACTGGGGCGGACAAGCGGCTACCGGCGGGGGCCGGTAGAGCGGTCGTAGGTCTATCTTTTGTACCGCGCGCGAGGGGATCAAGTCAAGCGCACGAAGCATGGAGCGCCTCGCCGACGACGGCGAGCCTGCCGCACCACAGGCGCCCCGGGGTCCCGCCCCCTCTCCGTCCCGGAGCGAATCGCCCAGTCCCACGGGGCCGCCCGAGCCCGCGGGGGAGCCCGCCGGCGGCCCTGGTCGGGCTCGGCACCACCCGGCGTCGAGCGGAGGCCGCCCGGCTCGCGCCGCCGGAGGCGGCGGGCGGAGCGATTCCGGTCGCTGCCCGGGCCAGGTTCGCCGGCGACTCTCTGGCCTCGGCCCGGACGAGCGCCGGGCGAGGAGAGCAAGCGCCCGCGGCGGCGGGCGATTTCTCGCATTGACAGGGAGCGCGGCCAACAGAAATAATGGTTTGCATGTCGGCGCCGCACGGAGAGGTCGCGTTCGCAGGGCAGCGGGTCAAGCAAAAGATCCTCATCGCGCTCGTCCTCTCGTCCTTCATCCCGCTCCTGATCCTCACCTATATCCTCTACGCCCACATCCTCCCGCTGCTGACCGGCGAGACCCATCGGCTCGTCATGCTGGGCCTCCAGGTGCTCCTCCTGTTCACGGGACTGCTCATGGCCGCGGGTGCCTACGTGATCTGGGACGTGGCGGCCGCCGTGGCCCGTACCGCGCAGATCATCGAGGAGGCCAGGCCGACGAGCCCGCTGAGCCACCGTTCCGACGAGATCGGCACCCTCATGCAGGGCTTCTCGCGCATGCTCGGCACGATCGAGGGCCAGGCCCAGGAGATCAATACGTTTGCCGCCCGGCTCGACGCCGCCTACAAGGAGCTCGAGACCACCAACTCCCGCCTGAAGGAGTTCTCGTTCAAGGACGACGTGACCGGGCTCTACAATCGCCGATTCTTCTCGATCCGGCTCGAGGAAGAGATCAGCCGCTACCGCCGGTTCAACCACCCGGTCTCGGTCGTGCTGCTCGACCTGGACGGCTTCAAGGACGTCAACGACCGCCTGGGGCACGCGGCGGGCGACGAGATCCTGCGCGACATCGCCCAGATCCTGCTGAAGCACTCCCGCGGCATCAACGTCATCTCTCGCTACGGCGGGGACGAATTCGTGGTGCTGCTGGTCGAGACCCCCAAGGCGGGGGCCCGGCTCTACGCCGACCGCATCCGGCAGGTCGTCTCGACCTACCCGTTCAGTCACGGCTGCCGGATCACGGCGAGCTTCGGGGTCTCGAGCCTCCCCGAGGACATCGCGGCGGCGCCGGACGACATCGTCAAGACGGCGGACGAGGCCCTGTACGCGGCCAAGCGCGCGGGCAAGAACAAGGTGGCGGGCTACGAGCAGGTGGTCGGCGACCGGCCGGTGGAGTCGGGCAAGCAGGGCTGACGGTGGACAAACCCCAGGTCCTGATCGTCGACGACGACCGCCGGGTGCGCGACGTCCTCCACGAGATTTTCCTCTCGAACGGCTACAAGTGCCTCGTGGCCCAGAACGGCCGGGAGGGGCTCGAGATGTTCGGGACGGCGCGGCCGCCGCTGACGGTGACCGACGTCAAGATGCCGGTCATGGACGGCGTCGAGTTCCTCAAGGCCGCGCGGCAGAAGGATCCGGACGCGGCGATCATCATCCTCACCGGCGTCGGCGACGTGAAGACCGCCATCGAGAGCCTGAAGCACGGCGCCCACGACTTCATCCTCAAGCCGGTGAACGTGGAGGAGCTCTTGATCGCCGCCGAGCGCGCCCTCGAGCGCCGGGAGCTCCTGATCGAGCGGCGCGAGTACCAGGTGACGCTCGAGCGCCGGGTCGAAGAGGCGACGCGCGACCTCGACGCCGCCTACACTAAGCTCCAGGACACCTATCGCGCGACGCTCGAAGCCCTCGGCTCCGCCCTCGACACCCGGGACGTCGGCACCCAGTCGCACTCGCGCCGAGTCCACGGCTACTCGCTCTCGATCGCGCGGACCCACGGCGTCCCCGGCCACCAGCTCGAGGACCTCGAGCAGGGCGTCCTCCTCCACGACATCGGGAAGATCGGCATTCCCGACGCGATCCTCCTCAAGCCGGGCCCGCTGACGCCCGAGGAGTGGAAGATCATGCGCACCCACCCGGAGATCGGCAAGCGCCTCATCGAGCGCATCCCGTTCCTGCGGGGGGCGGTGCCGGTCGTGTGGTGCCACCACGAGCGGTGGGACGGGACCGGTTACCCGCGCGGCCTCCGCCGCGAGGCGATCCCGCTGGCGGCGCGCATCTTCGCGGTCGCCGACGCCTTCGACGCCATGACGTTCGACCGGCCGTATTCGCGCGCGATCTCCTTCGCGGCCGCCCGCACGGAGATCCACCGCTGCGCGGCCACCCACTTCGATCCCGCGGTCGTCGCGACCTTCCTCTCGATTCCGGAGAGCCTGTTCGAAGATATCCGGCGGCGGAGCCTCGAGCCATGAGATACCTGCACTCGGGTGTGACCGTGCGCGACCTCGAACGGTCGAAGCGGTTCTACGGCGACCTCCTCGGGCTGAAGGAGATCGACCGTCCCGACCTCGGCTTTCCGGGCGCCTGGTACGCGATCGGCGACACACAGCTCCACCTGATGGTGCCGCCGCCCGACCGGCCGGCGGGCGACGCCGACCCGCAGTTCACCGGCCGCGTCCGCCACCTGGCACTCGGCGCGCTCGGCTGGGACACGCTCGTCCGGCGCCTCCGGACGGAGGGGGTGCCCGTGCGCGACTCGGCGCCGTCGCCGGGGGGACCGCGGCGCGTGTTCGTGAAGGATCCCGACGGCAACGTCGTCGAGCTCGTCGACGCGGACTAGCCCCGCCCCTCGCCGCTCAGCCGCGTCGCCCCTCGGGATCCCTCGATGAGCCAGCCGGAATCGCCCCGCTCTCTGCTGGAGCTGCTCGCCGCCGCTCCCGCCTCCCGTCCCGCCGTCGTCCTCCCCGAGGCCGGGATCCGCGTCAGCTACGGCTCCCTCCGCGCGCAGGTCGCCCGGACGGCCGACGCGTTTGCGGCCGCCGGGATCGGACGCCAGGACCGGGTCGCGATCGTGCTCCCGAACGGGCTGCCCCTGATCGTCTGCTTCCTGGCGGCGGCCGTGGCGGGGACGGCGGCGCCCCTCAACCCCGGCTACCGCCAGGAGGAGTTCGGCTTCTCCCTGACCGACACGGACGCGCGGCTCCTCGTCCTCCCCCCGGACGGCGGCGAGGAGGCGCGACGGGCGGCCGGCGGGCGGATCCCCGTCCTCACCGCCGCCCTCGGCACGACGGGGGAGGTCGAGATCGGGGGTCGCGCGGGCGGGCGCTCGGCCGGGGCGCCCTCGCCGGACGACGTGGCGCTGGTCCTCCACACGAGCGGCAGCACGGGGCGCCCCAAGCGCGTCCCGCTCCGGCACCGGAACTTGGCCGCCTCTGCCGGCACCATCGCCGGGACGTACGCCCTCGGCGAAGCGGACGTGGCACTCTGCGTGATGCCGCTCTTCCACGTGCACGGCCTCGTGGCCTCGGTCCTGTCGACCCTCGCCTCGGGCGGCGCCGTCGTCGTCCCTGCGCGGTTCAACCCGCTCGCCTTCTGGCGCACCGCCCGCGAGCAGCGGGTGACCTGGTACTCCGCGGTCCCGACGATCCACCAGCTTCTCATTGCGCGGAGCGGCCGGGAGCGGCCGGCAGGGGCGGAGTCGTTCCGCTTCGTCCGCTCCTGTAGCGCTGCCCTGTCGGTGGAGGCGGCACGGCGACTGGAGGAGGTGGTCGGGGCGCCGGTGCTCGAGGCCTACGGCATGACCGAGGCCGCCCACCAGATGGCCTCGAACCCGCTGCCGCCGCGCCCCCGCAAGTTCGGCACCGTGGGGCCGGCGACGGGCGTCCACATCGGCACCGCGGACGCGGACGGGCGCCCCCGCCCGGCCGGCGAGCCAGGCGAGGTGGTGATCCGGGGCCCGGGCGTGATTGACGCGTACGAGGACAACCCCGACGCCAACAGGTCGTCGTTCGTCGACGGCTGGTTCCGGACGGGGGACCAGGGCGTACTCGACGCCGACGGCTATCTCAGTCTCCTCGGGCGGATCAAGGAGCTGATCAACCGCGGGGGCGAGAAGGTGGCCCCGCCGGAGGTCGACGCGGTGCTGCTCGCCCACGCCGCGGTCGCCGAGGCCGTCTGCTTCGGGATCCCCCACCCGACCCTGGGCGAAGAGGTCGCCGCCGCGGTGGTCCTGCAGGCACCGGCCAGCGAGGCCGAGCTCCTGGCGCACTGCCGCGACCGCATCGCCGAGTTCAAGTGCCCGAAGCGGATCTACGTCGTCGAGACGATCCCGCGCACCGCGACCGGGAAGATCCTGCGTCGGGCCGTCGCCGCGGCGCTCGCCGAGCCCGCCCGGTGAGGGCCGTGGTCGTGGGCGCGGGGGCGATCGGCGCCTACGTGGGCGCCCGCCTGGCTCGCGCCGGTCAGGACGTGACGCTCTTCGCCCGCGGCGCCCAGCTGCGTGCGCTCGCGGAGCGGGGGATTCGCGTCCGCGCCGCGGACGGCGACTTCGAGGTCAGGCCGGCGGTGGCCGACCGCCTCGAGGCGATCGGGCCGGCCGACGTCGTCCTGCTCGGCGTGAAGGCCCACAGCCTGCCAGAGCTCGCCCCGCGCCTGGCCCCCCTGCTCGGCCCCGACACCGTGGTCGTGAGCATGCAGAACGGCGTGCCCTGGTGGTTCTTCCAGGGCTTCGGCGGCGACCTCGAGGGGCTCCGTCTCGAGCGGGTCGACCCGGGCGGCGCCGTCGCCGCCGCGATCGCGCCCGGCCGGATCGTCGGCGCGATCGTCTACGTCTCCGCCGAGATCGAGGCGCCGGGCGTGGTCCGGCACCACGAGGGCGCGCGGATCTCGCTCGGCGAGCCCGACGGCTCGCGCTCGGATCGGGTCCGTCGCCTCGCGGCGGCGCTCGGCCAGGCCGGGTTCCGCTGCCCGATCACCACCCGGGTCCGCCACGAGATCTGGGTGAAGATCCTCGGCAACGTCGCGTTCAACCCGATCAGCGCGCTGACGGGCGCCACGCTCGGCGAGATGGCGCGCGACCCCGACGTGGCCCCCCTGATCCGGGAGATCATGACCGAGACCGAAGCGGTGGCCCAGAAGCTCGGTCTGGAGCTGCCGGTCTCGATCGAGCAGCGGATGACCGGGGCCGAGAAGGTCGGCGAGCACAAGACGTCGATGCTCCAGGACCTGGAGGCCGGGCGGCCGCTCGAGCTCGAGGCCATCGTCGGGGCCGTGCTCGAGCTCGGCGAGCGGCTCGGGCTCGCCATGCCCGCGACCCGCGCCGTCTACGCCTGCACCCGGCTCCTGGCCGCGCGCCGCGCCGGGACCGGCCCGAGGCCCCCGGCGAGGCCGCCGGCCGGCTAGAGCTCGACCCGCTCGCCGCTCCCGGCGGGGCGGGCGCGCCAGCGAGGGTCTTCGTGATCGTCAGGGCCAGCGCCCGGGCCGCCTCGGGCTCGCCGTGGACCGTGTACGTCATCGCCGGCGGCGTCCGGAAGCCGCCGAGCCAGCGCAGGATCTCGTCGCGGTCGGCGTGGGCGGACAACGCGTCGGTCGAGAGGACCGTCGCCTTCACGGGAACCTCCTGGCCGAAGATCCGGACCGTTCGGGCTCCGTCGCGGAGGAGGCGCCCGAGCGTGCCCACCGCCTGGTAGCCGGCGAAGAGGACGATCGTGCTCGCGTCGGGGAGCCGCCGCTCGAGATGGTGGAGAATCCGCCCGCCCGTGGCCATCCCGCTGCCCGCGATCACGATGACCGGTCCCGCGACATCCTGGAGCCGCTTGGAATCGTCCACGGTCCGCGCGAGCTCGAGCCGCGGCGGGGAAAACGGCCGCTCGCCGGCGGCCGCCAGGCGCTCGGTGTCCGCGTCGTGCAGGTCGGCGTGTCTCGTGTAGATCGCGGTGGCCTCGATCGCCATCGGGCTGTCGAGATACACGGGCAGCCGCGGGATCCGTCCGGCCGTCTCGAGCTCGTGGAGCAGGTAGAGGAGTTCCTGCGCGCGCCCGATCGCGAACGCCGGCACGAGGAGCCAGCCGCGCGCGCGCACGACGCGGGTGACGGCGTCCGTGAGCACCGCCCCCGGGTCTTCCCGCGGGTGGACGCGGTCGCCGTAGGTCGACTCCACGAGGAGCACGTCCGCCTCGGCCACGGGCGCGGGATCGCGCATGACCGGCGCACCGTAGCGGCCGAGGTCGCCCGAGTACACGAGCCGCCGGCCGCCCGCGGTCACGTGGACGACGGAGGCGCCCAGGATGTGCCCCGACAGCGTCAAGGTCGCCTCGACCCCCGCCGCCGGCTGAAACGGCGTCCCGAAGGGGACCGGCCGGACGAGCGCGAGGGCGCGCATGGCGTCCGCGACCGTGAACAGGGGCAGCGCGGGCTGGTGCGTCGTCGCGCCGACGCGGTTGCGGTGCAGGGCCTCCTCCTCGTTCAGGTGCGCCGCGTCCGGGAGCATGATCCGGAGGAGATCGGCGGTCCCCGTCGAGCAGTAGATCGGCTTCTGGAAGCCGTCGCGCACGAGCCGCGGGAGATAGCCCGAGTGGTCGATGTGGGCGTGGCTCAGGACGACGGCGTCGAGCGACGCGGGCGCCACGGGCGGCGCGGCCCAGTTCCGGTCGCTCAGCTCCGGGAGCCCCTGGAACAGGCCGCACTCGAGCAGGACCCGGGCGGGGGCCGCCTCAAAGAGGAACTTCGAGCCGGTCACCGTCCCCGCGGCGCCGAGGAAGGTGAGGGCGGGGCTCACTAGGCTACCCTGCCCGAGGCTCGGGCCCCGGCGGCGCCGCCGGGGCGACCGACACCGGCCAGTCGGAGGTCTCGCACGCGGCCCCGTCGACGCCCGCCTGCACGAGCCGCCCGACGTCGAGCCGCGCCTCCAGCCGGGCGACCTCGTCGGCGCCGAGGCGCGTCGCCGGGTGCGGCGGGACGAAGAGCGAGCAACAGTCCTGGTCGGGCTCGATCGAGATGTCGAACGTCCCGAGGCGCCGCGCGTCGGCCACGATCTCGAGCTTGTCCATGCCGATCAGCGGCCGGAGGATCGGCAGGGCCGCGACCTCGTCGATGCGCGAGATGTTCTCGAGGGTCTGCGACGCCACCTGGCCGAGGCTCTCCCCCGTCGCGAGCGCGAGCGCGCCCTCCACCCGCGCCAGCGCCTCCGCGATCCGCACCATGAGCCGCCGGTACGCGACCACGCGCACGGCCGCCGGCGTCGCGAGGACGACCTCGCGCTGGATCTCGCCGAACGGAACGAGGTAGAGGCGCGAGTGGTACTGCCACTCGGTCAGCCGGTCCACCAGCGCCCGCGCCTTGGCCTGGGAGGTGGCGGACAGGTACGGCGCGCTGTGGAAGTGGACGAACACGACCGGGCAGCCGCGCCTCATCATGCGCCAGGCCGCCACGGGCGAGTCGATGCCGCCCGACAGCAGCGCCGCCACGGAGCCGCTCGAGCCCACCGGGAGCCCGCCGGGCCCGGGCTGCCGGTCGAGGTAGACGAACGTCTGGTCCGGCAGCACCTCGACCGTGATCGTCAGCGCGGGCCGCTCGAGGTCGACGCGGGTGCGGGCGCGCCCGAGGACGAAGGCCCCGAGCTCACGGTTGAGCTCGACCGACGTCAGCGGGTACGACTTGAACGCTCGCCGCGCCGTGATCCGGAACGACTCGAACTCGCGCCCCTCGATCAGCCGGGCGATCACCGCCTTCATGGCCTCGACCGTCGAGCCCACCCGGTAGGCGAGGGCGAAGTTGGCCACGCCGGCGACGCGCGCGATCCGCGGGAGCACCGCCTCGGGCTTCTCGTGGCGCTCGAGGTCGAGGAGGAGGCGGCCGGGGCGGCGGATGACCGCGACCGGCGGCAGATCGGCGGTGGCGCGCGCGAGGTTCCGGGCGAGCTGGCGGAGGAAGCGCGGGCGGTTGCCGCCCTTCAGGCTGATCTCGTGGACGTGGACGATGATGCAGGGGCGGAGCCGGGCCACGCCCCTACTAGACCGTAGATCGGCCGGCCGTTCAAGTCCGCGGCGCCTAGTAGACGCCGTCCGGGAACGAGCAGACCCCGGCGGAGCGGCCGGGCGCCTTGTACATCTTCACCCCGGCGAAGGGCGCCCCGAGGACGCCGTCCGTGATCGCCCAGCTGCGGCCCCTGACGGTCCGCTCGAAGCCCGGCTGGCGGAAGGGCGTGGCGCCATCGAGCCGGCGCGTGAGCGGGCCGTCGGCGGCGAAGCCGCGGTGGATCTCCTCCATCTGGTCGCGCCCCATCACGTACCCGCAGCCGCCGCGCTCGTAGAGGATGGCCGAGTGGTAGAAGAGCGGCTCGATCAGGTAGAGCTCCTGGCGGAGGAGCCGGCAGAAGTCGTCCATCGCTCCGAGCACGCCCCGCAGCAGCCGGAGGCCGCGGCGGACCTGGCCGGGGGCGAGCCCGGCGCGGAGCGCCCGCTCCTCCTCGGCGAGGTTGCGGGAGAGCGTTCCGTAGAGCGTGTCCTGGCCGTCCGGATCGCGGTCGATCGCGTACCGCGGCGACGCCGGGTCGTTGATCTGGACGAAGGCGAGCTCCGGCATCGCGGGGGGGGCCATCTCCACGTCGATCAGCACGACCGGGTCGCGGTCCCCGGGCGAGGCCCGGACTTCGATGCGGGCCCACGGCTTGTCCGGCGGCGCCGTGACGCGCACGAGCGGCTCGCCGTCGGGGCCCCGGAGCGAGCCCGGGTCGATCCCGAAGCGCGCGTAGAGCTCGGGCGGGACGAGGCGGGCATAGACGGCGTCGCGCCGCCCCGCCGGGAGCGCGTTGATGTCCTGAATCGATCCGATTCCCTGGGCGTCGATCTGCGTCTTCACGGCCTCGACAGCTCCTCGGCGATTCGCTCGGCGCGGGAGAGGTCCTCCGGCGCGTTGACGTTCATGAAGGCGACCGTGGGCGCGCGGTAGGCCCCGACGGCGGTCTCGGGAATCTCGAGCACGCGGACGCGCTCGAAGAAGCCGGTGATCTTGAGGCGTCCGGCGAGGAGCCGTTCCTCGATGTGGGGCAGGCAGGCCTTGCCGTAGACCGCGTGCAGCGTCTCGAGCTGGTCGCCGACCCGGGGAATGACGACGTCGGCCTCGGCGGCCCGGCGGACGACGAGCCGCGCGATCTCGGCGTGCAGGAAGGGCATGTCGCAGGCGACCGTGAACGCGGCGTCCCCCGCCGACGCCTTGAGGCCCGAGTAGATGCCGCCGAGTGAGCCATGGTCGGGGTAGACGTCGGGGGCCATCGGCAGGCCGAGGAAGGCGTAGAGGGCGGGCGTGTTGGTGACGATGAGCAGGTCGTCGACGACGGGCCGGACGGCCTGGAGAACCCGCTCGATGATGCGCGCGCCGCCGACCTCGATCAGGCCCTTGGGGCGACCGCCCATCCGCGTGCTCCGGCCGCCGGCCTGGATGACGCCCGTTATAATGTCACGGCTCCCGCGCGGAGGATCGTCGGCGGGACGACCGTGGCGTCGACGACCGTCGATGGGGGCCCCCCCGCCGTCCTCCCCGCGTCCAGCACGAGCTCGATCTTCCCCTCGAATAGGTCGACCACGTCTCGCGCCGTCCTGGGCGGCGGCGCGCCGCTCGGGTTCGCGCTGGGCGCCGTGACGGGAGCGCCGAGCGCCCGCACGAGCGCGAGGGCGACCGGGTGGCCCGGAATCCGGATGCCGACCGTTCCGGTGCCCGCCGTCACCGCGCTCGGCACGGTCGGCCGGGCCCGGAGCACGACGGTGAGCGGACCCGGCCAGTGGCGCTCCATGAGCGCCCGGGCTTCAGACGGGATCGTCTCGACGAGTGATTCAAGCATCGCCAGCGAATCCACCAGCAGCAGGAGCGGCTTGGAGCCGGGTCTCCCCTTCACCTCGAAGACGCGGCGGACCGCGCTCGCCTCCCGCGCGTCGGCGCCGAGCCCGTAGTAGCTCTCAGTTGGAAATCCGACGAGCCCCTTCCCGGCCAGGACGGCGGCCGCCTCGGCGACCGCGGCCGCGGCGGGCGCCTCCGGGGAGACCTGACGAACCCGAGTCCTGAGCGTTTGCACCGTCCGTGCCAGCCCTAGCGCCGCCCGCGACCGATGTCCCGGCGGAAGTGCATCCCCTCGAACCGAACGCGGTCGACGCCACGATAGGCGAGGCCTGTCGCGTCGCGGACGCTGTCCGCCGCCGCAGTGACGCCCAGCACACGTCCACCGGCTGTCACGAGGCTGTCATTTTTCGACGCCGTTCCCGCGTGGAACACGAGCACGCCCGGGATCGCCTCGGCGTCCTCGATCCCGGCGATCGGCACCCCGGTGCGGTATTCCCCCGGATAGCCGGCCGAGGCGATGACCACGCAGACCGCGGCCCCGCGCCTCCACCGCGCCCGCGGCGGAAGGGGGCCGCCCCGGGCGCAGGCGTCGAGCAGCGGCAGGAGGTCGTCCTCGAGCCGCGGCAGTACCGCCTGGCACTCGGGATCCCCGAAGCGGCAGTTGAACTCGACGACCTTCGGGCCCTCCCCGGTCAGCATCAGGCCGGCGTAGAGGAGGCCCCGGTACGGCCGCCCGTCGGCCTCGAGGGCCCGGATCACCGGCCGCACGATGCGCGCCAGCACCGCGTCGGCCAGTCCTGCGTCGACGGCCGCGACCGGCGCGGAGGCGCCCATTCCGCCGGTGTTCGGCCCCTGGTCGCCGTCGAAGACCCGCTTCTGATCCTGGGCCCACCCGAGCTCGACCACGTCGCTCCCGTTCGAGAGCGCGAAGAGCGTCGCCTCCTCGCCCGCCATGAACTCCTCTACGACCACGGTGCTCCCGGCGGCCCCGAAGCCCTGGCGCTCGAGGCAGAGGTCGACCGCGGCGTCGGCCTCGGCGAGGCTCTGGCAGACGAGCGCGCCCTTGCCGGCCGCGAGGCCGTCGGCCTTGACGACGAGCGGCGCCCCGAGGACCCGGCAGTACGCGCGGGCCTGCGCGGCGTCGGTGAACGTGTCGAAGCGCGCCGTCGGGACGCCGTGCTTGGCCATCAAGCCCTTGGCGAAGGCCTTCGAGCCCTCGATCATCGACGCCGCCCGCGACGGGCCGAAGATCCGGAGCCCGCGCGACTCGAACCGGTCGACGATCCCGGCGACGAGCGGCGCCTCCGGCCCCACCACCGTGAGGTCGATGCGCTCGGCCTCGGCGAACCGGGCGAGCTCGTCGATCGCGTCGGCCCGGATCGGCAGACACGTCGCGTGACGGGCGATGCCGGGGTTGCCGGGCGCCGCGTAGAGGGCGGAGAGCCGCGGGCTTTGCGCGAGCTTCCACGCGAGCGCGTGTTCCCGGCCGCCGCCGCCGACGATCAGGACGCGCATCGGCGGGCGGCCGGGTCCCGCGCCCCGCGCCGGGAGGACGCCCGGCCGGCCCGGCGCCCCACGGCGTCCACCGCCCCAGGCGCCTCACTCATCGTCCACCAGCTCCAGATGGGAGCGCGCGATGCGCGCCCAGGGGCTCTCCGCGTCGAGCTCCAGGTAGCGCCGCCAGTGCGGCACGGCCTCGCGGCCCCGGCCCGACTTGCCGAGGACACCGGCGAGGTTGAAGTGGGCGTCCGGGTAGTCGGGCGAGAGCTCGAGCGCCCGCAGGTAGTACCGGATCGAGGCGGGCAACTCGCCGAGATCTTCGCAGAGCGAGCCGAGGTTGTAGGCGGCCTCGGCGCAGGTCGGCTCGGCCCGGAGGGCGGCCTCGTAGGCCTCCTGGGCCTCGGTGTACTGACCCATTCGGTGGTGGAGCAGGCCCAGGTTGTTCCAGGCCGCCGCGTAGCTCGGCTCCACCGCCACCACCCGCTGGTAGGCCTCGATCGCGTCCTCCCAGTGCGCGGGATCCGCGTCCCACTGGGTGGCGCGGTCGAACCACGTCTCGGCCTGGGCGGCCGGCGGCACGAGCGGGCGCACGAGTCCCATCGTCAGCGTGGCGGCGGCCTCCTTCTCGAGGCCGCCGACGTCGAGCGCGAGCACGGTCTGGCCGGTCCGCGGGTCGAAGCGGACTCGATCGGTCTGCGCCAGCACCCGGCTCCCCTCGACCACGAGCCGCGTCTCGGCGAGCGGCGAGCCCAGGCCGGGCTCCTGTCGCCGGAGCGCGTCGAGCGCCTGCCGGATCTGGCGGACCGTCGCGCCCGAGTCCAGGAGGGCGCTCGCCGCGCGGATGGCGACGAGGGCGCGGAACGTGCAGCCGCCGCCCGCGTTCAGCACGCCGAGGCGGCGGAGCTGGGCCGCGCGCTTCGGGGTGAGGCCGAGGAGGCGAGTCACCTCGCGGACCCCGAAGATCCGCTCTGCCTGCGCCATCAGCCGTCGTCGCCCGTCGGCATTGCCGTCAGTGCCGGAAGTGGCGCAGCCCCGTCGTCACCAGCGCGATGCCGTGCTCGTCGGCGGCGGCGATGACCTCGGGATCGCGGACGGATCCGCCCGGCTGGATGACCGCGGTGGCCCCGGCGCGAGCGACCACGTCGAGTCCGTCCCGGAACGGAAAGAACGCGTCGGAGGCGCAGACGGTGCCGGCGGTTTCGAGGCCGAGCTCCCGCGCCCGCATGACCGCGATCCGGGCGGAGTCGAGCCGGTTCGTCTGCCCGGCGCCGACGCCGATCAGCTGGTCCGGGGTGGCGAGCACGATCGCGTTCGACTTTGCGTGCTTGACGACGCGCCACGCGAAGCGCAGGGCCTGGCGCTCGGCTGCGGTCGGCGGCCGCCGGGAGACGACCGCGAGCCGGGCCTCGTCCAGATCCGCGAGGTCCGCCGACTGCGCCAGGAGCCCGCCGAGCACCGTCCGGTACTCGACGAGCCCGGGCCCGAGGGCGGCGCGGTCGCAGGGCAGCTCGAACGCGCGGACCTTCTTCTTCGTCCGCCGGACCTCGTCGAGGGCCGCCGGCTCCCAGGCCGGGGCGAAGAGGACCTCGACGAAGATCCCGCCGAGCTCCTTCACGACGTCCAGGTCGAGCAGGCGGTTGACGCCGACGACGCCGCCGTAGATCGAGACCGGATCGGACGCCTTCGCCCTCCGGAGCGCGTCGCCGACGGTCGAGCCCAGCCCGGCGCCGCAGGGACTCGCGTGCTTGACCACGACGGCGGCCGGTTCGTCGAACTCGAGCAGGAGCCCGAGGGCGGCGGAGAAGTCGAGGAGGTTATTGTACGAGGGGTCGGGCCCGTGGAGCTGCTTGAGCGCGCTGAGCCCGACCGCGGGGCCGCCGCGGACGCGGTAGAGGGCCGCCGACTGGTGCGGGTTCTCGCCGTACCTGAGCTCCTGCACGCGGTCGGCCTCGAGGGCCAGGCGGAGCGGCCACGCGTCGGGCTCGGCCGCCGCGCGCGCCGGCAGCGCGTCGGGATCGCGCAGGTAGGCGGCGATCGCGGCGTCGTACTGGGCGGTGCGACGGAAGGCGTCGTGAGCAAGACGCTCCCGGGTCGCCGCCGAGAGGCTCCCCCCGCTCGACCTGAGCTCGGCGAGCACGGCCGGGTACTGGGCGGGATCGGTGACGACCGCCACGCTCGCCGCGTTCTTCGCGGCGGCCCGGATCAGCGCGGGACCGCCCACGTCGATCTGCTCGATCGCCTCGGTCCGCGCGACGCCCGGGCGGGCGACCGTCCGCTCGAACGGGTAGAGGGCGACGGCGACCAGGTCGATGGGCGCGATGCCGTGCCGCTCGAGGGCGGCCATGTGCTCGGGCAGGTCGCGGCGGGCCAGGATGCCGCCGTGGATCGTCGGGTGGAGGGTCTTCACCCGCCCGTCGAGCAGCTCGGGGAAGCCGGTGACCTCCGAGACGTCGCGGACGGCGAGGCCGGACTCCCTGAGGAGCTTCGCGGTGCCGCCGGTCGAGAGGATCTCCGCGCCGAGCGCGGCGAGGCCCCGGGCGAACTCGACCAGACCGCTCTTGTCGTGCGCGCTCAGCAGGGCGCGACGGATCCGGGTCATGCGGGGGGCCGCGCCTCCGCTGGGTCGATGTGCACGCGCCGGCCGACGATCCGGAGCCGTTCCTCCGCGTAGAGCCGGATCGCGCGCGGGTAGAGGCGATGCTCGACGGCCAGGATCCGCTCCGACAGGGTCTCGGCGGTGTCCCCGGCGAGCACGGCCACCGCCTCCTGCACGATGATCGGGCCGGTGTCGACCCCCTCGTCGACGAAGTGGACGGTCGCCCCCGTGACCCTGACGCCCCAGTCGAGCGCCTGGCGCTGGGCGTCGAGGCCGGGGAAGGCCGGCAAGAGCGACGGGTGGATGTTCATCACCCGGCCCGCGAGCGGGCGGATCAGCTCGGGGCCGAGGATCCGCAGGAAGCCCGCGAGGCAGACGAGCTCGACCCCGTGCGCGTGGAGCGTCTGGCGCAGGGCCCGATCGTAGGCGGCGCGGTCGCCGTGGTCCTTGGGGCTCACGGAGAGCGCCGGCGCCCCGTGGCGGGCGGCGCGGCCGAGGGCGGGGGCCTGCTCGCGGTCGGACACGACGACGGCGAGCCGCGCCGGCAACCGGCCCGCCTCGATCGCGTCGATGATGGACTGAAGGTTCGAGCCCCGGCCCGACGCGAGCACGCCGAGGCGGAGCGGCTCCGAGCGGGGGCTCACGCGAGCTCCACCGCGCGCGGGCCCCGCACCACCTCGCCCACCTCGAACACGCGCTCGCCGGCCTGGGCGAGGGCCTGCCGGGCCCGCTCGACCTCTGCCGGCGGCACGATGACCGCGTATCCGAGGCCCATGTTGAAGGTGCGGAACATCTCCGCGTCGCCGATCCCCCCCGCGCGCCGGAGCGTCTCGAAGACGGCCGGCACCGGCCAGGCCTGGCGCCGAAGGACGGCGCCGCAGTCCTCGGGCAGGACGCGGGGCAGGTTACCGGGCAGGCCGCCGCCCGTGATGTGCGCCATGGCGTGCACGTCGGCCGCGCGGAGCAGGGCCTGCACGGCCCGCGCGTAGATCCGCGTCGGCTCGAGCAGCTCCTGGGCGACGGTGCGGCCCGTGCCGGGCAGCGGGTCCTCGACCGTGAGCCCCAGCACGTCGAACACGATCCGGCGGGCGAGGGCGTAACCGTTCGCGTGGAGCCCCGACGACGCGAGCCCGAGGATCCGGTCGCCCGCCGCGACCCGGCGCCCGTCGATGAGGGCGCGGCGCTCGACGACGCCCACGGCGAAGCCGGCCAGATCGTACTCGCCCGCGGCGTAGAGGTCGGGGAGCTCCGCCGTCTCGCCGCCGATCAGCGCGCAGCCGGCCCGCTGGCAGCCCTCGACGACGCCGGTCACGATCGTCTCCACCCGCGCGGGGTCGAGCCGCGCGATCCCGATGTAGTCGAGGAAGTAGAGGGGGGCGGCGCCGTGGACCAAGAGATCGTTCACGCCCATGGCCACGAGGTCGATCCCGACCGTGTCGTGCCGGTCGGCGAGGAAGGCGACCTTCAGCTTGCTGCCGACGCCGTCGGTGGAGGAGACGAGGACCGGCTCCGTGAGCCCCTCGGGGACGCGGACGAAGCCGGCGAAGGCGCCGATCCCGCCGATCACCTCCGGGCGCACCGTCCGCCGGGCGAGCACCGCGATGCGGCGCGCGGCCTCGTCGCCGGCGTCGATGTTCACGCCGGCGTCCCGATACGTCAGGGGATCCATCGGGTCTACGCGCCGAACAGCGGGAGCTGCGCGGTCTCGTCCGCGGCGATGCCGACGCGGTAATTGCCGGTGAAGCACGCGTGGCAGAAGCCCGCGGGATCTGAGCCGGTCGCCTTCAGCATGCCGTCGAGGGACAGGTAGCCGAGGGAGGTCGCGCCGAGGTAGCGAAGGATCTCGTCCGGGCGATGGCTGGCGGCGATCAGCTCCCGTCGCGTCGGGGTGTCGATGCCGTAGTAGCACGGCCACTGGATCGGCGGCGACGAGATCCGCACGTGGACCTCGCGGGCGCCGGCGCTCTGGACCATCTTGACGATCTTCCGGCTGGTGGTGCCGCGGACGATCGAGTCGTCCACGACCACGACCCGGCGGCCCTCGAGGGTCTCGCGGACGGGGTTCAGCTTCACCTTGACCCCGAAGTGCCGGATGCCCTGCTTGGGCTCGATGAAGGTGCGTCCGACGTAGTGGTTGCGGATCAGCCCGAGCTCGTAGGGGATCCCCGACTCCTCCGAGAAGCCGAGCGCGGCCCCCGTGCCGGAGTCAGGGACGGGAATGACGATGTCGGCCTCGACCGGGTGCTCGCGCGCGAGCTGGTGCCCCAGCGCCTTGCGCACGCGGTGGACGGTCCGGCCCCACAAGACCGAGTCCGGGCGCGCGAAGTAGACGTACTCGAACACGCACTGCAGCCGCTCCGCGGCCGGGAACGGCTTGAACGACCGGAGGCCCGCGGCGGAGATGGCGAGGATCTCGCCGGGCGCGATCTCGCGGACCGTCTCGGCTTCCAGGAGATCGAGCGCGCACGTCTCGGAGGCGACGAGCCAGGCGTCGTGGAGCCGGCCGAGCGTGAGGGGTCGGAAGCCGTGGGGGTCGCGGATCGCGTAGAGGGCGTCGGGCGTGAGGAGCACGAGCGAGTAGGCGCCGGTGACCCGCCCGAGCGCCTGCGCGAGCTGGTCCTCGAGCGGCCCCGCCGGCGCGCGGGCGAGCAGGTGCAGGATGACCTCGGTGTCGGACGTGGACTGGAAGATGGCGCCGTCCTGCTCCATCTCGCGGCGGAGCGCCTCGGCGTTGGTCAGGTTGCCGTTGTGGGCGATCGCGATGGGTCCGCGCGCGGTGGTGGCCGTGATCGGCTGGGCGTTCTTCAGGTTCGAGCTGCCCGCGGTCGAGTAGCGGACGTGGCCGATCGCGGCCGGCCCGGGCAGGCGCTTGAGCCGCTCCGGCCCGAACACGTCGGCCACCCAGCCCATCGCCTTCTCCAGGTGCAGCCCGGCGCCGTCGGCGGCCGCGATGCCGGCCGACTCCTGGCCCCGGTGCTGGAGCGCGTAGAGGCCCAGGTAGACGACGTTCGCGGCCTCCGGATGGTTCCAGATGCCGAAGAGCCCGCACTCGTCGTGGAACTTGTCGTCCGGCGCGCCGCCCGTCCCGCGCGGGAGCCCGTCAGACCAGGGAGCGCTCAAACCCGTTCCTCCACGCGTCGTGGAGCCGCGCGACTGAAAGGCTCACGATGGGCTGGCCCCCGACCTGCACCGACAGGCGGGCGCCGCCCACCGTGCCGATCCAGGTCCAGGGGATCGCCGACTCTGCCATCAGTGCCTCGAACTGCCGCTCGCGCCCGGTCGACACGGTCACCACGATTCGAGAGGGCCCCTCGCCGAAGAGGCTCAGGTCGGGCCGGACGCTCGGGGGGAGGCTCACCTCCGCACCGATCGGCTGCGGCCCGGTCACGGCCGCCTCCGCGAGCGCCACCCCGATGCCCCCCTCGGCGCAGTCGTGGGCGCTCGCCACGAGCCCGGCCTCGATCGCCGCGCGGCAGGCCGTCTGCACCCGTCGCTCCAGCTCGAGGTCGAGCGGCGCCAGGCGCCCCGCCCGGCGTCGGTGGAGGGTCCAGAGATACTCGCTGCCCCCGAGGCTCACCGTCTCGGGCCCCAGGAGCGCGATCCGCTGTCCGTCCGCCTTGAACCACTGCGTGGTGCGGAGCTCGGCGTCCTCGAGGAGCCCCGCCACGCCGACGACCGGCGTCGGGAGGATCGCCTGCCCTGACGTCTCATTGTAGAAGGAAACGTTGCCGCCCACTACGGGTATGTCGAGCGCGCGACAGGCCTCGGCGATTCCTTCCACCGCCTCGGCGAACTGCCAGAGGATCTCGGGCCGCTCGGGTGAGCCGAAGTTCAGGCAGTCGGTCGCCCCGAGCGGCCGGGCGCCGGCGCACGTGACGTTCCGCGCCGCCTCGCAGAGCGCCAGCGCGCCGCCCGCCCGCGGGTCGAGGGCGACCTGGCGACCGTTGCCGTCGGTCGCGACGGCCACGGCTCGCGGCGTGCCCTTGATCCGGAGCACGGCGGCGTCGGAGCCTGGGAGCACGAGCGTGTTGAGGCCGACCTGCTGGTCGTACTGGCGGTAGGCCCACTCCTTCGAGGCGATCGTGGGCGAGCCGAGCAGCGCGGACAGCGCGACCGCGTAGTCGGCGGGCGGCGGCAGCGAGAGCGGATCGAAGCGTGCGAGCTCCGCCAGCTCGGCCGGCGGCTCGGTCGGCTTCGTGTAGACCGGCGCCGCCGCCAGCGCGTCGACCGGCACGCGGGCGACGACCTCGCCGTGCATCCGCACGCAGAGCTCCGGCTCGGCGGTGACGCGGCCGATCTCGACCGCCGCGAGCTCCCACTTGGCGAAGACCCGTCGCACCTCCTCCTCCCGCCCCCGCTCGGCCACGAGCAGCATCCGCTCCTGCGACTCGGACAGGAGGATCTCGTACGGGGTCATCTCCGTCTCGCGCTGGGGCACCCGGGAGAGCTCGACGTCCATCCCGGTGCCGCTCCGCGCCGGCATCTCCGACGTGCAGCAGGCGAGGCCCGCCGCGCCCATGTCCTGGATCCCGACGACCGCCCCCGTCTCCATCGCCTCCAGGCACGCCTCGAGCAGGAGCTTCTCGGTGAAGGGATCGCCGACTTGCACGGTCGGCCGCCGCTCCTCCGCCCCCTCGTCGAACGTCGCGGAGGCCATCGACGCGCCGTGGATCCCGTCGCGCCCGGTCTTGTTGCCGACGTAGAAGACGGGGTTGCCGACCCCCTCGGCGCGGGCGCGGACGACCCGGTCGCGCCGGACGAGCCCGAGACACATGACGTTGACGAGCGGGTTCCGCGCGTAGGAGGGGTCGAAGGCGATCTCACCGCCGATGGTCGGGCAGCCGAAGCAGTTGCCGTACCAGCTGATCCCCGCCACGACGCCGTTGACGAGGTGCTTCGTCTTCTGGTCGTCCGGGTCGCCGAAGCGGAGCGAGTCGAGGATCGCGATGGGGCGGGCGCCCATCGTGAAGATATCGCGGAGGATCCCGCCGACGCCGGTGGCCGCGCCCTGGAACGGTTCGATGAACGATGGGTGGTTGTGGCTCTCGATCTTGAACACGAGGGCCCAGCCGTCGCCGATGTCGACGGCGCCGGCGTTCTCGCCGGGCCCCTGCAGTACCTGCGGCCCCGCCGTGGGCAGCCGGGAGAGGAAGACCCGGGAGTGCTTGTAGGCGCAGTGCTCGGACCAGAGCGCCGAGAAGAGACCGAGTTCCGGGTAGGACGGTTCGCGGCCGAGCCGCCGGATGATGCGATCGTACTCCTCGGCCGTCAGCCCCTGGGCCAGAGCCAGCTCGAGCGTGACCTTGGGCTCAGCCCCCGTTGCCCGTCTCCCTCTCCGTCAATCGGTGCGGGGGAACGGCCCGGCTCAACGCTTCAGGACGCTGCCGTCCTCGACGAGACTGCCCAGGAGAGAGTGGAAGATCATCAGCCCGTCGGTGCCGCCCATCGCGGTCTCGGCCGCGCGTTCCGGGTGCGGCATCAGCCCGAAGACGGTGCCCTCGTCGTTGACGATGCCCGCGATGTTCTCGACGGAGCCATTCGGGTTGGCGGCTCGCGTCACCCCGCCGTCCTCGGTGCAGTAGCGGAGGACGATCTGGTTCTGCTTCTTGAGCGTCGCGAGCACGTGCGGCTCCGCGTGGTACTTGCCCTCGCCGTGCGAGATCGGCATCCGCAGCACCTGCCCCGGCCGGATGCCGCGGGTGAACGCGGTGTCCGTGTTCTCGACGAGGAGGTGGGTCGACTGGCAGCGGTACTGGAGGCACTCGTTCCGCATGAGGGCGCCCGGGAGGAGCCCCGCCTCGCACAGGATCTGGAAGCCGTTGCACGACCCGAGCACGACCCCGCCGCGGGCGACGAACTCGGGCAGGGCTTCGACCACCGGCGACCGGCCGGCGATCGCCCCCGCGCGCAGGTAGTCGCCGTACGAGAAGCCGCCGGGAAGGACGATGCAGTCGAACTCGGCCAGGTTGCGGTCGCGATGCCAGACGTACTTGACCGGCTGCTGGAGCACTTCGCCGATGACGTAGTGGAAGTCGCAGTCACTCCAAGTACCCGGGAACACGACCACGCCAAATCTCATGGGGCGGACGGTCTCCTCTCACCCTGCGGATTCACGCGACTGGCCACGCACCCATATCTTAAACGCGGGCGCCGCGTCAAGGCAAGGGACACTCGATGCTGAAGTCCTCGGTGACCGGATTGGCGAGGAGCTTCCGGCACATTTCCTCGACGCGCACGGCCGCCGCCGTCGGATCCGCCGCGTCGAGGTCGAGCTCGACCACCTTGCCGACCCGGAGCTCCCGGAGCTCGGCGTAGCCCAGGCCCGCGAGCGCGCGCAAGACCGCGCTGCCCTGGACGTCCAGGATGCCGCGCTTGAGCCGGATGAGCACGCGGGCTCTCACCGCCCCGGGCCCCCGGCACCCACCAGGCGCCGGTACACCTCCTGGTAGGCCTCCTCGACCGCCCCCAGATCGCGCCGGAAGCGATCCTTGTCCAGGCGCTCCCGGGTGCGGGCGTCCCAGAGCCGACAGGTGTCCGGGGAGATCTCGTCCCCCAGCACGAGTCGCCGGCCCGCCCGGCCGAACTCGAGCTTGAAGTCGACGAGCAGGAGCCGGCGCCGGGCCAGGTGGGGGCGGAGTACCCCGTTCACGCGGAGGGCAGTCCGCCGGATCCACCGCAGTTCCGGGGGG
>QHRX01000319.1 GCA_003221455.1 Candidatus Rokuibacteriota bacterium
GTATCCGCTCGATCGCGGACTCCGGGGCCCTCACCCGGTAGTGCACGCCGTCCTCTTCGTAGGACTCCGAGATCACGTGGACCTTGTGGACCTCGCCGATCGCGCTGCCCGCGTCGTACGGAATGACGAGGTCGACATCGGTCATGTCCGCCTCGAAGGCACCGATGATGGCGTCCCGCACGCGCTGGACGTCCGGCGGGTGTTTGGCCGAGACGAGCAGCGCGGCCGGGAACTCCTTCAACAGATCCTCCCGCTCAGTCTGGGCGACCTTGTCGATCTTGTTGAGGACGAGGATCCACGGCACGGCGCCAGCGCCGATCTCGTCCAGCACCTCGCGTGTGACCTGTATCTGGGCGCGGAAGACAGGGTCGGCCGCATCGACGATGTGCAGCAGCAGTGACGCTTCGAGCGCCTCGTCGAGCGTCGAGCGGAAGCTGGCGACGAGGGCGTGCGGGAGCTTCTTGATGAAACCAACCGTGTCCGAAACCAAGATGCGCGGCCGACTCTCGGGCCACAGCGCACGAACGGTGGTGTCAAGAGTCGCAAAGAGCTTGTCGGCGACGAGCCCGTGCGAGCCGGTGAGCGCGCGCATCAGCGATGACTTGCCCGCGTTGGTGTACCCGACCAGCGCAACGCGCAGCTCCTCCTGACGCCTCGCCCGTCGCGTCTTCGACTCGTCTTCGATGGCGGCCAGCTCCGCCTTGAGCTCGGAGATACGGTCGCGGATCTTACGGCGATCGAGCTCCACGGAGGACTCCCCCGCGCCTCTCAGCCCGATGCCGCCGCGCTGGCGCTCGGCGCCGCCGGTCTCGCGCAACCGGGGGGCCACATAGCTGAGCCGAGCGATCTCGACCTGCAGCCGCGCCGGCCGGCTCGACGCGTGCAGGTGGAAGATCGCGATGATCACGCCCGTCCGATCCAGGACCTCCGCGGCCGAGGTGGCGCGCTCGATGTTGCGGAGCTGACGAGGCGACAGCTCGTGGTCGATGACGACGACGGTGGCGCGCGGCTCCCCGGTGGGCGCGGGCGGCGGCTCGAAGTCCAGCGGTTCGGTCTCCCCCTCTTCGTCTTCTTCTTCAGTCGCTGTTTTCTTACCGGGAGGACCCTTGGGGACGACGCCCGTGCCGCCGGTCCACGCGGCCAGCTCCACCAGTTTGCCCTCGCCGAGCAGCGTGGCAGCGCCGAGACCTTTGCGCTTCTGCGTCACCTCGCCGACGACCTCGAAGCCGAGCGTCTCGCACAGGCGCTTGAGCTCCTTCAGCGACGACCGCTGTTCCGCGTCGGTGACGCCTGAAAGTTGCACGCCGACGAGCACCGCCTTGGGGCGCGGGGCTTCGGTGGGGGCTGACATGGTGGTACTCCGGGGTTTCCAGGTCGATCCCTTGGATCCCCAACATGGATCGGGATAGCGTGCGCCGCCTCCGAAGGAGACTCCATGCTGCTCGCGCTCGCCTTCTACGCCTCGACCGCCGACGCCGGCATCCCCGCCGGATTCGGTGGAACGCCCGGCATCGTCAACGAGAACACGCCGCACTACGACCTCGAGCTGTTGGGGAGTGAAGGCTCGCCTGGCCCGCGGCGAGAATCTCCCCTCGGCCCCGAGTGACTCTGCGCCGCCGCGGGGCCGGGGTCAAGGGTTAGGACGCGGGCCGTGTTTAACCGCCAGAACATCGTTGACGAGCACGATCTCCGCGAAGCTGTCACGAGGACTGCGCATTACATCGACAGCCTTCCGTCCACGCCGAACGTCGTGCGCCTGCACGCAGGCAGAGCCTGGCCTCCAACCGAAAAACCGCAGGCTCGGCCTAGAGCCCCTTTACTTTCCGGAGGACCCGACTCTGGAGGGTTGAGCGAAGCGTTCTCTAGAGAAGTCCCGCCAAAACGCAGCATACTGCTCCTGCGGTCAGCTCCCAAGAACACGGACAGAACACGGACAAAAAGCACTAAGGGCTTCGGGAGATCTTCCCGAAGCCCTTGATTTCGTGGTTGCGGGGGCTGGATTTGAACCAGCGACCTTTGGGTTATGAGCCCAACGAGCTACCGGGCTGCTCCACCCCGCGATGACGCCACCACCTTACCGTAGCTGGCGCGCGGTGTCAACGGCTGTCACGCGCTCGCCCACCCTCACTTTCGAGGAGGAGGTGGGAGGGCGCGGCGGAAACTGAACGGGGGCAGCCGGTAGGCCGAACGCATGCGCGCCCAGCGGTGGAGGAGCCGCGCGACGGCCTGGAGCGCGCGCCGCGCGTGGCGGGGGTGGCTGAGCATGATCATCGCGACGG
>QHRX01000150.1 GCA_003221455.1 Candidatus Rokuibacteriota bacterium
CACGATGAGCGTGACCCCGGCGACCGCCTGGAAGCCGGCGAACGCCTTGCGTACGTCGCGGACCTCAAGCACGCCGCATCCGTTCGAGCCGGCGGACCAGGCCCCCCAGGGCGCCCACGACGCCGCCGGGGAACAGGAAGAGCAGGGTGATCAGGAGGATCCCCAGGACGAACGGCCAGTATTCCGTGTACGAAGTGATCTCCTGGTTGAGGATGATCAGGATCAGGGCGCCGATCGCGGGTCCGTAGAAGGACCCCATGCCACCGAGGATCGTCATGATGAGCACGTCCGAGGACTTCGGCCAGTACGCGAAGTCGGGGAAGACGCCGCGGTTGAAGATCCCGAAGAGACCGCCCGCGATCCCCGCGAAGAGCCCGGCGATGATGAACGCGAGCAGCTCGTGGCGCCGCACGTCGACGCCGATGAACTCGGTGCGCTCGGGGTTCTCCCGGATCGTCGTCAGGAGCCGCCCGAACGGCGATCGCACCACCCGGCGCAGGATCCACAGGCACGCCGCGACGAGCCCCACCGTCAGCACGTAGAAGTGGTCGCTCGTCCGGTAGCCGGCGAGTCCGGGCACCCACGCCAGGCCGCTCAGGTCGGGATAGGGGACGTCGGACATCCCCTGCTCGCCGCCGGTGACCGAGTTCCACTTGAAAGAGACCGCCCACACGATCTGGGCGAAGGCGAGGGTGAGCATCGCGAAGTAGATCTTCGTCAGCCGCACGCAGAAGAAGCCGAAGAGCGCCGCGAAGACGGCCGCGAGCAGCCCCGCCGCGGGCAGCGCGACGGAGAAGGGGACGGCGTGGACCTTCATGAGAATGCCGCAGGCGTAGGCGCCGATCCCGAAGTACGCCGCGTGGCCGAACGACACCAGCCCGCCGTAGCCCAAGAGGAGGTTCAGGCTCACGGCGAAGAGGGCCATGATCGCGATGTCGGTGGCCACGAACGTATAGAATCGCGAGCCGATCGCCGGCACGAACAGCGCGGCGACCGCCACGAGCAGGCCCCAGGGGACGCGCGCGAGCCGTCGGCGGGCGGCCACCGGTCACGTCCCCAGCGGCTGGCCGAGCAGGCCCCAGGGGCGGACGATGAGCACGACCGCCATGAGGGCGAACACCGAGAAGATCGAGAACGCCGGGACGATCAGGATGCCGAACGCCAGCACCTGCCCGTAGATCACGGCGCCGAGGAAGGTGCCCCAGAACGACCCGAGGCCGCCGATGACGACGACGATGAAGGCCTCCACGATGATCTCGACGTCCATGCCCGGGACGATCGCCCGGACCGGCGTGACGAGGGCGCCCCCGAGGCCACCCAGGAACGAGCCGAGCATGAAGACGCCCGTGTAGAGCCAGCTCACGTTGACGCCGAGCGCGCCCAACATCTCGCGGTCGAGGGCCGCCGCCCGGATGACCCGGCCGGCGCGGGTCCGGTTGAGCAGGAGCCAGAGCCCGAGCGCGATCGTCGGGCCGAGCAGCAGGATGAAGAGGTTGTAGTGCGGCAGCATGGTGCCGAACACCCGGGACGAACCCGTGAGCCCTGGGGGTCGGGAGAGGGACAGCTGCTGCGTGCCCCACGCCTTCTTGGCGGCGTCGGAGGCGATCAGGACGAGCCCGTAGGTGAAGAGGAGCTGGTAGAGTTCGTCCTTGCCGTAGAGGTGCCGCAGCAGCAGGCGCTCGACGAGACCGCCCACGATCGCGATGGTCAGGGCGGCGCCGAGCACGGCCCACCAGAAGCGGCCCGGCCCCATCCCCCCCCAGAGCACGAACTGGAACGCCAGGTAGGCGCCCAGCATGTAGAACGAGCCGTGGGCGAAGTTCAGGACGCGGAGCACGCCGAAGATCAGCGAGAGGCCAGAGGCGATGAGGAAGAGAAACATCGCCGCCGTGAGCCCGCTCAGCGATTGCGCCAGCAGGAACGAGAGGTCGGGCATGGACTCGGGAGGGGACCGACGGCCCCCTCCCTCGGGTCGCCTAGTCCATGAAGCGCGACGGATCGATGTACGTGGGCGGCTTCATCACGGCGAAGCCGATCGCGGGATCCAGCGTCATCTTGCCGTAGAGCTGACCACGGTCGGCCTGATGGTCCTTCTCCCGGAGCGTTTGCCGGCCGATCGGCGTGTCGATGGTGAGGCCGAGCAGGGCCTTCGCCACCTTCTCGCTGTCGGTGCTGCCGGCCTTCTTGATCGCCTCGACCAGGAACTGCATGCCGGTGTAGCCCTGGATCGCCCATGACGACGGATACGGATCCTTGAGGTACTTCGACAGGCGCTCCGCGTAGTCCCGGTGGGCCGGGGACGGGTGCCAGTAGAAGGCGTCGTAGGAGTTCCCCCAGATGCCGAACGGGTAGTCGCTGCCCATCGTCTTCGCGGTCTCGGGGGAGCCCGCCTCGCCGACGGCGATGACGTTTAGCTTGACCGCCTCGAAGAGGCCGAGGGGCTTCGCCTGCTTGGCGAACGTCACGAAGAAGCCGCCCCAGAGGCACGAGAAGACGGCGTCGGGCTTCTTCCCCATCATGGCGTTGATGAAGGGGGTGTAGTCCGCCTCGCCGAGCTTCGGCCACTCCTGGTCGACGATCTCCACGCCCGGCTTGAGCTTCTTGATCCAGCTCACGAAGGCCCGCGTCACGTCCTGCCCGTACGCGTAGTCGGGGCCGATCGTCGCGATCTGCTTGACGTTCCACTTCGCGACGACTTCCGCCGCGCTTCGACCCTCCACGGTCGTGTTCGCGGCGACGCGGAAGACGTACGGGTGGAGCTTCTCGGGGGCGGTGAGCTGGTCCGTCTTGGGGATCGGCGCGATGAACACGATCTTGTTTTCCTTCGCCACGACGGACACCGCCGGGCCCTCGGCCGACGTCACCGTGCCGACCAGGAAGTCGACGTTATCCTTCAAGATGAGCTCGCGGGCGACGCGGACGGCCTCGTCGGCGTTGCCCTTGGTGTCGCGCACGATCAGCTCGATCGGTCGCCCGAGCACGCCCCCGGCGGCATTGATCTCCTCGACGTACATCTGAGCGCCCTTCATCGCGGGCTCGCCGAAGAGCGCTCCTCCCCCGGAGAGGATGATCGGGAACCCGACTTTGATTTTCTCGCCCCGAGCGTAGGACGGAAGCAGGAGGGCCAGGGCGGCCGTGAGCGTCACGAGCAAGGAGCGTCTCAGCATGTACTGCCTCCTATGACCGAGAGTGTGGTCGCCAGACCGCCGGCCCCCCGTGCCCAGGGCCGCGCGGGGCCGGCCTCCCGTGGCGGCTGGGGGGGGAGGGCGCTTCGTCAGCTGGAGACCCCGGTCGGTCCTCCCGAGGGCCCGGGGCCGCTCGGGAGCGAGGCGCTCGCTTCCCCCGGGGCGTTTACCACCCCCGCGTTCCTCATGTCAACGTGAAACGGCGGCGCGCCCTCGGGCGACCGACCGCGGGAAGTCTGGCACGGCGCCCGTTAGAGGGCGAGGGGCAAGCGGGAGGCGACGAGCGAGGGGTCCTGCCGCCAGGCCTCGCTCGTGTCGACGTAGAGCTCGATGCCGTTGCCGTCGGGGTCGTTGACGTAGAGAGAACACGAGACCTTGTGGTCGGCCGTACGCTGGATCGTGATCCCGTGCGCGTCCAGTCGCGCCTTCATCGCCCGCAGGTCGTCCAGCGTCTCGCCGACGTTGAAGGCGACGTGGAAGAGCCCGACGCCCCTCGGGTCGGCGCCGGGCGCGTCCTCGCCCACCTCGAGAATCGCCAGGTCGTGGTGCCGGCCGAGCGTGAAGAAGGTCATCCTCAGCTCGTCCGACCGTGCGGCGACGGGCAGGCCGAGGACGTCGTGGTAGAACGCCTCGGCGCGGCCGCGATTGCGAACCTTCAGGACGGCGTGACCGAGGAAGCGAACTGGCATAAGGTCCTCCATCGCCGAGTCGATGCCCCCCCGGCGTCCGTGCGATCCGTCCGGGCGCTCCCGGGCGCCGCCCGTCCGGTCGAGAGGTCGGGGTCGCGTATGCGCGCCGATGTCAGATCGGGAAGCGGGACCTGAACACCCGACGAATCAGATACGGATTGGCGCCGAGATGATAGAGGCTCGTGATGTCTCCCGTTGTGAGCGCCGCCCGCTCGGCCGCGCTGAGGTCATGACCGACGAGGTCGTCGTCGGTGAGCCTCTCCGCCGTCGCGTGCTGGCGGGCGAGCGCGGTCAGAATCTTGTTGAGAGTGTACGACGCTCTGATCACGGGTGCACCCACACCGTCGCGCAGCCGGTGATCCACTCCGGGACGGGCTCGTAGGCGAGGACCTCGCCCTTCCAGCCGGGGACGGCGCCGAGCAGCGCGAGCCAGTTGCGGATCTCCTGGCCTCCGTTGCCGCCGTCGCGCTCGATCTGCGCCTCCGTGAGGCGGGTGAGCGCCTCGGCATCGGCGCGGGCGACGTGGTCTAGCACGCGGTGGTCAAACTCGGGGTTGATCCGCCCCGTCTCGGGCGTGCCGACCCAGTGCGAGATTCCCCCGGTGGCGAGGAGGGCGACGCGCTCCGTGGCCGGCCGGGACCGGATGAACGCTCCCACGAACGCGCCCATCTCGTGGCAGCGCCGTGGGGTCGGCAGCGGGGGCGCCCCGCAGTTCGTGTAGACCGGCGAGACCGGGATGGTGCCGTCCGGTGTCAGGAAGTACAGCGGGACGGCCAGCTCGTCCCAGCTCTCGATTTCGTGGGAGTAGGCGAAGTCAAAGCCGGCGGCGAGGCCGCTCTCGAGGAGCGCCAGTCCCCATTCGGGGGCACCCGGCACCTTTCGAGGCGGGATCCGCATGAGCCGCGCGCCGCCCGCGCTCGGCGCGTCGTAGTCTTTGGCCACGCCGACGCAGAAGGCGGGCATGTTGCTGTAGGGGAAGTTCTGGAGATGGTCGTTCACGAACATGACCAGGAGATCAGGGCGCGCCGCGGCGAGCCGTCGGCGGAGCTCGTGGAAGCCGTCGTACAGCCGGTCCCGCTGCTCGGGCCTCGACACCTCCGGCTTTCCGGTGATCATCGGAGCGTGGGACGTGAGTGCCGCTAGGACGACCTCGGCCATTGGGGACCTCCGCCCTCGTGGTCCGACCCACTTCATCACCCTGCCCGGCCCGTGTCAAGCTCGGGCGAGCTCCGGTCGTCTCTCGGTTCACACTGAAAGCGTGAGAGACTCTCCGGCGCGGTCGGTGGCGGGACGTCCGGGCGGTCTCCGGGGCGCCTGGCCGCTCAGGATCCGTGCGGGCCGCCGCGGCCGACTCGATGCGGGAGTCAACCGGATAGGGCGCGCCGCCCGGCGGGCGCCCCTCATCGCGTGTCGCCCTCGGGATTGCCGGGGGTTCCGCCCGCGCGACCCTCTACTGGCGTCCGCCTGAGCGCAGAGGATACAGTAGGGCCGGCCGAAGGTCTTACGACACGAGGGGGTCCCGATGCTTGCGATCTGGGTGAAGGTGCGCGTCAAGCCGCAGCTCCGCCAGCGCTTTCTCGAGGCGATCGAGGCTGATGCGCTTGCGTCCGAACGGGACGAGGCGGGCTGCCTCCGGTTCAACGTCCTCCAGGACGGGCGCGACGAGAACGTCTACTACTTCTACGAGGTCTACGACAATCAGGCCGCGCTGGACGCCCATCGGACGATGCCGCACTACGCGGTCTGGCGCGCCGCGGCCGACACGCTCGACGGGCCGGCGGAGGCGACCGCCTGCCAGACCGTCTTCCCGGCCGCCCGCGCGTACTGGGCCAAGCCCCGAGGGGAGCCCCGGCGATGAAGGCGATCCGCGTCTCGGAGTACGGCGGCCCGTCCGTCTTGAAGCTCGTGGAGGTCCCCGCGCCCCAGCCCGGTCCCAACCAGGTGCTCGTCCGCAACCACGCCGTCGGCGTGAACCCGGTGGACACCTATCTGCGCGCGAACGTCGACAACCGCGGGCCGAAGCTGCCCTACACGCCCGGCTCCGACGCGGCAGGAGTCGTGGAAGCGGTCGGCTCCGGCGTCACCGACCTGAAGGCCGCCGATCGCGTCTACGTGGGCGGCACCCTCACCGGCGCCTACGCCGAGCTCTGCCTCTGCGAGCGCTCTCAGGTCCACCCGCTGCCCCTCAACGTGGCCCCCGCCCAGGGCGCGGCGCTCAATATCCCGTACGCCACCGCCTACCACGCGCTCTTCAATCGCGCCCACGCCGAGGCCGGCGAGACCGTCTTCGTGCACGGCGCGAGCGGGGGGGTCGGCATCGCGGCGGTCCAGCTCGCGCGGGCGCGCGGCCTCACCGTGATCGGCACCGCGGGGACCGAGCGCGGGCGGCGGCTCGTGCTCACGGAGGGGGCCCACCACGCCCTCGACCACACCGCGCCCGACTACCTCGACGGGCTGACGCGCCTCACCGGCGGGCGGGGTCCGGACATCGTCCTCGAGATGCTCGCGAACGCGAACCTCCAGAAGGACCTCGGGATCGTCGCCGGGCGCGGGCGGATCGTCGTGATCGGCAACCGCGGCGCGGTCGAGATCAACGCCCGGCTCGCCATGAACAAGGACGCCGCGATCCTCGGCATGGCGCTCTTCCACGCGACGCCGGCCCAGCTCGCCGGAATCCACGCCGCCCTCGTGGAGGGGCTACGTACCGGGACGCTGCGCCCGGTCGTCGGACGGGAGCTGCCGCTCGCCGACGCTCCGCGCGCCCACGAGGCCGTGATGGAGCCGGGCCACTACGGCAAGATCGTACTGGTCCCGTAGGTCGGGCGGAGTCGGCGCGCCCGGGCCAGGGGGTCATGTGTCACCCACCAAGGTGGGCGGGAGGCGCTAGTCGCTCGGCACGAAGATGCAGTGGCGGAGCTTGCCGTCGACGGCCTTCGAGAGGTGCCCCTTGCCCGTCGTGTCCTCGACCAGGATCACCTCGCCTGCGCCGATGACGCGGCTCTCTCCGTCACTGGCGGTGATCCGGACGCCGGCATCGAGATTGATGATGTACTGGCGGCGGGGCGCCGGATGCCAGTCGAGGTCGTAGGCGGGCGGCACCTGACGGAAGATGATCCCGGTGGCCGGGAAGCGCCGGGAGAGCTTGCCCCCGTGGGCTTCTTCGACCCACTCGACCTGGATGTCCCGGAAGTGTGTCTCGCCGCTTGGGTCGGCGTACAGGTTGTGGATGCGCATGGGAGCTCCTCTGGGGGCACGCCTCACCGGCTCACGACGCGGGTCTTCTGGACGCCGAACCCGGTGATGCCCATTTCGACCAGATCGCCGGGCTCAAGGTAGCGCGGCGGCTTCATCCCGTGGGCGACGCCCGCCGGCGTCCCCGTCGAGAGGACGTCGCCCGCGCGCAGCGACATGAAGCGGCTGACGTAGGCCACGAGGTGACGGACGCCGAAGATCATGTTCGCCGTCTTGCCACGCTGGCGCGCTTCGCCGTTGACGGTCGTCCAGAGCTCGAGCGCCTGGGGGTCCCCCACCTCGTCGGCGGTGACGAGCCACGGCCCGATCGGCGCGAAGGTGTCGGCGCTCTTGCCTTTGGTGGTCGTCCCGCCGTGCTCCATCTGGAACGCGCGCTCGGAGACGTCGTCCACGACACAGTAGGCGGCGATGTGCCCGAGCGCGTCCGCCTCCCTGACGTTGCGCGCGTCGCGCCCGATCACCGCGCCGAGCTCGACCTCGTAGTCGAGCTTCACGGCGTCGCGCGGCCGGACGATCGCGTCGCCGGGGCCGGTGATGGCACTCGTGGCCTTGAGGAAGAGGAGCGGCTCCGCCGGGAGCGGCAGGCCGACCTCGTGGGCGTGGTCCGTGTAGTTGAGACCGATGCAGACGATCTTGCCGACGCCGGAGACGGGGCAGCCGAGCCGGGGCCGGCCGCGAACCACGGGAAGCCTGGACGGCTTGACCGCGCGCAGGCGCTTGAGGCCGGCCGGCGAGAGCACAGCGGGCGTGATGTCCCGCACCACGCGCGACAGGTCGCGCAGGGTGCCGTCCGCGTCGATGAGGCCGGGCTTCTCGGCCCCGGCGCGTCCGTAGCGTACGAGCTTCATGGGCAGGGTCTCCTTGTATCTCTCAGGCCCGGGTCACAGCTCAGTCGATCCGGAAGATCAGGTCGGGCGTGAGATCGGCGATCCTGGTGCGCCCGCAGAGGCCCAAGGTCGTGCGGACCTCCTCGCGCAGGATCTCGAGGGCGCGGGCGACGCCCGGGGCGCCGTCGGCGCCGAGGCCCCAGAGGACCGTCCGGCCCACCGCGACCGCCGTCGCCCCCCGTGCCAGTCCCTTCACGACGTCGGTTCCGCGCGAGAAGCCGCCGTCGATCACGATCTCCGCGGCGCCGGCCACGGCGTCGACGATGGGCGGGAGGGCGTCGACGGTCGACTGCGTGTGGTCGAGCTGGCGGCCTCCGTGGTTGGAGACCCAGATGAGCCGCACGCCCATGTCCACGGCGCGGCGGGCGTCGCGCGCGGTCATGATTCCCTTGATCCCGACCGGCAGCCGCGTCGTCTTCAAGAGCCACTCGACATCGGCCCAGGTGAGGCGGGCCTGGTACTCGGGGTTCGGCCCGCGCGGGTTGGGGGCGATCTCCATCGCCTTCCGCGGGCTAAAGCGCGCGAGGATATCGCGCTCGCGGCGGCCGTAGAGCTGGACATCGACGGTGAGGGCGATCGCCTGGTAGCCGGAGGCTTCCACGCGCAGGAGCAGCTCGGTCACCCAGCCGCGGTCGCCGTGGTGGTAGAGCTGGAACATCTGCGGCCCGGCGCCGGCCTTGGCGACCTGCTCGACCGGCCAGCCCGTGGAGCCGCTCACCCAGAGGAGGGTGCCCGCCTGCGCCGTCCCCCGCGCCATCTCCAGGTCGCCCTCGGGGTGGAAGAGGACTAGGCCGCCCATTGGCGCGACCGTCACCGGCCACGCGAGCGGAACGCCGAGAAGGGTCGTGCGGAGGTCGATCTGGCGCACGTCGATGAGGACGTTCTGCTGGATGGCGAGGCGGTCCAGATGGCGGCGGTTGCGGCGGCGGGTCGTCTCCGTCTCCGCCCCGCCGGCGCCGAAGTTCCAGACCGCACGGGGCAGGCGCCGCCGGGCGGCCTGGCGGATCTCGGGGAGCGTGAC
>QHRX01000151.1 GCA_003221455.1 Candidatus Rokuibacteriota bacterium
GACCATCTCCAGGCCCGCGGCATCATGTTCGCCGCGCCGGGCGAGCCGGTCTACGAAGGACAGGTGGTCGGAGAGAACGCGCGTGACAACGACATGGACGTCAACATCACCAAAGAAAAGAAGCTGACGAACATGCGCTCGTCCACGGCCGACGAGGGGGTCAAGCTCACGCCGCCCCGCGTCATGAACCTCGAGCAGTCTCTCGAGTGGATCCGCGAGGACGAGCTCCTCGAGGTCACGCCGAAGTCGCTCCGGCTCCGGAAGCGGCAGCTCGTGGCAAGGCGGCGGTTCTAGGCGAGGCTGCGGGACCCTTCCCCGGCCGAGAGCCGGGGAAGGGGTCCCTCAAATCCGGTTAAATCCCGCTGAAGTCGTCCTGGTACGAGTTGATCTCAGCGTCCATCTTCACTTCCACAAACTCGGGCTTCGTCCACTCCATTTGGTATCACCTCCCTCGGTTTGGTAGTCGTGCACCTGACGGGCGGCCGTAGAGGCAGCACAGAGCGTGCCATCGAGTCCCTCTGGCTAAGAGCCTGAAAGAATGGATCTCATCCAAGCGATGGGATGAGGGATTTCGCGCAGATGGGGGAAATCCCGCACCCACGCCCGTTCAGGACGAGATCTTGAACTTCGCCATCCGGTAGCGGAGCGTGTCCCGGGTGATGCCGAGGAGCCTGGCCGCCTTGGCCTGGTTGCCGCCGGCCTCCCGGAGGGCCTGGTCGATCATGGCTCGCTCCCACTGGGCCAGGCTGAGCCGCTCGGGTGGGAACGGGCCGGCCGGCCCGGCGGGGGCGCGGAGGGCCCCGCCGCCGGAGGCGGGGGAGCCGAGCGAGACGTTGACGATCTCGTCGCCGCCCGTCCAGCCGAGCACCGCCCGCTCGAGCATGTGCTTGAGCTCCCGCACGTTGCCGGGCCACGGGTAGTCGCGGATCGCCGCGATCGCCGCCTCCCCGAGGCGCGACACGGGCTTGCCGTACTTGGTCGCGAATCGCTTGAGGAAGAGCTGGGCCAGGAGCGGGATGTCTTCCCCCCGCTCGCGAAGCGGCGGCAGGTGGATCGTGAAGACGTCGAGCCGGTAGTAGAGATCTCTCCGGAAGGCGCCCGCCGCCATCGCGCCCGCGAGGTCCTTATTGGTCGCGGCCAGGAGCCAGGCGTTCACCTTGCGGTCCCGCACGCTGCCGATCCGCCGGACCGTCCGCTCCTCGATGGCGCGCAGGAGCTTGCCCTGGAGCGACAGCTCCAGGTCGCCCACCTCGTCGAGGAACACCGTGCCGCCGTCGGCGGCCTCGATCAGCCCCACCTTCGACTCGCGCGCGTCGGTGAAGGAGCCCTTCTCGTAGCCGAACAGCTCGGTCTCGATCAGGGTCGGCGGAAGCGACGTGCAGTCGATCTCGATGAAGGGGTGGCCCGCCCGGCGGCTCTGCACGTGCAGCGCCCGCGCGACGAGGCTCTTGCCGGTGCCGGTCTCGCCCGTGAGCAGCACGGTCGGTGTCTCCTCCTCGAGCGAGGCGAGATGCTTGACCTGGGCGAAGATCCGTTGCATCGTCGGGCAGCGGCCGATCAGCCCCTCGAGCTCGAAGTCCCGCGCGTCCCGCTCCCGGTAGTACTTGACCTCCTGGCGGAGTCGCGAGGCCTCCTGCGCCCGGTCCGCCACGATCCGGAGCTCCTCGAGGTCGATCGGCTTCTTCAAGTAGTCGAGCGCGCCGAGCTTCATGGCCTCGACCGCCCCCTCGATGGTGCCGTACGCCGTCAGCAGCACGACCGCGATGTGGGGGTCGTACTCCCGGATCTTCTTCAGGAGCTCGAGGCCGGTCGTCTTCGGGAGCCGGAGGTCGAGGAAGACCAGGTCCGGATGAAGCTTCTCCAAGAGCTCGAGCGCGGCGTCGCCGTCCTCCGCCACCTCCGCCTCGTAGCCGTGCGCGTCGAGGAAGAGCTTGATCGAGCGGGCGAGCGTCTTCTCGTCGTCGACGATGAGGACGGTAAAGCGCGGCATCAGGCCGCCGGCACCGCGTCCGTCACGGACGCCGGAAGCGTGATCGTCACCACCGTGCCTTCCCGCTCCCCGTTGACGATGGTGAGACTCCCCGCGTTCTGCTCGACGAAGCGCTTGGCGATAGCCAGGCCGAGCCCGGTGCCGTCGGCCTTGGTCGTGAAGAACGGTTCGGAGACGCGGGCGAGCGCGCTGGCCGGAATCCCCTCCCCGGTGTCCCGGACGGTGACGCGGAGACTGGCGCCGCCGTCCGGGGCGGCGATCCGGGTCGCGCTGAGCGCGAGCGCGCCGCCGCGCGGCATCGCGTCGAGCGCGTTCGAGATGACCTCGAGGACGGCCTGCTCGATCTGGACGGCGTCGATCCACGCGTCGGGGAGGTCGGAGCCCACGTCGACCTTCAGGTCGATTCCCTGCCGGGCGAGCTTCTCGGAGAAGACCGCCAGGACCCGGTCCACCAGCGGGGAGAGCGACTCCGCCACCGGCGAGAAGGCGACGGGCTTCGTGAAATCGAGCAGGTGGGCGATCCGCTTCTCGAGGCGGTCCACCTCGGCGATCACCGCCTGCAGGTGCTCCCGCTGGGGGCTCCGGGCGGGCAGCTGGTGGAGCACGAGCTGGGTCGCCGCCCGGATGCTCGCCAGGGGATTGCGGAGCCCGTGGGCGACGGCCGCCGACATCTGGCCGAGCGAGGCGAGCTTCTCGGCCTGGATGATCCCCTCGTGGGCGCGCCGGAGCCGCTCTGCCATCACGAGGAACTGCCGGGCCAGGCCTCCCAGCTCGTCGCGCGACCGGATCTCGACCGCGCGGGCCTGGTCGAACTCGCCACGGCCGACCATCTCCATCATCGTCTTGAGCCCGGCCACCGGCCGGGCGAAGGCGCGGGCGATGAGCACCGCGAAGAGCGCGCCGAACACGACCGAGGACAGGATGATGGGGATCAGGACCATCGTGGTCGAGCGCTCGGTCGCCTGCAGGTTTCGGAACGCGCGCGCGATATTGTGCGTGCGCGAGGTCGTGTAAATCGACTTGATCGTACTGTCGAGCGCGGGCAAGATCTGGCCGTTCAGCTCGCGCTGAATCAGGCGGGACGCCTCCGCGCGATCCCCCCCCCGGTAGAGGGCGAAGGCGCGCCGCACCACCGTGTCGGTCTGGACGTCCAGGCTCTCGAGGGCGCCCGCGAGCCTGAGGTCGTCGGGATCCACGGAGGACTGTCTCCACTCGGCCAGCCGCGGGTGGAGCAGGGCGTCGAGCCGCTCGAACTCGTCGTTGGCCTGCGGGTCCCATCCCGTGAGGTAGTCCCGCACCTTGCGGAGCTTCCGGTAGATGACCGACTCGACGTCCGCGAAGACGCGCGCCCGGGCCAGGCTCTCCTCGAGCGTCTGCAGGGCCACCCTCTCCTGCCGGACGTTCCAGAGGGTCTGGGCTCCGATGATCCCGAGCGGGACGATCATGACGCTGAAGGCCAGGAGCAGTTTCTTCCGAAACGTCATGCCATGGAGACTATGCGCCCCGCTCGGGAAGCCTGTCAACGCGCGCGGCGCCCCGCCGCGCGCGTGCCGGGGCGTGTTAGAGTAGGTCATCCGCTCCCGGGAGGCGCGTCGGTGCGAGGGGTACTCATCACATTCGAGGGCGTCGAGGGGTCCGGCAAGACCACCCAGGCGCGCCACCTCGCCGCGTTTCTCGACGGCCGGGGCCAGAGGGTCCGGCTGACGCGCGAGCCCGACGGCACTGCGCTCGGCCAGGCGGTGCGGGCGCTGTTCGAGGCGGGCGCGCCCGGCCCGGCGCCCCTGGCCGAGATGTTCCTCTTCCTGGCCGCGCGCCAGCAGCACGTCGTCGAAGTGATTCGGCCCGCGCTCGAGGGTGGCGCCGTCGTGATCTCGGACCGCTACGTCGACGCCACGGTTGCCTACCAAGGGTACGGACGTGGCGTCGACCCCCAGACCATCCGGGAGCTGAACCTGATCGCGACGGGGGGCGTGCTCCCGGACCTCACCATCCTGCTCGACCTCGCTCCCGCGCTCGGGATCCGGCGGATCGCCGGCCGCGCCCATGACTCCTTCGAGACGCTCGGGCTCGACTTTCACGAGCGCGTCCGGCAGGGCTACCTCGAGATCGCGCGCGCGGAGAAGGAGCGCGTCGCCGTGGTAGGCGGGGATCAGGCGGAGGCCGAGGTGCGCGACGCGATCCGCGCGCTCGTGGTCGACCGCCTGCGCGAGGCGCTCGGTGGCGGTTGAGCACCCGCTGCTCGCGCAGGCGCTGGCCAGTGGCCGCGTCGCGCACGCCTACGCGTTGGTCGGGCCGCCCGGATCCGGGCGCAAGGCGGCCGCGGTCGAGTTCGCGCGGGTGCTCCTCGGCGCCGCGAGCTCCGCGCATCCCGATCTGCACGTGCTGGCACCCAGCCCGCCCGCCGACCGCCCCAAGGGGCCGCGGGCGATTCGCATCGACGACATCCGCGCCCTTGAGCGCGCCGCCGCGCTCAAGCCGGTCCGCGGGCCGTCGAAGGTGTTCATCGTGGAGGACGCGGACCGCATGACCGGCGAGTCGCCGCAGGCGTTCCTGAAGACGCTCGAGGAGCCGCCCCCCGGCACCGTGATCATCCTGATCCTCTCGCGCGCGCGGGCGGTGCCGGCGACGGTGCTCTCGCGCTGTCAGATCGTGCGCTTCCAGCCCGCCCCGGCGCCGGCGGCGGCGGAGGACCGCGCGCTGGTCCGGGCCGCCTTCCGGGACGTGGCGGCCGACGGCGCCGAGGCGCTCTTCCGTCACGCCCAGACAGTCGATCGGGATCGGCCGCGGGCGGAGGCGCTGGTGGAGGCGATCTGGCTCTGGTATGGCGACCTGCTGCGGGCGAAGGCCGGCCGGCCGCCCGACGCCGATGTGGCGCGTGAGGCCCAGGGCCTCGCGCAGGACGAGATCCTGGCGGGGCTTGCGCTCTGCCGGGAGGCCTGGCGCGCCCTCGGCGTGAATGTCTCGCCGCGGCTGACCCTCGAGGTCGTCCTGAGCCGACTCGCGCTCGGGGCCGCGTAGGAGGAGCCCGTGAACGAGACCGCGCGGGACGAGGCCGCGCCCGAGTTCCTGGTCGGCGTCCGTCTGCGCCCCACCGCCCAGGCGGACGACTACAAGATGGTCGGGCTCGACCTCTGCGTTGGCGACGTCTGCCTCGTGGAGACGGCGACGGGCACGGCGGTGGGCGAGGTGCGTCGACCGCGGCGGGAGGTGCCGCCCTGGAAGAAGGCTCAGCTCTTCCGGCGAGTGCTGGCGCCGGCGACGGACGTGCAGGCGGACGAGTGGCGACGCCGCCGGCAGCGGGAGGAGGGTGCGATCGAGACCTGCCGGCTCCGGGCCCGCGAGAAGGGGCTCCGGCTCAAGGTCATCGACGTCGAGATCGAGCCGGACGGGTTGCGGATCGTCGTGTTCTTCACCTCGGAGGAGCGGGTCGACTTCCGCGATCTCGTGCGCGAGCTCGCCCGAGAGTTCCACGCCCGCATCGAGATGCGGCAGATCGGCGCCCGCGATACGACCAAGGTGCTCGACGGCATCGGGCCGTGCGGCCGCCAGCTCTGCTGCTCCTCCTACCTCCGCAAGTTCGAGCCGATCTCGGTCAAGATGGCGAAGACGCAGGACCTGCCGCTCACCGACAACCGGCTGCTCGGCAACTGCGGCCGGCTCAAGTGTTGTCTCCTCTACGAGTTCTCGACCTACCAGGAGCTGCGCGCGCGGCTCCCCAAGGTCAACACACCCTGCCAGGCCTCGTGCGGGGGCGGCGGCTGTATGACGGGCAAGATCAAGTCGCTGCGGGTCCTCAAGGAGTCCGTGCTCGTGGGCTTCCCGGACGGCACCGAGGCCGAGGTGCCGCTCGCGGAGCTCACCTGGGAGGGCCGGCCGCACGCCCAGGCCCAACTCACGCCGCCCGGAGCGCCGCCGCCGCAGTGACCGCGCCGCGTCCGTTCTACCTCACGACGCCGATCTACTACGTCAACGCGCGCCCGCACCTCGGCCACGCGTACACGACGATCATCGCCGACGCGATGTGCCGCTACCGGCGCCTGGCCGGCGACACCGTGCACTTCCTGACCGGCACCGACGAGCACGGCGACAAGATCGCCCAGGCGGCGGCCGAGGCGGGCGTCTCGCCCCAGGCCTACGCCGACGCGATCTCCGCCGTCTTCCGCGAGACGTGGCGGCGGCTCGGCATCTCGAACGACGACTTCATCCGCACCACCGAGCCTCGGCACGAGCGCGTCGTCCAGGAGATCCTCCGGACGCTCCACGATCGGGGCGAGATCTACTTCGGCGCCTACGGGGGGCTCTACTGCTTCGGCTGCGAGCGCTTCTACACGGAGAAGGAGGCGGTCGACGGCACCTGCCCTCAGCACCTCACCCCGCTCCAGTTCCTCGAGGAGGAAAACTACTTCTTCAAGATGTCGAAGTACCAGGACTGGCTGATCCGGTACATCGAGGAGCGCCCCGCCCTGATCCGCCCCGAGCGCTATCGGAACGAGGTCCTCGGGTTCCTGCGTGACCCGCTCCAGGATCTCTCGATCAGCCGGCCGAAGACGCGGCTCACCTGGGGCATCCCGCTGCCCTTCGACGACCGCTTCGTCACCTACGTCTGGTTCGACGCCCTCATCAACTACGTCTCCGCGCTCGGCGGCCCCGGCGCCGCCGCCTACGAGACCCTCTGGCCCCACGCCCGGCACCTGATCGGCAAGGATATCCTGAAGCCGCACGGCGTCTACTGGCCCTGCATGCTCAAGGCGGCTGGCCTCCCTGTCTACGCGGGCCTCGTGGTCCACGGCTACTGGAACCTCGGCGGCGGCAAGATGTCGAAGTCGATCGGCAACGTCGTCGAAGCGTTCGAGCTCGTCGACAAGTACGGCCACGACGCCTTCCGCTACTTTCTGATGCGCGAGATGACGTTCGGGCTCGATGCGAACTTCTCCGAGGAGGCGCTGGTCGGGCGGCTGAACTCGGATCTGGCCAACGACCTCGGCAACCTCGTGAGCCGCGCCACGACGATGATCGCCAACTTCGCGGACGGCGCGGTGCCGGAGCGGGGCGACCCGGGACCGGAGTCGGCGGTCGTGCGCGAGACGCTCGCGCGGACCCGGCGCGACGTCGACGAGGCCATGCGGGAGTTCGCCTTCCAGCGGGCGCTCGTCGCCATCTGGGAGTTCATCGCGATCGTCAACGGCTACGTCGACGCGGTCCAGCCCTGGGCGCTCGCCCGCGACCCCGGCCGGCGCGCGCGGCTCCACGGGGCGCTCTATACGCTGGCCGAGTCCCTCCGTTGCCTGGCGGTCCTGCTCGACGCGTTCCTTCCCGAGGCGGCGACGAAGATCCGGCGCGGGCTCGGTCTCGAGCCGCAAGGGCTCGCCGCGCTCGAGTGGGGGGGTCTCGCGCCGGGGACGAAGGTGGCGAAGGCGCCGGCGTTGTTCCCGCGAATCGAGGCGGGAAAGGCCGCGGGGAGCGCGCCGGCGCGCCCGGAACCGGCCGTCGGCGAGAAGCCGGCGCGCCCCCGGGTCCCGATCGACGACTTCGCCCGGATCGAGCTTCGGGTCGCCCTCGTGCTGGCGGCCGAGGCGGTCGCGAAGTCAAAGCGGCTCCTGAAGCTCTCCGTGGACCTTGGCGAGGGGGCTCCGCGCACGATCGTTGCCGGCATCGCCGAGCACTACGCGCCGGCGGAGCTCGTCGGCAAGAAGGTCGTCGTCGTCGCGAATCTGGAGCCGGCCCGGCTCATGGGCGTCGAGTCCGACGGCATGCTCCTGGCCGGGTCGACCGACGGCAAGCTCGCGCTCCTCTCGCTCGACCGAGACCTGCCTCCTGGCGCCAGGGTCAAGTAGGCGACCCCGGCGAGGGCGCCCGAGGGGAGCGCGACATTCCGCACGCCGTCTGCACGCTGGCCTGGGCCCGTCAGTGGGGGGTCTCCGTCGCCTCGTTCGTGGGCGGGTGCCTGACGCTCTTCGTCTTCCGTCGCGGGCTGCCGGCCGTGGGCTGGATCATCGGCTATCTGGTCCTCACGGGGCTCCTGTTCGGGGTGATCACGCAGGTGCGCCAGCCCCTGCTCGAGCGGGGCAAGCGGATCATCGTGACCGCTGCCGACTACACGATCCAGACGCTGTACCACGGGCTCCTGCTCTTCGCGCTGCCCGCCTACTACGCGAGCGCCACGCTCGACTCGACGAACATCGTGTTCGTCGGGGTGCTCCTCGTGCTGGCGCTCTTGGCCACCTTCGACCCGTGGTACCAGGCGGTGGTGCACCCGCGCGCCTGGGTCCAGGACGTGTTCTTCGTGGTGTCGACCTTCGCCGCGCTGGCCCTCGCGCTGCCGCTGATCGGGGTGCCGCCGCACATCTCGCTCCGCGCGAGCGCGTGGACGTCGGTGGCGGCCCTGGCGCCCGCGATGCGGCGCGCGCGGCACTGGCCGTGGCGGCGCGCCCTCGTCGTGGCGGGCGTCCTCGGCATCGCCGCGGCGGTGGCGGTGGGTCACCTCCGGCTGTGGGTGCCGCCGGCGCCGCTCACGGTGGCGCGGGCGGCGCTGGCGTGGTCGATGACCGGGCTCGACCCGGCCGAGCCGCTCGGCCGGCGGGTCTCCGTTGACGAGCTGCGACACTTCGGCGGCGTCTTTGCCTACACGGCGGTCTACGCGCCGCGGAGCCTGAGCCAGGCGATCGTGCACGTTTGGCGACGGGACGGCGCGGTGGTCGACAGCGTGGAGCTCTCCCCGGTCCAGGGCGGCCGCCAGGAGGGCTTCCGCACCTTCTCGCACAAGACGAACTTCCCCGCCGACCCGGCCGGGCGGTGGAGCGTGGACGTGATGACGAGCTCGGGCCAGCTGATCGGTCGCCTGCGGTTCGCGGTGGTGGAATGACACGCATCGTCAGGCTCGCGGCGGTTCGCGCCCGCGCGCGCCCCGCCGGGCTCGCCCCCGCCGCCCCGGTCTGCGCCTTCGATGGAGCGCGCGGGTACGGGACGGGCGGCGCCCGCGCGCTGAGCGCCGCGGCGAGGAGCGGCGGCCCCGGCGACTTGCCCTCGCGGTCCGGGCGGGTGCCCCGCGCCGAGGGGCGCGGGCAGGACGGGATCCTCCGGTGATCGAGCTGTTCGACACGCACGCCCACCT
>QHRX01000152.1 GCA_003221455.1 Candidatus Rokuibacteriota bacterium
GTCCTCGGTGACGTTCTCCTCGTCGCTCACGCCGTACACGCTCGAGGTCGAGGCATAGACGAAGCGCTTGACGGCGCAATCGCGGGCGATCGCGACCAGCGGCTCGAAGGCATCGTAGTTGATGGACCTGCTCAGGCCGGGGTCGAGCTCGAAGCTCGGATCGTTCGAGATGCACGCGAGATGGATGACGATGTCGCTCCCCGGCAGCGAGTACTTCAAGAGGGCCTGGTCGCGGATGTCGCCCTTCATGCACAGAAGGCTCGGGTGGGGGGGCAGCACGTCCTCTCCGAAGAGGAAGAGATCAAGAACGCGGACGCGATAGCCGCGGGCCAGAAGCTTCGGCACCAGCACGGCGCCGACGTAGCCGGCCCCTCCCGTCACAAAAACGGTCTTCGACTCGGATCTCACGTTCTGCCCTCCCGTGAGGTGGCGGGGTTGTCCTGGCGGCCTACCGACCAGCGCCGGCCCGCGGGCGCAGCGCGGAGGCTCGGGCGAGACGTCGCGGTGGTGGTCAGCTCTTTGGGCATTGTTCGCGACTCCTCCATCGCTCAGCGTGGCGGCCGGTCGCGGGAACGTGCAAGAATGCAACCACCCACCCGGGTCGGCTAAATCCCTCTGTTGCTGGGCGAATCGATGCTTGGCACCCCGCTGAGTGCTCCCCAGGGGACACTGGCTGGCACGAAAGTACCGTTTTCCGACGACGCGGTCGAGGCCGGCTTAGGCTTGGTGCCATCGAGGCATGGAGGAGTCGGGCTAGGACGGCGAGCTTCGCGTTGCGCTTCCCGCCTGGCCCAGCGGCCATCCCGCACGCCGAGGCGTCGGGCGGCCCCGTCAGCCGTCAGGCCGGATCGTGCCAGTACAGGTAGCGGCCGCAGCTCTCGCAGTGGATCAGCTGGATCTGGGTCCGCAGCTCGAGGATGGCCTGGGGGCGGATCGCCATACGGCAGCCGGCGCAAATCTGGGAGGGGAGCGCCTGGACCACGGCGAGGCCGCCGCGCGCCTTCAAGAGCTTGTCGTACTCGGCGAGGACCGCCGGCGGCACGCCGGCGGCGAGGGAGGCGCGCTCGTTCCGCAGACCCGCGAGCTCGTTCTCGACGGTGCGGAGCTTCTCGCGCACGACCGCCTCGGTGACCTTGCCCTCGGTCTCGGCGTGCTTGAGCTGGGCGTCGGAGTCGCGGATGTCGGCGGTGAGCCGCTCCTGCGTCTCCATCAGCGTGAGAATCTCCTCCTCGATGCGCGACTTCTCCTGCTTGATCTCCTCGATCTCAGCCAGCACCGCGGAGTATTCCTTGTTGGTCTTGACCTCGTAGAGCCGGGCCTCCGCCTTTGCGCGCTTGGCGGCCGACACGTCCAGGTCCTTCTCCTTCGTCCGGATGCTCTTCTTGGTGGTATCGAGGCGGGCCTTGGTGGCTTCGAGCGTGCTCCGCGCGGCGCTCACGCTCGCCTGGATGGCCTCGATCTCCTTCGGGAGGCGGGCCGCCTCGCGCTCGAGACCGCCGATGCGCGTGTCGAGCGCCTGCAGGTCGATCAGCAGCTGGAGCTCTCGATCCACGTCGCCTCCGTCAGAATGGTGGGCCCACCCGGACTCGAACCAGGACCTGACCGGTTATGAGCCGGCTGCTCTGCCATTGAGCTATGGGCCCAGGGCCGCATGATAGCACCGAAGAGCGGCGCCGCCCGTCTCGCTCGGCTCGAATTGAGCGGCGCCACCCGCCTGTCCTTGGGCGTCGCACCGCCGTCCGGGGGGCTCGCCCCCGGGTCGCGTCCGCATCGTCAGCCCTCCAGGAAGCTGCGGAGCTTTTTCGACCGCGACGGATGCCGGAGCTTCCGGAGTGCCTTGGCCTCGATCTGGCGGATGCGCTCGCGCGTGACGGCGAAGTCCTGACCGACCTCCTCGAGCGTGTGCTCGCAGCCGTCGGAGAGCCCGAACCGGAGTCGCAGCACCTTTTCCTCCCGGGGCGTGAGCGTGTTGAGGACCCGGTTGGTCTGTTCGCGCAGGCTGAGGCCGATGATCGACTCGACCGGCGAGACCACCTGCTTGTCCTCGATGAAGTCGCCCAGGTGGCTGTCCTCCTCCTCGCCGATCGGTGTCTCGAGGGAGATCGGCTCCTGGGCAATCTTCAAGACCTTCCGGACCTTGTCGACCGGCACGTCCATCTTGGTCGCGATCTCCTCGGGGGTCGGCTCGCGGCCGAGCTCCTGGACGAGCTGGCGGGAGGTGCGGATCAGCTTGTTGATCGTCTCGATCATGTGCACCGGGATGCGGATCGTCCGCGCCTGGTCGGCGATGGCGCGGGTGATGGCCTGTCGAATCCACCAGGTGGCGTAGGTCGAGAACTTGTAGCCGCGGCGGTACTCGAACTTGTCGACCGCCTTCATCAATCCAATGTTGCCTTCCTGGATCAGGTCAAGGAACTGGAGTCCACGATTGGTGTACTTCTTCGCGATCGAGATGACGAGGCGGAGGTTGGCCTCGACCATCTCCTTTTTGGCCCGTGCCGCCTTGTGCTGGCCGGCCTTGATCACGGCCATGACGCGCTTGATCTCGTCGGCCTTGGCGTTGGCCCGCTGCTCGGCTCGCTTGATCTCCTGCTGCGCCACCCAGATCTGGCGCTGCTTCGGGCTCGCGAACTTCTTGGCGGCCTTCTGGTCGAGGTCGGCGTCGGCGTGGACGCCGTTGGCGCCGTTGCCGCCGTTGCCGCCGAAGGAGACGTAGATCAGGTTCTGCACTTCCTCGGCCGACGGCCGCCGACCGTTGGTCCACAGCGCGATCACGCTCTCGGCCCGTTCGACGTTCTCGAGCAGCTCCCGCAGCTCCTGCACGAGGCCCCGGCGCTCGGGGTCGATATCCTCGCGGTCGATGATCTGGGCGCCGATGTTGAGGGCCCGTAGCGTCTCGAGCACCCGCTGCTGCTTCGCCTGGGACTGCCCCTCGTACTTCTTCCACGCGGGGTCCTTGCCGCCCCGGCGCTTCTTGCCCGCGGTCCCTGCCCTGAGCTTTCGGGCGCGCTCGAGGAGCTGCTCGCGCTCGCGTAGCAGACGGTCGACGGTGGAGAGCTTCCCGATCACCACGCGGGTCAGCTCGTCGGCCTTGTCGTCGTCGAACTCCTCCTCGGAGATCTCGACCACTTCCTTGATCGAGATCTCGCGCTTCCGGAGCCGCTCCCGGAGCATACGGAAGCGCTCGATGGCGAGGTTGGTCGAGAGGACGGCCCGCGCGACTTCCTCCTTCCCCTCCTCGATGCGCTTCGCCAGCGCGATCTCCCCTTCGCGCGTCAGCAGGGACACCCGGCCCATCTCGCGGAGGTAGAGGCGCACCGGGTCCTCCGTGCGCCCGACCGGCCCCGGCGTGAGGTCGATCGGCTCCGCCGGACCGTCGCCCTCGTCGACCTCCTCGGGCACCGGGGTCTCGATGTCGGAGGGCAGCCGGTTCGCCTTGGCCGAGGCGACCACCTCGATGTCCAAGGCGCCGAACATCATCATGATGTCGTCGAGCTGGTCGAGCGAGACCAGGTCGGAGGGAAGGGCGTCGTTCACCTCATCGTAGGTGAGGAAGCCCTTCTGCTTGCCCTTCGCGATGAGCTTGTCCAGCCCTTCCAGCTTGGGTTCGTCAGCCATTCGTCTGAACTCCTTGTGGACCCGAAGGCCTGGCGTGTTGCCTCGCCTCGGCGCTGCCTCCGAGGGTGAGTTCGCGCGCCTGCTCTCCGGCGCGCTGGAGGGCGAGAAGCTCTGTTTGCACTCCCTCGATCGACGCGCCTCCGGCCGCCTGCCCCTCGGCGATCGCGCGGGTGGCCTCGCGGAGGCGCCGGAGTTGGCGCTTGAGCTCGAAGCGGTTCTGGAACTGCGCGAGCTCGGTCGCGGCGTCCATCGGGTCGCGCTCGTCGAGGAGCAGCGCCGCGAGGACTCCGCGCTCGACGTCGCCCGGGAGGTCCGGCATCAGGGCCTCTGCTGGCGCCTCCGGGCGGGCCCGGAGCGCGGCGAGGATGGCGCGGAGCCCGGGGTGCGAGAGGTCGGCGTCCTCGACGATCGGGAGCAGGGCCGTGCGCGCGCCCGGGACGGCCAGGAGCAGGAGGAGCAGTTCGCGCTCGGCCAGCGGAACGCCCGTCGGCGCGCTGGCGGGCGGTGGGGTGGCCGCCGGCCGGCGCAAGGCCCCCTGCAATCGCTGCGCCTCGATCCAGAGCTGCGTCGCGTCGAGCCCGAGCCGGCGCGCCGCCTCGCGCGCCAGCGCCAGCGCCTCCTCGGAGTTGGTGACCTTCGCGAGCATCATCGCGACGCGCGCGAACGCGGTCGCGCGCCCGCGCGGCCCGCTTGCGTCGCCGATCTCGGCGAGCGCGCGGTCGAGCGCGTAGGCGAGGAGGCTCCGCGACGCCGCGATGCACTCGGCGAACGCGGCGGGTCCCGCCGTGCGGAGCAGGGTGTCGGGGTCGTGGCCGGGCGGGAGCAGGGCCACTCTGAGCCGCACCGACTCCGCGTCGCCGAAGCTGCCGTTCCGGCTCAGCGCCCACCTCATCCCGTCGGGGGAGGGCTCGAGCAGCTCCTCCGCCCGTTCCGCCGCCTTCTGTCCCGCCAGGTCGGCGTCGAAGAAGGTGACCACCTCGCCGCAGTACCGCCGCAACAGCGCGAGTTGGGCGGGCGTGAACGCGGTGCCGAGGGCGGCCACCGTCTCGGCAAAGCCGTACTGGTGGGCGGTCACGCAGTCGAGGTATCCCTCGACGAGGAGGGCGCGGTTTTGGGTCCGGATCGCCTCGCGCGCGAGGTCCATGCCGTAGAGCATCTGGCCCTTCGAGTAGAGCGGTGTCTCCGGGGAGTTGAGGTACTTCGGCGACTCGTCGCCGAGGGCGCGCCCGCCGAACGCGACCACGCGACCTTGGAGGTCCCGGATGGCGAAGAGGAGGCGCCCGCGGAAGCGATCGTAGAACCCGCCGCCGTGTTGCCGGGGCACGACGAGACCGGCTCGCTCGAGGACCTCCTCGCCGACCTTCTCGCCTCTCATGAAGGTGAGGAGCGCGTCCCAGCCCTCCGGCGCGTACCCGAGGGCGAAGCGCCTCGCCACGGCGGGATCGACGCCCCGCCGCTCGAGGTACGCCCGCGCGCGCTCGCCCTCAGGCCGCCAGAGCCTGTCGGTGTAGAACGCGAGGGCGAGCTGCATCGCGCGGTGCAGCGCCTCCCGCTCGCCCTCGTCCCGGCGGCCGCGGTCCTCCGGGAGGTCGACGCCGGCCCGGCGGGCGAGCGCCCGGACGGCCTCGGGGAACGAGAGCCGGTCCTGGCGCATCAGGAAGCCAAACGCGTCGCCGCCGACGCCGCAGCCGAAGCAGTGGAAGATGCCTTTCGCCGGATTCACCGTAAAGGAAGGCGTCTTCTCGGTGTGAAAGGGACAGAGGCCCTTCCAGTTCGCGCCGGCCTTGCGCAGCGCGACGAACTGGCTCACGAGGTCGACCAGATCGAGGCGGGAGCGGATCTCATCGAGCACCGCGCTCGGGAAGCTCGCCATCAGCCGACCCTGAGGGCGGCGACCGTCGCGCCGGCGCCTCCCTCGCGCGCATCCCCGTTACGGAAGGACTCGACGAGCGGATGGCCCGCGAGCAGGTCGTGAACGGTCTTGCGGAGCGCGCCCGTGCCCTTGCCATGGATGAGCCGAACCGCCGGCAGGCCGGCGAGGAACGCATCGTCGAGGTATTTCTCGACGATGCCACGCGCCTCCTCGGTGGTCCGGCCGAGGAGGTGTAACTCCGGGGCGACGTTCGTCTTTCCGGGGATCCGGACCGGGCGGGGCGCGGGCACGCCCCCCGCGATCTTGCGCAGGCTCTGCACGGGGACCCGGACGGTAATCGTCCCGGAGGCGACCGTGGCGGTGGCCCCCGCGACGGCTTGGAGCTGTCCACGCACCCCGAGGTGAGGCGCCTCGACGGCGTCGCCCGGGGCGAGCGGCCCGCTCGGCACCGGGTCCTCGACGGTCGCACTTCCGGCGCGCGCGGCGAGATCGCGCACGCGCTGGCGCACGTCGTCGAGCGTCTTGCGCGACCGCTCGGCGTGCTTCAGGCGCTCCCACTCGACGGCGGCGGCGCGTCGGAGCTCGGACAGGAGCGCGGCGGCGTCCTGCTTGGCGCGGGTGACGACCTCCCTGGCCCGGCCCTCGGCCCGCGTGAGCTCGGCGGCGGCGCGGGCGAGGTGGTCGGTGGCCTCGCGCTCGCTCCGCTCGATCGCGAGGAGGCGCGCCGCCTCGGTGCGCGTCTGCGCGTCGAGCCGGGAGAGGAGCTCGCCGAGCCGGGCCGCCTGCGCCGAGCGGTGGGCCTGCGCCCGCTCGATGAGCGTCGGGTCGAGGCCGAGGCGGGCGGCGATCGCGAGGGCGTAGCTCTGCCCCGGGTAGTCGTAGACCAGACGGAACGTCGGGGCGAGTCGTTCGCGATCGAACTCGACCGCCGCGTTGCGAGCGCCCGGGTGCGTGCTGGCGAACGCCTTCAGCGGCTCGAGGTGGGTCGTGGCCATCACCAGTGCCCCGCGTCGCTCGAGGGCCTCGAGGATGGCCTGCGCCAGCGCCGCCCCTTCGTCCGGATCCGTGCCCGCGCCGAGCTCGTCCAGGAGCACGAGGGAGTGGTCGTCCACGTGCTCGAGCACGTCGCGCACCTGGCGGACGAAGGCCGAGAACGTCGAGAGATTCTCGGCGACGCTCTGCTCGTCCCCGATCACGGCGACGAGGCGCGAGATCAGCGGCAGGCGGCTTCCCTCCGCGGCCGGAACGTGGCACCCAACCTGCGCCATCAGCACGAGGAGCCCGAGGGTTTTGAGCGCGATCGTCTTGCCGCCGGCGTTCGGGCCGGTCACGACGAGGAGGGGCCGCTCGCGGCCGAGTTCGAGATCGACCGCGACGACGGGCCGAGCCGGATCGCGCCAGCTCTGGGCCAAAAGGAGCGGGTGGCGCGCGGCGCGGAGCGACACCACTCCCGGGTCCAGGACGGGGTGCGTCGCGTCCATCCGCTCGGCGAGCCGGGCGCGCGCGACGATCCAGTCGAGTTCGCCGAGGTCCGCCACCAAGCGCTCGATCTCGGGCAGGCGAGCCCGCACGGCCTCGCTGAGCTCGGCCAGGAGCCGCGCGGCCTCTTGCTCCTCCTGGCGGGCGTTGTCGACCAGGTCGTTGTTGGCCTCGACGACGCGGTCCGGTTCGATGAACACGGTCTGGCCGCTCTGCGAGCGGTCGTGGACGATGCCGCGGAGGCGGGCGCGCGCTTCGGCGCGCACGGGGACCACGTAGCGCCCGTTGCGGCGGGTCACGTAGCGGTCGCTGAAGATCCGGTCGGCGTCGGCTGCCTGGAACAGCGCGTCCAGGTCTCGGACGATGCGCCGCTGGAGGTCCCGGATCCGCTGCCGGAGGCGGCGGAGCTCGGTGCTCGCGCCGTCGGTCAGGGTCCCGTCGTCGGCAAGCGCCGCGGAGAGCGCCGCGCGGAGGTCGTCGAGCTTCGGGAGGCGGTGGCCGATGTCGGCGAGGGCGGGCGCGACCGGACGGATGCTCTGGCCGTACGCCCTGAGCCGGGGAGCGGCCTCGAGGAGGGGAACGAGGCGCCGAAGCTCGACGCCGTCGAGGACGGTGCCGTCTGCCCGGCAGCGGGTGAGGCTCGGTCGCACGTCTGGGATCGCTTGCCAGGGGGGCAGGCCGTGGGCGGCCACGGCGAGGCGCGCCTGACTGGTCTCGTTGAGCGCGGCCGACACCGCGGGCGAGTCGAGGAGAGGAGTCGCTCCGAGAGCACGGTCGCGCCCCATCGGCGTGTCGGTCTCTGCTGCGAGGAGGGCCCGGACCTCGGTCCACTCGACGCCCCGGCCCGAGAGCGCCTCCGCGGCCATGTTGTCGACTCGGTCGCCCCCGCTGGTCACGTGCGGAGCCTCAGAGGAGCGGTCCGGAGTGTCGCCGGTGCTAATCCGAGAACCGCTCGCGCCGCTTGGCTTTCTTCCGCGCGGCTAGCGCCTTCCGCTTGCGCCGGACGCTCGGCTTTTCGTAGTGCTGGCGCTTCTTGAACTCGGAGAGGAGCCCGGCCTTCTCGCACTGCTTCTTGAAGCGCTTGAGGGCGCTCTCGACGGACTCGTCGGGCTCGATGATGACCTTGGTCACGCAGATCCCTCCCCCTGCCGGCCGACCGACCTCCGAGGGATAAACGATAACTATATACCATGTGATGGGGGGTCAGGCAAACGACCGCCCGCCCGTCGATGCCCCCGCTCGGACACAGCGGCGGGTCCCGCCCCCGGACGGATCACCGCCGACCCTCGACCGCCCGGGCGGCGACCAAGTCGAGCACCCGGTCCGCGGCCTCCTGGCAGGCTGCCTCGATGAGTGGAAGCTCCTCCGGCGTGAAGCCCGTCAGCACGTGGTCCGTGACCTGGTCCCTGTGCGGTGGCCGGCCGATGCCGATCTTCACGCGTCGGAGCTCATCCGTGCCCAGGGCCTCGATGATGGAGCGGACGCCCTTGTGGCCGCCGTGGCTGCCCTTCATCCGGATGCGCACGATCCCGAGCGCCAGGTCGATGTCGTCGTACGCCAAGATCAGCTCCGCCGGCGAGAGCCCGAGCCGGGCCGCGACGCGCGCCACCGGCGGGCCGCTCGCGTTCATGAAGGCGAGCGGCTTGACGAGGTAGAGCGTCTCTCCCTGCCACTCGCCGCGCGCGACGAGTGCCGTTCCCTCCCGCGTCGGCCGCTTGTGCAGGGCCCGGGCGAGCAGGTCGACCACGCGCTGGCCGACATTGTGGCGGGTGTTCCGGTACTCGGGACCGGGGTTGCCCAACCCCACGACGGCCTGCGCCACGCGACCGCGTCCCGATTACTTCTTCTCCTTCTCCCGCTCCTTGTCCCGCTCCCGCTTGCCGCCCTCCTTGCCGGCGGCTTCCTCGACGGGCAGCTCCTTCGGCTTGCGCTCGGTGAGGACCTCGGGCTCGGCGGGTGCGGTGACCGCCGCGGCCGCCACCACCGGCACCTCCTCGGCGCGCGGCGGCGAGACCGTCGCCACCGCCTGGTTCGGGTCGTTGAGGATGCGGACACCAGCCGGCACCGTGAGCTGGGAGACCGTGAGCACGTCGCCAATCATGAGGGCGGAGACGTCGGCGTCGATCCGCTCCGGGATCAGGCTCGGCAGACAGGACACGGTGAGCTCGTGCATCACGAGGTTGAGGATGCCCTGCTGGTCCCGGAC
>QHRX01000320.1 GCA_003221455.1 Candidatus Rokuibacteriota bacterium
TGAGGTTGCTCAGCACCGACCCGAGCTGATCGTGGTCGATCAGCAACTTGGGCAGATCCTCGGCGAGCTTGAGGGTCACCGTGATGCTGTCGGCCAGGGGAAGCCGTTCCAGGCAGTCTCGGACGAGCGCGCTCAGATCGGCGGTCGCCCGCGCGGGCGGCGCCGTGCGGGCAAAGTCGAGGAGATCCGTCACGATCCGGGTTGCCCGGTCGACCTCGCGCTCCAGGATGTCGAGATGCCTGCCGACCTTGTCCTCGGCCGGCAGCACTATTCTCAGGTAGTAGACCGAGTTCTTGATGACGCCGAGCGGGTTCCGCAACTCGTGGCTGATCCCCCCCGCCAGCTGGCCGAGGAAGGCCAGCCGGTCGAGCTCCTTGACCCGCCGACTCAGCTGCCGCGTGTGAATCGCCCGGTTCAGCGAGGCCACAAAGTACTCTCGGTCAATGGGCTTCTGGATGAAATCGTACGCGCCCCCCCGCAGCGCCTGGACGGCCAGGCTGTGCTCGCCGTGCCCGGTGATCAGCAGCGTGGGCGTATCCGGCCGGAGCGCACGGACCTCGGCCAGGAGCGCGAGACCGTCCATCCCCGGCATCTTGATGTCGCTGATGATCGCGTCGTAGTCGGTCGTCGCGATGCGGTCGAGCGCGGCCGACGCGGAGTCGCAGGTGTCCACCGCCAGGCCGCCGGCCCGGAGCCGCAGGGTCTCCGGGAGCGCCTGCAGCAAGGCGGGGTCGTCGTCGACGATGAGCACCCGCGCCGAGGTCATGGCGGGGACGGCTTCCTTCCTTCGTCCAAGGCGAGCGGGAGCTGGATCACGAAGACGGCGCCTCCGTCGGGGCCGTTGGTGACGGCGATCGTGCCGCCGTGCTCCTTGATGATCCCGTACGTGATGGACAAGCCCAGGCCGGTGCCGTGCCCCACCTCCTTCGTCGTGAAGAACGGGTCGAAGATCCGCTGCTCGAGCCCCTCCGGAATGCCGGGGCCCGTATCGGAGAACGTCAGCTGGATGACCCGTTCCCGGACGGCGCAGGCGATCTGAACGACCTTGCGCGGCGACTCCGCCACCGCGTCCCGAGCGTTCGTCAGCAGGTTGATCAGCACCTGCTCCAGCTGGATGGAGTTGCCGATCACCACCGGCTCCGCCGGGCTCAGGTCCAGCTCGACTTCGATCTCGCGGAGGCGGAGCTGCTCGTGCATGAGCGAGAGGGCCCGCTCGACCACCTGGTTCATCGACACCGCCTCGCGACTCACCGGCGCCACGCGCCCGAACGTGCGCAGGTGCGAGATGATCTCCGTGGCCTTGCCCACCTGCTGCATGGCGGTGCGCAGCTCCCGCACGATCCGTCCCTGGTCCACCACCCCGAGCTCGACGAGGTCGATCGCGTTGCCCACGAACAACCCGATGTTGTTCAGCGGATTGTTGAGTTCGTGGGCGACCCCGGTGGTGAGTTCTCCGAGCGTGGCGAGCTTGCCGGCCTGGACGAGCTGCCCTTGCTTGTCGCGCAGCTCCTGCTCGCGGCGCTGGATCTCGGCGGTGGTCTCCCGCAGGTCGCCCATGATGTGGATCATGGCCTTGCGGCTCACCTCCAGGCGGAGGTTGGAGGTGTGGGAATCCTGGAGAATGTGCAGCAGGGCGCGCCGCGAGTTGTCGAGGCGCTCGGTCTGGCGGCGGAGCCGCCGGCGGTCCTGCTCGTAGTCGCCGAGGATATGGAGCGTGGCCTTGCGCCGGTTGCCCAGTTGCTTGTTGAACTCGTTGAGGTCGCCCATGATGTGCAGCATGGCGCGGCGCTGCTCGTCGCGCTTCTGCAGGCGGACCGTCAGCAGCCTGACCTGCTCGCGCAGCCGGGCCTGAGCCTCGACCCCGCTGTCCAGCTCCGCCGCCTCCCGCATGCGCTCGTTCATCACCGGTCGCCGGTCGGCGGGCGTCAGGCCCGCTCGCTCTCCCCCTTGAGCCGTGCCACTTCCTTCCGGAAGCCCTCCAGGTCCTTCTCGAGGGCGATCATCTTGAGCTCGCGGCCGACGACCACTTCCTCGAATTTCTCGAGGTCCAGGATCTTCTCCTGCAACTCGGTCTTGGACTTCTCGAGGTCGCGCACCACCTGCTCATAGGCGCGCATGTCGCGGAGGATGCCGATGGCGCCGATCACCTTGCCGTCCGGGTCGCGCAGCGCCGAGGCGTTGAGCGTCGTCGGAATGACCTCCCCGCTGGCGCTGCGGGGGTTGAGCCGTGCGTTCCGCGTGACCCCGCGCTCCACGACCTCGCGGAGGGCGGCGGTGAATTCCCTGGTCTCCTCCGGGCTGATGAAGCGGGACAGCGATTGCTCCAGCACCTCGTCCGTTCGAAACCCCAGCAGCGTGGAGACGGCGTCGTTGGCCTGCAGGATCTTGCCTTCGAGGTCGGAGACGAACACCGGGTCCGGGGCGTTCTTGATCAAGCTCTCCGCGTACGCCCGGGCCTTGTCCAATTCCCGCATGTCAGCGCGGAGGCGTTGAGCGTCGTCGGGATGACCTCCCCGCTGGCGCTGCGGGGGTTGAGCCGCGCGTTCCGCGTGACCCCGCGCTCCACGACCTCGCGCAGGGCCGCCAGGAACTCGCGCGTCTCCGCCGGCGAGATGATGCGCGAGAGCGACTGCTCGATCAGCTCGTCCGGACGGAACCCCAGCAAGGCGAAGACCGCGTCGTTCGCCTGCAGGATCTTGCCCTCGAGGTCGGAGACGAACACCGGGTCCGGGGCGTTCTTGATCAAGCTCTCCGCGTACGCCCGGGC
>QHRX01000251.1 GCA_003221455.1 Candidatus Rokuibacteriota bacterium
CCGCTCCCAGCCGTCTGGGGTGGTAGCCCAGAGCCACCGAGAGGCGGTGGCGATGGCCTACACGCTCGAGGCTGTGGAGTGGGCGATGAGGATTCAAGAAGTGATTCTCCGGGCGCTGAGCGGACAACAAACGTGGTTACAGGCGGCTGACGTGCTGGGGCTGAGCCCCCGCACGGTGCGCCGCCTCCGCTGGCGATATGAACACTTCGGGTACGACGGCCTGTTCGACCGGCGGCGACGCCGGCCCTCACCCCGCCGGGTGCCCCTGGCCGAAGTGCAGCGCGTCCTCCACCTCTACCGGGAGCACTATCCGGGGTGGAACGTCCGCCACTTCTACAGCTGGGCCCGCCGGGAGCACGGCGTGACGCTCTCCTACACCTTCGTGAAGACCGCCCTCCAAGGGGCGGGGTTGGTGCCCAAGCACCGGGCGCGGGGCCGCCATCGCCGGCGGCGCGAGCCGCGCCCCTGCGTCGGTGAGCTCCTGCACCTGGACGGCAGCCGCCACCAGTGGCTGGCCCTGGGGCCGGAGCAGTGGCTCACGCTGCTCACCGTCATCGACGACGCCACCAAGCAGCTCCTCTACGCCGAGTTCGTCGCGGCGGAGAGCACTGCCACCGTGATGCGGGCCCTGCGGGCCGTGTTCCAGCGCTACGGGCTGCCCCAGGCGCTTTACACCGATCGCGCGCACTGGGCCGTGCACACGCCCACGTCCGGCAGCGCGCCTGATCGCAGCCGCCGCACCCAGGTGGGCCGAGCGCTGCACCAGTTGGGGATCGAGCACATCCTGGGGTACTCCCCCCAGGCCCGGGGGCGCAGCGAGCGCGCCAATCGCACGCTGCAGGACCGCCTCGTCAATGAGCTGCGCCGGGCGGGGATCACCACGGCGGCCGCGGCCAACCAGTATCTGCGCGAGCACTTCCTCGCCTCCTACAACGCCACCTTCGGCCGGCCCCCGGCCGACCCGGCGTCGGCGTTCGTCGCGCTGGGCCGGGTCGATCTCGAACAGATCCTCTGTCACGAGGAAGAGCGCGTCGTCGCTCGCGACAACACCGTGCGGCTCGACGCCCTCATCATGCAGCTCGCCAAACAGCGCGGCCGGCGCACGTGTGCGGGGCTCCACGTGCTCGTCCGCCGGCACCTCGAGGGGCACCACTCGGTGTGGTACGGCTCACGCTGTCTCGGGCGCTTCACCGGGGCGGGGCAGCCACTTTCACCCCTGGCTGCGGGGGTATCTCACCCCTTGCCTACTCCGCGATCGCCGCTCCTGAGCCCATTGCGGCCTCGCGCGTCCGGCCGGACCCGCCTCGTTCCTGCCCCGCGCGCGCTCCCGTCGGTGCCGACGTCGGCCCCGGGGCTTCACTGAAACCGGTCAGATCACTTGTCAAACAGGAGCGGCCAGATCACTTGCTAACAACAGGCGCCCTTGACCCAGGCGCCCTTGACCCAGACCTGGCCGCCTGCGAGTTCTTGACTAGCCGCGGTCCCGCGGCTGCCGCTGGCGGCTTCTGCGCGATTCCCGCGCCCGAGCGGAGGGCGGCGGACGTGGGGTGGCCCAGAGGCCAGCACGAGGGTGACCGCTCCGCTCAACCGGTCGACCGGGGCGACCCGCAGCGCATCGCCGACCTGCAACGCACGAAAGTAGCAGAGCCACGACCCGGCTCCGGCGAGACCGGAGAGCGCGATGTAGAGCATCGCCCGTCGGTCGACCGTCCAAAGGTCGCCCAGTGTGCCGCGCGCAAGCGCGACCGCCAGCAACGCGCCGAACATGATCGCGCCGCGGACCGTGGTCGCCAGCGTGCTGTCGACGCCCCGGACGCCGATCTTGCCGAGGATCGCGACGAGCCCTGCCAGGACTGCCGACAGCAAAGCGTAGCCGATCCAGCTCACGGGATGCGCCTCCGTACCCCGAACGACTCGTTGACGGCGGAGGGCAGCCGGGTGAGGTGAGCACCCCACCCGGTCGTTCTGCCTATCGCGCGGCGCCGGCGACGGGACTCGGTCGGGAGCCTCGCGGCTCTATTCGAGCTCGCGGTTCACGCCGAAGTCGGGGGGCACCGGCGGACCCCAGCGGTACAGGGCATCCGCCTCAGGGAAGTCGCGCGCCGACCAGGCGCAGTCTTCGGGGATGTAGTCGAGGTCGTGGAAGTACTCGGCAAAGCTCCCCCACGGATCGCGGATGTAGTAGAAGAAGTTGGATCCGATTACGTGGCGGCCGAGCCCCCACGCCGGCTCCCACCCTGCCGTCCGCATCCGGACCGCCCCCATCGCGATCTCGTCCACACTACCGACCTCGAACGAGCCGTGGTGAAACCCGGGCCCCGGGGAGGCCAGCAGCGCCAGGTTGTGGTGGTCGGTCGTGCATCGGAGGAATGCGATGACGGACCGGGCGCGATCGGAAAACCGCATGCCGAGGATACGCGTATAGAAGTCCAGCTGCCGGTTCACGTCTGGAGTAAACAGGAGCACGTGGCTGAGCCGGCGCGGCCGCGCGGACGCCCCGGCCTCCGGATAACCACGCTCGGCGACCCGACCGACGTGGCCGGGGCTGTTGAGCTTGAGGGGGGGGTCGGGCGGTGGCACGGGGCGCCCCTCCGGCCGGATGTTGAGCGCGTTGCCGTCGGGATCGCGGATCCAGAGGCCGCCGTCGGGTGCGCCCTTCGGCGGATCGACCTCCTCGACCCCTGCCCGCTGGATCGCCTCCCGCGTCGCCTCGAATTCGTCGGCGGGCGCGCCGAAGGCGATATGGTGGAGCCGCTTGCGCGGGCCGGCGTAGAGCAGGACGGACTCGCGCGCCAGAGAGGCCGGGCGTAGGTGCACGGCATCGTCCCGAGCCGGCGTCTCCGTCAGACCAAACGCCCGGTAGAAGCCTTCCCCGACGGTCTGATCCGGGACCTCAAGGGCGTAGTGGAGCAGTGCTCGGACGGCCATCTCGGCACCTCCGAAGCTTACGTCGGGACCTTCAGTCCCATTCCTTGGTATGCGCGAAGTTCCGGCACAGGAACGCGGAGTGCTTCGGGAGGCTGATGAGGCAGACGCGAACGCTGGTGCTGGTCGAGGCGTCGCCTTCAACGACTCTGGCGATGGTCAGCGTAACGCGGCCGTTCCCGATCTCCACCGCCTCCCCGGGAAAGCCGGTTCCGGGCACTCGGTTTCGCAATCCCTCGACCTGGGAGTAGTGCTGAAGGGCGGCCGCGTGAAGAAAGACGTCCTCGGTCCCCTGGTCGCCCGCGTACGCGTAATCCACCGTGACCTGCATCGCCTGCCCGGAGAGGCTCTCGGCCTGCAGCGTAATGATCTCGTTCTTCGGCGAGCTGCGGCGCTCGGCGGGCTTCCGAGAGGGTTGGGCGCGACCCGTCGCGGGCCGGGCCAGATCGGCCGCGGGCGGTGTCACGGACACGAGTGACTCGCGCTGCGGGGCGCCGAGCGAGGGGGGCCACGCGATGGGCCCAGGGCTCGCGCGCAGGGTGGAGCCGCTCAGCAGGAGACCGAGGACGATCGCGCCTGCCGTCGCGCCGGCGCGCATCCGAAGCAGTCTGCCCGCCCCACGCGCAACCCTCATAACTCCCTCCGCTGCGCCGTCGACACGGCTGTGCCCCGCGACCGGGGTCCGTCCGGTCCGCACGACGCGAGGCGACGCGAGTCTAGCGTCTGATCACTGCCGCGTCAATGCCGCTGTCCTGCCGTGCCCGTGTCCTTGCCTGCGTCGGCTCCGCCAGAGCCCCAGCGGGAGGCGCCTTCGCCGCCCCGATACCAGCTCGAGGGGACCTGTGGGCGTACCGCCTGAGCCGGATAGCGGCGAGGGCAGGCACCTGGACCTCGACAGGGGCCCCGAGCCGGTGCGGGGGGACGCTCAGTCTAGATTCCCCGGGGATCGCCGGGGGGACCCGGCGGGCCGCTTCTCGATCGCCACCCTCAGCTGGCTCGGACTCAAGAACGGACCCACTCGGCCGGGACATTCCCCCGCCAGGCGCGCGAGGATTGGAACGCTCGGGCAGAAATGCCACCCCGGCTCGACGGTTTCCGGACCGATCATCGCAACGGCGATACGGTGATCGTGCCGTCGTCGTTCCTCGTGACGCGGTGGCGGGCCAAGAGCACCCAGCCGCTTTTCGGCGTCCGAACCCACCAGATCTCGCTCCCGTCGGGTCGAACGACTCGGCCGTAGTCTCCCGGCGCGAAGGTCGCCGGCCTCAGGCCGTCATCACTCGGTCGTCCCTGGAACACCCCGTGGCCATCCATGTCGCCGTGGGCAGCAGCTCTGCGGGCGGGACGGAGAAGGTCGTCTCGCCACGGACGCGCGCCGCGGCCCTAATCAGCCGGCCGGGTTCGTCGGATCCGGCCTTCGTCTCCGAAGGTGATCTTCCATCGTGCGGCACCTGTCAAGCTGTGCCAGGATCTGGCCAACCTTCTCCGTCCGCCCTCGGGCCACGTGTTGCTCATTTTCGCCGACGGCGAACACTCGCGCGAGCGAGCCCAGCCACGTGGCGGGCGCCGGCGAATTATTGCTCCCGCCTCAGGAGGGGAGCGGTTTGACCGTCGGCCCGCCCGCTTCGTACGCGTAGAGTCCGAGGTTCCTCGCCCGTTGCCGCGTTAGGCCGAGCACGGCCTTGCTGAAGGGCATCGGGATCCCGAGGCGGTCGCCAATTTCGCAGGGTGCGCCGAGGATCGCGTCGATCTCGAGCGGCCTCCCGCTCTCCAGATCCTGCAGCATCGACGTCTTGAACGCCCCGAGCTCTCGAGTGACCGCGATCCGCTCCGAGGCAGTCATGCTCATCTCGATCCCGAGCGCCCTCCCGACGGCGGCGGCCTCCTCCATCATGTCCCGCACGAGCTGGGCCGTCAGCGGATCGTCGAGGACGGCGTCGGCGGTGGAGCCGGTCAGGGCGCTGATCGGGTTCATGTTCATGTTGCCCCACAGCTTGAGCCATACCTCACGCTGGATCTCGGGGGTCGGTTTCACCGTGAAGCCCCCCTGCTCCAGCATCTTGATGACGCGCGCCAGTCTTCCGCTTCGCTCTCCGGAGGGCTCGCCGACGATCAGGACATTGCCGAACCCGCGGCGGATGACGCCCGGGGCCGCGATCGACGACGACAGATGCACCACGCTGCCGATGACCTGCTCCGCCGGCAGCGATCTCGAGATCGCCCCGCCCGGATCGACCGACGACAGCCGCGTGCCCACGAGTCTGCCGCCGAAGCGGTGGAAGAACCACCAGGGCACGCCGTTCATCGCGGGGACGAGCACCGTGTCCGGCCCGAGCAGCGGTGTCAGCGCGCCCGCCGAGCAGACCAGCGACGGCGCTTTGAAGGCGATGAACACCACGTCGTGGGGCCCGAGCGCGGTCGGATCGCTCGCCGTCGCGACGCGCACGGTCGCGCGCGTTTGTCCTTCGATGAGCGCGAGCCCGTTGGCTTCGATCGCGCGCAGGTGTTCCCCGCGTGCCAGGACGTCGACCGGGTACCCGGCCTGCGCCAGCTTGGCCGCGATCAGCCCGCCCACCGCTCCGACCCCTACGACACACACGCGGGGATGTCGCGTCATGTATTTGCCCCCCGCAGAGGCCGGCTCAGCCCCGGCGCGACGACCTCAGAGGAGATCCTCCACCGGGGACCCCCCCTACGGATCGATCCCCGCGGTTCGCCGTGGTTGAACGAGCCCGAGGCAGGTCGCCCTCCCGCGCGTCGACGACCCTTCCCCGCGACGCGTCGCCCCGGGGGCGACGCCAAGACCGGAGTAGAGCGATTATGCCCTGACCCCCTCGACCGTCAAGATCGAAGAAGGGCGCCGTACGAGCCCGCCGAGGCTGGAGCGCCCCTGCAACACCCCACCCCAGGCGCACGATCGGTCTTATTTTCCCCGGCCGGGACGCATCGCCCTCCGGGCGGTTCCGCGCCGCTCACGCGCGGATTTCGCCTTTACGCGGGCGCGATCGCTCGATGCGGGGGAAGGTCGGCGTCGGGCGTGCCGAGCTCCGGATGGCCGACGTGGACGGCATATTGCCTGAGAGCGTCGAGGTCGGCGTGATTCCAGCGCACATAGGTATTGCGTGCGGTCTCGAGCTGTGCCAGCGCCTCTCCCAATGAACGGCCTTGCGCGATGAGATATGCCATGCCGGCCGTGGGGCTCCGACCTTGGCCCACGTGGCAGTGTACGAACACGTCCTGGCCGTGGTCGGCAAACGAGCGGATGAATCGCACCGCTTCGTCGAGCTGGGCTAGGGTCGGCGCGTAGTGATCCTGCACGGGCAGCCGCTCATAGGGCATGCCTTCTTTGGCGAGGACCTGGCCCTCGCCCCGCCCCTCCTGTCGCATGTCCAGCACGGCGCGGATGCCGAGGCCCTTCAGGAAGGCGGCGTCACGGGCGACCCACTCGTCGTCGTCGGCGCGGGCGCCCCCGAGTTGCCCGCCCACGTACACGTGGTCGGCGACGCGTGAGAGGCCGCGCCAGCGGACATCACCCTGCTCGGATGGCAACCGCAGAGTACCGGGGCGGGGCGGCTCGGTCGGGTGCGGGTCGCGCCAGGGCGTAGCAGGGTCACGACCGCTGAGAGCCGGGGCGACATCCGACGAACGAGCTGGGTCCACTGCCCTTCCTGCCCTCGCTCAGGCCGGTCTCATGCTGCTCACGAGTTGCTTCCGCGCTCCCCGTTGGCGGAAGCCCGTCCGCCGGCGGCATGACGGCCAGAGCAAGCGCCGGTGCCAGGTTCTCCCGGTTCCGCAGTCCCATGACCCAACCCGTGGACCGAAGATCCCGGCGTCGTCCGGTATGCGCCCGGGAAAATCGGCGGCGCCTGGCCCCGGGTGAACAGCCAGGGCTCTACCGCTCCGGAGGCTCTCAGAAACCGTGGACCGAGCCGGGAGATGAGCTGCACGTCCAGGAACTCTCGCAGGTGAGAAGGGGTTGGGCATCGCCGCAATGAGCGGACGAGAGAAGGACGCCGACGACAGTCGGGGCACTGACGAGCTGCCGCATTGACCAGCCTCCGTTCGCGTGCGGCTCTTCGGCACAGCGTGAGCTGCTCCCCCGATCTTACCATCGCGTGCGAGCGCGGCAAGGCGCGGCGCCATCGCGGGAATCGTCGATGGCGGGGCGACGCCTCTCGAGCGAGGCAGGCGACGGCTGGCGCGACCGGAGCCCGGCGCGATGGAGTAGAATCACCCGAGTGACCAGCCTCTCTGCGATCGGCCAGTCTGTACCGCGCCTCGACGGCCGCGAGAAGGCGACGGGGGCGACGCGCTACGCCGGGGATCTTCGTCTGCCCGGCATGCTCCACGCGCGCCTGGTCCTCAGCCCCCACGCTCACGCCCGCATCGTCAGGATCGACGGCAGCACCGCGGCGGCCCAGCCCGGCGTCGTCGGCGTCTTCACCGGCCACGACCTGCCGCTCGTGAAGGCCGACCCGACGGACCGCGGGCGCTGCCCGCTGGCGATCGGCCGCGTCGTCTTCGTCGGCCATCCCGTGGCGGCCGTCGTCGCCGAGACGGAAGCGCAGGCCGAGGACGCCGCGCAGCTCGTCAGGGTCGAGTACGAGGCGCTGCCGGCCGCCGTCGACCCGCTCGCCGCGATGAGGCCCGACGCCCCACGGGTGCGCGAGCCGGGCGCTGGCCGCGCGAGCGACGAGGCGCTCGCGGCGCACGGCGCCGTCGTCGCCGGCCAGGGCGTCGCGGGCCCCGCGGCGCCGAACGTGGCGAGCACGACCGAATTCACGCGCGGCGATGTCGAGCGCGGCCTGGCCGAGGCCACGGTGGTGATCGAGCGGACGTACCGGACCTCGATGCTCCACCAGGGCTACCTCGAGCCCCGCGCCGCGGTGGCGAGCGTCGATCCGCTCGGTGCCCTTCTCGTGTGGACGAGCACGCAGACGCTCTTCCACACGCGCTCGCAGGTCGCCGAAGCGGTCGGCCTCCCCGAGCACCGCGTCCGCGTCACCGCGACGCCGCTCGGCGGCGGCTTCGGGGCCAAGTTCGTGCTGCTCGAGCCGTTGGCGGCCGCGCTCGCGCTCGCCACACGACGTCCCGTCTCCATCGTGCTGTCGCGCACCGAGGAATTCCTCACGACGACGCCCGCGCCCCAGAGTGTCTTCGAGCTCAGAGTGGGCGCGGGGCGCGACGGCCGGCTCACCGCGCTCGACGCGCGGATCATCTTCGATGCTGGGGCTTACGCGGGCGCCCCCGTCGGGATCGCGGCGCTCCTCCTCGGCGGCTACTACACGGTCCCGAACCTCCGCATCCGCGGCTTCGAGGTGCTGACGCACAAGCCGGGCGTCGGCGCGTACCGGGCGCCCGGCGCCGTGCAGGCGACGTTCGCGCTCGAGTCGCTGATGGACGAGCTGGCGCTTAGGCTCGGGATCGACCCGCTCGACCTGCGCCTGTTGAACGCCTCCCGCGAGGGCGACCTGTTGCCGACGGGACGGCCGTGGCCGAAGATCGGCCTCGTCCAGTGTCTCGAGCGCCTACGGACCGAGCGCCAGCGTCTGAGCGGCGCGCGGCAGGGATCGCCACGCGACGGCGTCAGGCGCGGCGTCGGCGTCGCCGTCGGGGGCTGGCTGGGCGGGATCGAGCCGGCGAGTGCGGTCTGCCGCCTCGACCGCGACGGCACGCTCACGGTTGTCCTCGGGATGGTCGACATGAGCGGCGCCGCGACCGGTATGGCGCAGATCGCCGCGGAGGCCGCGGGACTTCCCCTCGACGACGTGACGGTCGTGTGCGCCGACACGGAGTCGGCACCCTTCGCGGGCGCGAGCGGCGGAAGCAAGATCACCTACACCGTGGGGCTCGCCGTCGAGCGCGCCGCGCGTGATGCCCGGCGCCAGATCCTGGCGATCGCCGCTGACCGGCTCGAGGCGGCAGCCGACGACCTCGAGATCGTCGGCCGGAGCGTCCGCGTGCGCGGGATGCCCGACCGCGGCGTGACCCTCGCGCAGATCGCGAAGAGCTCGATGGAGTTCGGCGCCAAGTACGAGCCGGTCTTCGCCCACGGCGCGAGCGCTACGACAGCGCGCTCCCCCGCGTTCGCGGCCCACCTCGCGGAGGTAGAGGTAGACGCCGACACTGGCCGCGTCCGCGTCGTACGCCAGGTCGTCGTGCAGGACGTCGGCCGCGCCATCAACCCGGCGGGGATCGCCGCCCAGATCCACGGCGCCGTCGCCCAGGGCGTCGGCTGGGCGCTCCTCGAGGGCATGTCGTACGACGCCCACGGCCAGCTCCGTTCGGCGACGCTCATGGACTACGCGCTCCCCTCGATCACCGACGCGCCACCCGAGGTCGAGACGGTCATCCTCGAAGTGCCGACCGAGCACGGGCCGTTCGGCGCCAAGGGTGTCGGCGAGCCGCCCGTGGTGGCCGCGCCCGCGGCGATCGCCAACGCGATCGCCGACGCGATTGGTCGGCGCCTGACGGACCTCCCAATAACGAGCGAGGCGCTCGCCCGCGCGCTCGACGCCCCGAAGCCGGCGCTCTCCTCCCCGAACCGCTGACCGAGGGCGGGTTGAGGGGAGCCGGGCCAAGGCGCTGACCAGGACCAGACGCCGGCGATCGCCGTCGCGCCTCCGATCTCGGTTGGCGGCTCGCCTCCACGCGCGGGCCCTCGCCTCACCTCTTGGCGAGTTCGACCAGGACGTCGGCGAGGACGCGAGCTCCCGCGGCCAAGTCGGCGGGCGAGGCGCGCTCCGCCTCGTTGTGG
>QHRX01000252.1:0-6518 GCA_003221455.1 Candidatus Rokuibacteriota bacterium
TGCTCCGCGACACGATCCGCGTGTTCCGCGCGGACGACCGGGACCTGCTCGAGGACGTCGAGCGCCGCGACGACCAGGTGGACTTCCTCGAGCGCGAGATCAAGCTCTTCCTGGCGCGGCTCCACCGCGAGACGATGGCGCCCGACCTCGCCCGCAAGGAGATCGCGCTGATCTCGCTCATCGGCAACCTCGAGAACGTGGGCGACATCATCGACAAGAACCTGATGGAGCTCGCCCGAAAGAAGGTCGCCCTCGGGCGGCACTTCTCGGAGGCGGGCTGGACCGAGCTCTCGGAGTTCCACGCGCTCGTCTCCAAGAAGCTCGAGAGCGCGATCGCGGCCTTCGCGGCGAACGACCGCGGGCTCGCCCAGGAGGTGCTCGACCGGCGGGCGCTGATCCGCCAGCGCGAGCGCGAGCTGCGCGAGTCCCACCTCGGCCGGCTCCGGGCCGGGCGGGCGGACACGCTCGAGACCTCCGACATCCACCTCGACGTGCTCAGCAACCTGAAGCGGATCAGCTCCCACGTGACCGCGATCGCGGTGTCGATCCTCGAAGAAGTTTGACAACCTGGATGACGAGGGGATAATGAGATCGCCCGATCCCCGGAGGCTCCCGTGACACAGCCCCTGCGTCTCTTGCTGATCTCGTCCGAGGTCGAGCCGTTCGCGAAGACGGGCGGCCTGGCGGACGTCGCCGGCGCCCTTCCCCAGGCGCTCGCGACGCTCGGCCACGACGTGCGCGTGCTGATGCCGAAGTACCGCGGCGTGGAGCGCCACGGGACGCTCAGGACCGCGGTGCCCCGCGTCCGCGTCCCCATCGGCGACCGGACGACCGAGGGCGCGCTGCTCGAGGGGCGGCTCGGCCGGGCGGTCCCGGTCTACTTCCTGGCCCACGACCACTACTACGACCGCCCCGCCCTCTACGGCACCGGCCAGGGCGACTACCTGGACAACTGCGAGCGCTTCATCTTCTTCTGTCGCGGGGCCCTCGAGGCGCTCCGCGCCCTCGGCTGGACGCCGCACGTCATCCACGCCAACGACTGGCAGAGCGGCCTCGTGCCCGTCTACCTCGAGACCCTGTACAAGGACGACCCCGCGCTCGGCGAGGTGGGGACGCTCTTCACGATCCACAACCTGGCCTACCAGGGCGTCTTCTGGCACTTCGACATGCCGCTGACCGGGCTCGGCTGGGACCTCTTCACTCCGGCCGGTCTCGAGTTCTACGGAAAGCTCAACTTCCTGAAGGGCGGGCTCGTCTTCGCCGATGTCCTCAACACCGTGAGCAAGACATACGCGCAGGAGATCCAGACCGCCGAGTTCGGCTGCGGCCTCGAGGGGGTGCTCCAGTACCGGCGTGCCGACCTGCACGGCGTGGTCAACGGGATCGACGTCGCCGCGTGGGACCCCGCGACCGACCGCGACCTCACGAAGCCCTACTCGGCCGAGGACCTCGCCGGCAAGGCCGCCTGCAAGCAGGCCCTGGCCCAGGAGCTTGGGATCGACGCCGACGGCGCGCCGATCATCGGGATCGTCTCGCGGCTGGCGGCGCAGAAGGGACTGGACCTCGTGCTGGAGGCCTTGCCGGAGCTGGTGGAGGCGGGGTTCGAGCTCGTGCTCCTCGGCGCCGGCGAGCCCGGGCTCGAGACGGCGTTCGGCCAGGCGGCCCGGGCCTCCCGCGGGCGGATCGCCATCCGCACGGGCTTCGACGGCGCCTTGGCGCGGCGGATCTACGCGGGCGCCGACATGTTCCTGATGCCGTCCCGCTACGAGCCGTGCGGGCTCGGGCAGATGATCAGCATGCGCTACGGCACGATCCCGATCGTCCGCAGGACCGGCGGCCTCGCCGACACCGTCGTCGAGGCGCGGCCCGCCCGGCGCACCGGCACCGGGTTCGGCTTCGCGGAGCCGACCGCCCGCGCGCTCCTCGAGGCGGCCACGCGGGCGCTCGCCGCCTACCGCGAGCCGGCCCTCTGGCGGCAGCTCCAGCGCAACGCGATGGCCCAGGACTTCTCGTGGCCGGCGTCGGCCCGGGAGTACGTCGCACTCTACCGAAAGGCGGCCAAGGCCGCCGGCAGGGGACCCACATGAAGAAGATCGAGGCGATCATCAAGCCGTTCAAGCTCGACGACGTAAAGGAGGCCTTGACCGAGCTCGGTGTGGTCGGCATGACCGTCACCGAGGTCCGCGGCTTCGGGCGGCAGAAGGGGCACACCGAGCTCTACCGCGGCTCGGAGTACACGATCGACTTCCTCCCCAAGGTCAAGATCGAGGTGATCGTGTCGGACCACTTGGCCGACAAGGTCGTGTCGACGATCGTGGCGGCGGCGCGGACGGGCTCGATCGGCGACGGCAAGGTGTTCGTGCTGCCGCTCGACGAGTCGATCCGGATCCGCACCGGCGAGACGGGCGAAGCCGCCGTCTGAGGTGCCGGCCGCCCCTCGCGACCCCGCCCTCCTGCTGAGCGCGGCGCCGGACAGCCGGGCGGCCCTGCGGACGCTCGCGGCGCTGGGCCTTGGCGATCCGCGCGAGGCGCTCGCGAACCTCCACCGCCTGAGCCCGACGCCGCGGGACGCGGAGCTCCTGGCGCCGGCCCTGCCGTGGCTCCTCCGGGCCCTTCAGGACGCCGCCGACCCGGACATGGCCCTGAACAATCTGGAGCGGTACGCGGCCGCCTGCGACCGATCGGTGCTCTACCGGACGCTGGCCGCGCACCCGGGCGCCACGTCCTTGCTCCTCTGCGTGGGCGGGGCGAGCCAGTTTCTCGCCGACACCCTCCGCCGCCGCCCGCCGACGCTCGCCTGGCTCCTCGAGGGCCCGACCATGCGGCAGTGGCTCGCCGACGATCTGGCAGGGGCCCTCGAGGCGGACCTCGCCCCGTTCGGCTCCCCCGAGAGCCGGCTCAACGTGATCCGGCGCTTCCGGGACCGCCACCTGCTCCGGATCGGCGCGCGCGACCTCCTCGGGGACGCCGACCTCACGGTCACGATGGAGGAGCTGTCCGGGCTCGCCCAGGTCTGTCTCGGCGCCGCCTGGCGCCTCGGCCGCGAGCGGCTCGAGGCGCGCTGGGGCGCCCCCGGGACTGGCCTCGCGATCATCGGCATGGGCAAGCTCGGCGGCACCGAGCTCAACTACGCCTCGGACATCGACCTGCTCTTCGTCTACGGCGAGGACGGCGAGACGAGCGGCGGCCCGGGCGGTGTCCTCGCCCGCGGCGAGTGGGCGCTCCGCCTCGGCCGCGAGATCGTCGCCGCGCTCGAGACGCCGACGGAGGAGGGTTACGCCTACCGGGTGGACCTCCGGCTCCGTCCCGAGGGGCGCGTGGGGCCGGTGGCGCTCTCGCTCGCAGCCTACCGTCGCTATCTCGCCGAGCGCGCGGAGCCCTGGGAGCGGCAGGCCCTGATCAAGGCGCGCCCCGTTGCCGGCGACCCCCTGGTCGGCCGGGCCTTCCTGGAGCTCGTCGAGCCGTTCGTCTACCGGCCGGGCGTCGAGGGCGGGCTCGTCGACGCGATCCGGGCCATGAAGCGGCAGATCGACCGGGCGCTTCGCGCGCGCGGCCAGGAGGCGCGCGACGTCAAGCTCGGCCGCGGCGGGATCCGCGAAATCGAATTCCTCGTGCAGGCGCTCCAGCTCCTCTACGGCGGCGACGACCCGTGGCTCCGCGAGCGCTCGACCCTCAAGGCGCTCTTTCGGCTGCTCGAGCGCGGCTATCTGCCGCCGGAGCTCGGGCGCGTCCTCTCGGAGGCCTACGTCCATCTGCGCACGGTCGAGCACCGCCTGCAGATCCTGTACGAGTTCCAGACGCACTCGCTCCCGGACGACCCGCCGGCGCTCGGACGCCTGGCCCGGCGGCTCGGGATCGCGGCGCCTCCGGTCGAGGCGGCCCGGCTGTTCCGCCGCCGGCACGCGCGGGTCACGCGGGAGGTGCGGCGCGCTTTCGTCGGTTTCTTCGCCGCGCGGCCGCGGGCCCGGGCGCCCGGGCCGCGGATCCCGAGCGGGATGGCGCTCCGCGCCACCGGCTTCGCCGATCCCGACCGGGCGCGCCAGAACTTCCGGCTCGTCCTCGAGGGGCGGCCGCTCACGCCGTACCCGGCGCGGATCTCCGCGGCACTGGCGCGGCTCTTCCCAGCACTCGTGGACGCGCTCTGGCAGAGCCCGGACCCCGACGAGGCGCTCGGCCAGTTCGAGCGCTTCGTGTCGGCGCTCGGGCCGCGGCAGGGCTACGTGGAGCTCCTCGACCGCCATCCGGCCGTCCTCGCCAACCTGATCCGCCTCTGCGCGCGCGGCGAGCTCCTGGCCGAGCTCCTCCTGAGCCAGCCCGAGCTCTTGACGTCGCTCGCGTCCCCGGCCTCGCTCGCTCCCCGAAAGGGCGAAGCCGCCTTCCGCGCGGCGCTGGCCCGGGCGCTCGCGCCCGCCGTCGGGCCGGCCGAGGCGGGGGAGCGGCTCCGCCAGGACGCCCAAGCGGAGCAGCTCGGGATCGTGTGGCGCTACCTCTTCGGCGTCACCACCCTCGAGCAATACGCGCGGGAGATGACGGCACTCGCCGAGGCGGCGCTCGGGGTGGCCTGGCTCTCATCCATGGCGGCCGAGGCCCTGCGGCGCCCGCTGCCCGCGGTGCCCGCGGTGATCGTCGGCCTCGGCAAGCTCGGCGGCCGGGAGCTGACGGCGGGTTCCGACCTCGACCTCTTCGTCGTCTACGGCGCCGAGGACGACCTCGCCCACGCGTTCTATGCCGCCGCCGTCGAGCGGCTGTCCCACCTCCTCGGCGACATCACGGCGGCCGGCGTCGTCTTCCCCGTGGACCTCCGGCTCCGGCCGGGGAGCACGGGCAGCGGCCTCGCGTCGAGCGTCGCGGCGCTCGAGCGCTACCACCAGGACTGGGGCGACCTCTGGGAGCGGCAGGCGCTCACGCGCGCGCGGCTCGTGGGCGGCGACCCCGGCCGGGGGGAGCGGTCGCTCGGGCGCCGCGTCCGGGCGGCCCTCACCCGGATCGTCTACGGCGGCGCGCTCCCCCGCTCGGACCTCAAGCAGATCGTGGAGCTGCGCCAGCGGATGGAGGTCGAGCTCGGCCGGGAGACTCCGGGGCGCGTGCACGTCAAGTACGGCCGCGGCGGGATCGTCGACGTCGAGTTCCTCTGCCAGGCGCTCCAGCTCGTCCACGGCCGGGCCCACCCGGGGGTCCGCCGCCCGGGGACGCCTGACGCGCTCCGGGCCCTCGCGCGCGCGGGCCTCCTCGCGTCGGACGACGCCCTCGAGCTCGCCGAGCACCATCAGGCGCTCCGGCGGGTCTCGCTCGCGCTCCGGCTCTTCGGCGCCCGCCCGCAGGACACGCTCGATCTGGCCGGCCCCCTGCCGGCCCGGGTGGCGAAGAGCCTCGACTACCCCGACCGGGAGGCGTTCCTCCGGGACTATCGCCGCCGCGCCGACGCCGTGCGCGCGATCTGGGAGCGGGTCCTCGGTGGCTGAGCGCCTCTTCCTGGTCGACGGCCACTCGCACCTCTTCCGCGCCTACCACGCCGTCGGCTACCTCTCGACCTCGCGGGGCGTGCCGAGCCACGCCGTGCTGATCCTGAGCACGATGCTCTGGAAGCTGATCCGAGAGGAACGACCCGACTATCTCGGGATCACCTGGGACGCGCCCGGCGCGACCTTCCGGGACCGGCTCTTCGAGGAGTACAAGGCCACGCGCGCCGCGATGCCGGCGGACCTGGCCCAGCAGCTGCCCTACGTCCGCCGCCTCTTCGAGGCCCTTCGGACGCCGGTCGTCGAGGCCCCCGGGTTCGAGGCCGACGACGTCCTCGGCACGCTGGTCGCCCGGGTCGCCGACCGGGACCTCGAGGTCGTGATCGTCACCGGCGACAAGGACCTGCTCCAGCTGGTCTCGCCCCGGGTCTCCGTGCTGTCGGTCGTCGGCCGGTCGGGGGAGCGGGTCCACTACGACGCGGCGAAGGTGCGCGAGCGCTGGGGGGTCGACCCCGCGCAGATCCCGGACGTGCTGGCGCTCATGGGCGACTCGATCGACAACATCCCCGGCGTCCCCGGCGTGGGGGAGAAGACCGCGGTCAAGCTCCTCGCCCAGTTCGGCACCGTCGACCGGCTCTACGAAAACCTGGCGCTCGTGCCGGGCAAGCTCCGCGAGACCCTCGCCGCGCACCGCAAGCAGGCGCTCCTCTCGCGCGAGCTGGCGACGGTGAGCCGCCAGGTGCCGATCGATTTCGACCTCGAGGCCTTCCGGCTGCGCGAGCCCGACTGGCCCCGGCTCCGGGCGCTCTGGATGGAGATGGAGTTCACGCGGCTCTTGAAGGAGCTCCCGGCGCAGACGGTGGAGGCCGGGCGGGAGCCCGTGGCCACGCTCGCGACCGAGGGAGCGCTCCGGGACTACCTCTCCCGCCTCCCGCCGGCGGAGCCCCTCGCCGTGGACTGGGCCGGCGAGAGCCGGCCGCCCGAGCCGGAGCTCCAGGGGCTCGGCCTCTTCCACCCCGAGGCCGGCGGGGCCTTCGTCCCGCAGGGCCCGGAGGCGGC
>QHRX01000252.1:6540-16332 GCA_003221455.1 Candidatus Rokuibacteriota bacterium
GTGGCTGCTCGCGCGCGGCGCCGGGCCGCCCCCCGTCGAGGACAGCGCGGTCGCCGCATACCTTCTGAACCCGGCCCGGCAGTCCTACCCGCTTGAGCAGCTCTGCCTGGAGACGCTTGGCGAGAGCCCGCCCGACCTGGCCGGCGCGGCCACGCTCGGCGCGACCGAGCTCGGGGCGCGGCTCGCCGCCCGCGCTCGCGCGGTCTGGCGCTACTGGGCCTACGCGGCCGGCGAGCTCGACGCCTTGGGGCTCCGGTCGATCTACGCCGAGATCGAGCGGCCCCTGGTCCCGGTCCTGGCGCGGATGGAGCGGGCGGGCATCCGCGTCGACGTCGAACGGCTCGAGGGCTTCGCCAAGGAGCTCGAGCGGAACCTCGACCTGCTCACGCGGGAGATCCACCGGATGGCCGGCGAGCCGTTCACGATCGGGTCGCCGAAGCAGCTCGCCCACGTGCTCTTCGAGAAGCTCAAGCTCCCCGCGAGCCGCCGGACCAAGACCGGGTACTCGACGGACGCGGACGTCCTCACCGAGCTGGCGCTCGGCCACGAGCTGCCGGCCAAGATCCTCGAGTACCGGACGCTCTCGAAGCTGAAGTCGACGTACGCAGACGCGCTGCCCGGCCTCATCAACCCCCGGACCGGCCGGATCCATACGAGGTTCAACCAGCTCGTCGCGTCGACGGGCCGGCTGAGCTGTCTTCCGGCGGGAACGCTCGTCGACACGCAGCGGGGCCTGATCGGAATCGAGGAGGTACGGCCTGGTGACTATGTTCGGACCGCGCTCGGACTGCGAGAGGTGCTTGCTTTCGAGGCCACGGGGCCGAAGCGAGTAGTGGCGATCCACCTGTCAAGCGGGACGGTGATTCGGTGCAGCGAGGATCACAAGCTTCGCAGCAGTGGTGAATGGAGGCGTGCGCGTGGCCTTCAAATCGGCGATCCCTTGTACATGAGCTTCCGGAGTGGGCTGTTTGGCGAAAGCCGGTCCTTCGAGGTCGGTCGGACGGCGGCATACTGGACACGCAAATCGCCCCGGCTTCCCGGGGAGTGGTCCGTCGAACTCGCAGAGCTGGTCGGGTACATGATGGCGGATGGTCACATTGCTCGCAGTACCTACAACGGCAAGCCGGCCAAGCTCGTACTGGCCTTCGGGTGGGACGAGGAGGAACTCCGGCACTACTTCGCCGCCATCATCGTCAAACTGTTCGGGAAAGCTCCGACGCAGAGAGTCACCCGAACGTGCCCGGTGCTGGAAGTCTCCGGGGTCGACATTTGCGGGCTGCTCGAGCGACTTGGCGCGGGGGGGCCGTCAAGATCGATTCGGGTTCCATCCTCGCTGTTCAGAGCACCAGAGAGCATCGTCGCAGCATTCCTCCGTGGCTACTTCGAGGGGGACGGTTGTGTCACGGAAAGGGTTTCAGTGCGCTCAGTGTCCCGTCTGATGCTCGAGGCCGTTCATCATCTCCTCACGATGTTCGGGATACCGTCAGTCGTCCGGAAGGGGACTCCCGATCCTCGCGGATACGCACCAAGATATACGCTGTTCGTCGTCGGTGATCGCTCGAAAAGGGCCTTCGGCGAGCGGATCAATTTCATCTCCGGGAGAAAGCGTGCCCAACTCGCCCAGCGGCTTTCGGCTCGCTCCTCCAAGGGTGGTGCCGAAATCGTGAGTATTCCCGATCCGACCGACCTCATCGAGACAAGAACTGCCCTCTACGACGCCTGCCGGACTCCTGCAGGGAAGGTCCCGCCGCCGATGTACGTCTTCATCAATAAGTATGCGACGGGGCGTACGACGACGATCACTCTATCGCGTGCGGAACGTGTAGTAGCCTCCCGCGAAGCTGATTCCTCCGACGTTCCGTCATTCCTGGAGGAGATGGTTCTTGGTCAATACTATGAGGTGACGGTCACCGGCGTGGACTACGAGGCGCCGGCGCCGATGTACGAGATCATGGTTGATGGTAGCCAGTATCTGGCTAACGGCATCGTCGTGCACAATTCGTCGGAACCCAATTTGCAGAACATTCCCATTCGCACCGAGCTCGGCCGGCGCATCCGCGGTGCCTTCCTCCCCGAGGCGGGCTGGCGGTTCGTCGCGGGGGACTACTCGCAGATCGAGCTCCGGATCCTCGCCCACTGCGCGGGCGAGGAGTCGATCGTCGAGGCGTTCCGCCAGGACGCGGACATCCACACGCGGACGGCGGCCGAGGTCCTCCGGGTCCCGCCGGAGGCGGTCACCGAGGAGCACCGCCGCATCGCCAAGATGATCAACTACGCCCTTCTCTACGGCGTCTCCGCCTTCGGGCTCGCCCAGGGCGCCCGCATCCCCCAGGAGGAGGCCGAGCGCTACATCCGCGAGTACTACGCGACGCACCCCCGGGTGCGCGCCTTCATCGAGCGGACGCTCGCCGAGGGGCGCGAGCGCGGCTACGTCACGACCTGCTTGGGCCGCCGCCGCTACCTGCCCGATCTCACGAGCGGCAACGCGGTCGCCCGCCAGGCGGCCGAGCGCATGGCGATCAACGCACCGATCCAGGGCTCGAGCGCCGACATGATCAAGCTCGCGATGGTGCGGGTCGACGCGGCACTCCGCGCGCGCGGGCTCCGGAGCCGGATGCTCCTCCAGGTGCACGACGAGCTCGTGTTCGAGTGCCCGCCGGACGAGGTCCTGGAGGTCACGCGGCTCGCCCGCGAGCTGATGGAGTCCGCGATGCCGCTCGGCGTGCCCGTCCGGGTAGACGTGAAGGTCGGCGACGACTGGTCGCAGGTCTGACCGACCGCCTCTTGACAAGCCCGAGCGCCCGGCGCTTGAATGGCGGTGACGGGGGAGACGGCGCCGCCCCCCGGTCGTGGCCGCAACCATTAGGGAGGGTGACGATGGAGATGCCACCGGACCCACAGGCGCGCCATCGGCGCCGGGCCGCGCAGGCTCGGAGGCGGATGGCGCGGTAGCGAGGCGGCAGGGTCAGGTCCCGACGTTTCGCCGGGACGCGCAGCACGGGCTGCGCCAACTCAGAGGCTCGGGGGACGGGCAACCGGTACCGCCCCCCGAGCCATTTTTGTCCGCGCGCCGGCGCGCGGGGACCGCCGCGCGTACAATGGCCGGCGTCAACCTCGACCGCGGAGGAGCCCGATGAAGCTCACGGCCAACGGCATCAGCATGCGCTACGAGCTCGACGGCCCGGCCGGCGCGCCCGTCGTCACGCTCAGCAACTCGCTCGCGACCGACCTCTCAATGTGGGATCCGCAGGTGCCCGCGCTCGCCGCCCGCTTCCGCGTGCTCCGCTACGACACACGCGGCCACGGCGGCACCGGGGCGCCGCCCGGCGGCTACACGCTCGACCTGCTCGCCGAGGACGTCCGGGCGCTGCTCCGGGCGCTCGGGATCGCGCGGACCCACTTCGTCGGTCTCTCCATGGGGGGGATGATCGGGCAGACCCTGGCCCTCCAGACTCCCGAGCTCCTCCTGAGCCTCGCACTCTGCGACACCTCGAGCCGAATCCCGCCGGAGGCCAAGCCCCTCTGGGACGAGCGGATCCGCACCGCCGAGACGCGCGGGATGGAGCCCCTGGTCGAGCCGACGCTCGCGCGCTGGCTCACCCCGGCCACCCGGGCGGCCCGGGCGGACCTCGGCGAGGCCGTCGCCTCGATGATCCGGCGGACCGATCCGACGGGCTACGCCGGCTGCTGCCACGCGATCGCGGCGCTCGACCTGACCGACCGGCTCGAGGCGATCCGGCTGCCGACGCTCGTCCTGGTGGGCGAGGACGACCCGGGGACGCCCGTGGCCGCCTCGCGCGCGATCCACGAGCGGATCAAGGGCTCGGAGCTCCTGATCATCAGGGCGGCCGCCCATCTCTCGAACCTCGAGCGGCCCGCGGAATTCACCCAGGCGCTGACGGGCTTCCTCGCCACGGTCGGGTAGGTGGCGCCTGCCCTCTCGCGCGTCCCCCTCGGCGTCGCGATCCCCCAGGCCTTCCCCGACGGCCCCCCGGCGCCGCGGCGCATCCGCGAGTACCTCGGGCGCGCGGAGGCGCTCGGTTTCGAGAGCGCCTGGGTCATCGAGCAGATCCTCGGCGGGATCCCGAGCCTCGAGCCGCTCGCGCTCCTCACCTGGGCGGCGGCCGTCACCGAGCGGCTCAGGCTCGGATCGGCAGTGCTCCTGACCGCGCTCCGGAGCCCCGTCCACCTCGCGAAGAGCCTCGCGACGCTCGACCAGCTGAGTCAGGGACGGCTGCAGGTCGGCGTCGGGCTCGGCGCCAACACGCCGCTCTACCCGGCCTACGGGGTGGCGGTCGAGGGCCGCGCCGAGCGCTTCGCCGAGGGCATCCGGCTCATGAAGCGGCTCTGGACCGAGCCGCGCGTGACATTCGACGGGCGGTTCTGGCAGCTCGCGGACGCGCGCATGGAGCCCAAGCCCGTCCAGCGGCCGCACCCCCCGATCTGGTTCGGGGCGCATCACCCGCGGGCGCTCCGGCGCGCCGTCGAGCTCGGCCAGGGCTTCATCGGCGCCGGTTCGGCCTCGACCGCGACGTTCCTCGAAGAGGTCCGGACGCTCCGAGGGCTCCTCGCCGAGGCCGGGCGCGACCCCGCCCAGTTCGGCGTCGGCAAGCGCGTCTATATCGCGATCGACGCCGACCGCCGGCGGGCGGAGCGACGGCTCGCCGACTGGTTCGGCGCCTTCTACGGCAAGCGCGAGCTGGCCGAGCAGGTCGCGATCCGGGGCGAGCCGGCCGAATGCGTCGACCGGCTCCGCGAGCTCGTCGAGGGCGGCGCCCGCTTCCTCATGCTCCACCCGGTCTTCGACGAGCTCGAGCAGCTCGAGCGCCTCGCGGCCGAGGTCGCCCCGAAGCTTTAGTCCCGCTCGCCCCGACTTCGGAGGAGCTCCCGTGCCCATGGGTGGCGGGCCCTGAGCTCGCGGCCCGGTCGAGGGAGCGACGTCGCGCGCGGCCGGCGCCGGCCCCTCACCCCGCGCGCTTGACCAGCCTGACGAAGATCATGGCGTGGGTGACGAGGAGGGCCGGGACCGCGAAGGTCGGGATGTAGTAGGCGGCGCCGAGCTCGACCCCGAGCCGCGCGCCCCGATAGAGCGCGTTCAGCAGGTCGACCGTCCCCACGACGCTGAAGGTCCAGACGAGCATGCGCGCGGGTCTCCACTCGCCCCGGAGTCCGAGGATGGCCAGGAGCGCGAGCACCGCGGTGAGGAGGTCGCCGTACGCCGCCGGGACGGCGAACGCGGCGGGCAGGGCCGGCCCGACGACCGTCGGGACCAGGAACACCAGGCCCACGTGGCGAAACGCGTGGAGAAAGAGCAAGGGTGTCAGCGCGGCGCCGAGGGGCAACGTCGCCAGGCGTGGCGCGACGTACCAGCCGGCGATGAGGCTGTAGGCGATCAGACTGAGGAGGAACTGGAGGCCGAAGATCTGAAAGGTGGTCATGGCTCACCTCACGCTGGGTTAGGGGAGACGCTCGTCAGTTCGGTCGCGGTCGGCCGCGCGGGGCTTGGAGTGACCCGCGCTGGGCTCTCCCGTCGTGCGGAACCCAGCGGGTTCCTGCGGGCGGGTGAGGATCCGGCACGCGCGATGGCAGGAGGAGCTCCGCCAGATCGTCCAGGTCGGCATGGCGTCGCGCGGGGCTCTTGTCCCGAGCCCGCCGGGGAGCGTCGAGGGTCGTCCGACCCGGGCCCGCGCGGGCCGGACCCGGGCGCGATCCACCGACCACCCTCCCCGCGGCTTACTCGAAGATTCCGCGGGGAACCGTCATCGAGACAACCCAGTTCGGGATGTCCACCACCTCGCTGATCTTCAGGTCCCCGGCGACGCTGCAGATGGCGTAGGCCTCGTGGAGGCTCAGGCCTTCGGCCCGGACGAGCCAGTCGATCATCTCCCGCACGGCCTTCTTCGCGTTATCCATCAGATCGGGTCCCACCCCGGTCGTGTGGTAATAGCCCTTCGCGCGCATCTCCGGCGTCAGCCCGCGATCGGTCGGATCGGCCGCCGGCACGATGGCCCGGGGCGACTCGATGATCGTGTCCCGGATGATCCTGAAGGTGCAGGTGACCGCCATCAATGTCTCGATGGCGGTCACGCAGACTTCGCCGTCGCCTTGGGCCATGTGGCCGTCGCCCGCCGAGAACTTCGCGCCCTCCGCGAGGACGGGGAACTGGATCCGCGAGCCCTTGACGAACTGCTTGATGTCCGTGTTGCCGCCCATGCCGCCGCTCACGTTGGGGGGGACGGTACGGTACATGCCCTTCCTGAGCGGCGCCACGCCGTAGACCCCCATGAACGGCGCGAGCGGGATCTTCGCCTTCTTGCCGGTGTCCTTGCCGACGAAGCCGGCGAAGCCCGTCCGCTGCCCCTTGTCGAAGGTGAAGAGCTGGACGAAGGGCGCGCCGCCGTTGAACGGCTGGTCGGCGGGGATGGCGCCGGGAATCCGCCCCGGATTGGGATCGCTGAGCTCGGAGGCCTCGGTGAACTGGTTGAACGGGGCCAGGAGATCGGGCCGGAGACCCCCGAAGAGCCCGAGGGCCGGGCCGATCACGACGTAGCCGAAGTCGACGAGCGGAGCGACGTCCAGGATCTCGACTTCCAGGATGTCGCCGGGCTTCGCTCCCTCCACGGCGACGGGACCTGTGAGCGGATGTACCTTCGCGAGGTCGAGCGTGAGGACGCCGCTCGGTGTGAGCGTCGTCGCCGCCGTGCCGATGTCGAGCGCGTCCCGGCAGAGAAACTGTACCGCCTGGCCCTCACGGACGGTCGCCGCGGCCGGAATATCCTGGTTCCAGCGGTTGTGCAGGACCCGTGAAAAGCCGTCGATGGTCGTGACGGGGCCCGCGGGAGGGTCGACCACGGGGATGACCACGTCCGGCCTGCCCACCCCGGGCGCCGGTACTCCCTCCTGCGCCGCCGCCAGCGTCCCACCGACGCCAGCGATGGCCGCGGCCGCGGCCGTTCCTACGGAGAACTGCTGGATGAAGCTCCGCCGTGACATGAAGTGATCGGAGTGAATGAAGCACATGGTGTCCTCGCTTGGCTCCAGGAGTGAGAGGGATCGTCGTCACCGAGGCCTGTCGAGAGCCGTGCGCCATCCCGTCAGGTCCTCACCTGGCGCGCGCCGGGGCCCGCGCGGCGGGCCGCGAGTCGGCCGACCTCCGCCTCGTTCAACGTGCGGTGTCCCGAGCCCGTCGGCTCGAGCCGCGAGGACGCTGTCGGGTCGATCTGGATGGCCAGGCGCGCGAGCGGCCCCGAGGGGGGCGAAGGCGGGCGTCGGCGAGTTCTCGCCCCTCGAATCGATGGGCGCGGCAGAGATCGCAGTCATCGCGGCGGAGCTCCGGTTCAAGGCGCACCGCAACCGGCCGCCCTTACCCGGGGGGACCGGCGAAGCGAGCCAAGCGTAGCGGCCACCCCGGAGACGGTCAAGGCGCGACTATTCACCATCCGCACCTGCCTCTGGCTCCGCAGCGGGACGACGGAGGTGCGCGTCCCTTCGTCCGCGCCAGCTCCGTGAAACCCTCCGGTCCCGACTCCTCTCCCCGCAGAGCCGACCCACCCGTCTCCAGCGTCCCGTCACCATCGAAGTCGCCTGCGGCTATGGAAAGAGGAGCGCCCCCCGGTAGCGACATTCGGGGGCGCCTGGAAGGTGCCATCGCCGCTGCCCAGAAGCACGGCAATGCCCGAGCGATGACGACCTCCGAGGGCTACCGGCCCCCCCGCGGGAGGTCCCTCGCCGTTGCCCAGCAGGACCTTGCCCGGCCAGAAGAATCCCGACCCTCTCTGGAAACTCGGGCCAGGGGGGGGCCGACGCTATAATGGGCTCATCCACACTGTGGCTCGAGGGCGGTTTGGCACGCGGGGAGGGCGCCGATGACGTTTGGTGGCGTGGTCTTCGTGGCGGTCCTGGCCGTGCTCATCGGGTTCGCGATCGTCACCTATAACCGCCTGGTCGGGCTACGCCAGCGGTCCGAGGAGGCGTGGTCGGACATCGACGTGCAGCTCAAGCGCCGCACGGACCTCGTGCCGAATCTCGTCGACACGGTCAAGGGTTACGCTGCCCACGAGCGGGGCACGCTCGACGAGGTGGTTCGCGCGCGCGGCGCGGCGGTGGCGGCCCGGACCCCCGAGACACGCGCCGAAGCCGAGAACCAGCTGACGGGCGCCCTGCGCCAGCTCTTCGCCCTGGCCGAGGCCTACCCCGATCTGAAGGCCAACCAGACCTTTCAGTCGCTGCAGACCTCGCTCGCTGAGATCGAGGACGCCATCCAGAACGCGCGGCGTTACTACAACGCCGTCGTGCGCGACCTGAATACTGCGGTCGAGACCTTCCCCTCGAACGCGATCGCGTCGTTTGGCCACTTTGTCCGACGGCAGTACTTCGAGCTGGACCGCCCCGAGGAGCGCCAGGTCCCGCGCGTCTCCTTCGGGAGCGGGGCCGCCTGAGCCGCCTCCCCGCGACGCTCGCGGTCCTGCTCGCCATGGCCGCGCCCGCGGCCGGACAGGGGCGCGCCCTCTCGATCGACCGGTTCGCCGTCGCGCTCGAGATCCGCCCCGACCGGAGCCTCGCCGTCCGCGAGGCGATCACGTTCGCGTTCCGCGGGAGCTCCGCGGGCATCGACCGGAGGATCCGGGTCCGGGAACGCCGCGGCGGCGCCGAGTGGGTACGGAGGCTCGACGACGTGCACGTCTTCGACGAGGCCATGCGTCCCCTCCCCGCCGAGGTGTCCTACCCAGGCCCCTACGCCCGGATCGAGGCCTCGGTGCCCGGCGCGTCCAACGCGACCCGGACTCTCACGATCTTTTACCGCGTGCGGCAGGGGCTCGTGGCGGGAGACGACGCTGACGAGCTCGACTGGAACGTCACCGGCGAGGAGTGGGACGTGCCCATCGGGGTCGCGGAGGCGTTCGTGACCGTGCCCCGCGGGGTGCCCGGGGACCTCGTCCGGGCGGTCGCCCATACCGGCCCGTCCGGCGGGGGCGGCAGCGATTACACGGAGGAGCGCGGGGACCACTTCGTCGCGTTCAGGACGACGCATCCCCTCGGGCCGCGGCAGGGCCTGGCCATCGTCATCGGGTGGCCGCGGGGCTACGTCGCCCGCCCCTCATCCTGGCAGGAGACGCGCTGGTTCCTCGGCGACACGTGGCCGCTCGGCCTACCCCTGGTCACCCTCCTGCTGGTGCTCGGGCTCCGCCCCGTCTCTCCGGAGACGGTGCGGATCCTCTGGGCCAAGCTCGGCCTGGCCCTGGCCGTGGTGGCGGCAGTCCTGTACGCATGGGGGCCGGGATGGCTCGGTCCGACGCCCTGGCTCGTGCCGGCCGGGCTCGCCGGCAGCGGCCTGGTCATCCTGGCGTTCTCGCCGCTGATGCCGCGGCGCACCCAGGCCGGCGTCCAGGCCCTCGCCCGCCACGTCATCGCGACCCTCATGGACCTGGCCGTTCGCGGCTATCTGCGCATCGAGCAGGTGACGAACGCCTTCGGAGGGACGGACTTCCTCTTCAAGCGTCTCAAGCCGGTCGCGGGCGATCCCGACCTGAAGCCGCTCGAGGTCCTGACGCTCGCCCGGCTCTTTCGCGACGACTGGGCCCTAAACCTCCGGCTCCTCTCCGAGGTCAAGCGAGACTACGACTCCACGGTCCCGCCTATCCGGCAGGAGCTCTACCGGGCCATGGTGGCGGACCGGTTCTTCGCCGTCTCTCCGGAGACTGTGCGGATCCTCTGGGCCAAGCTCGGCCTGGCCCTGGCCGTGGTGGCGGCAGTCCTGTACGCATGGGGGCCGGGATGGCTCGGTCCGACGCC
>QHRX01000253.1 GCA_003221455.1 Candidatus Rokuibacteriota bacterium
CTATCTGCTCACCGCCGACTTGACCCTGATCGTCGCGGGCTTCGTGCTGCAGGGATTGTTCGGGGATGCCCTCTACGGGCAGAACCCTAGCTACCTTTCCGAGCGGTTCCCGACGGAGGTGCGCGCGGCGGCCAGCGCCTTCTGCTACCACCAGGGGGCGATCTTCGGCGGGCTGGTGGCGCCGATCCTGAGCTACTTCGCGATCAACTACAATCTGGGCTTCGGCGTCCCCATGCTGGTCGGAACGGCCGCGGGCGCGATCAGCTTCGTCATCGCTTTGCTGCTCGGTCCCGAGACCAGGGGCAAGGAACTCGTACCGGACCTGGTGGTGGCTTGACGGTCGAGCCCCGGGGCGGCGCCGCCCCAGCGGACGCGCTTCGAGCCCCGCGGTCCCAAGCCGTCTCCGCCAGCGCGTCCGCCCCGGGGCGGGGCTCGTCTTTCCGCCGTGCACCGCGGCGTGGGCTTCCGACACGGAGTTCTGCCATCCGCGCGGCCCGGCCGTCCGTTCCCCCGTCGGTCCGGTCGTCATCTGCCCGCCGCCACGCGCGCGGCGCGCGTCGGCCGGAGGGACCCGTCGATGGCTGACCGGATCGGGTTCATCGGAGTCGGACGCATGGGCGGGCCCATCGGGCGACGGTTTTTGGAGCGCGGGTATGAGCTCGCCATCCGCGACGTCGACGACCAAGCCGTGCTCCCCTTCAAGGGGCGGGCCGGCGTGACCATCTGCGGCTCCCCCCGCGAGGTCGCGGCGCGGGCGGCCGTCGTCCTGCTGAGCCTGCCGCTGCCGGCGACCCTCGACGACGTGGCCCTCGGTGCCGACGGCCTCGCGGCCGCCGCCGAGCGTCCGGTGGTGATCGACCTCTCTACGGTGGGGGTCAGGACCACCCGTCGGGTCGCCGGGGCGCTCGGAGCGGCAGGGTTCGGATACCTCGACGCGCCCGTGAGCGGCGGCGTGTCCGGCGCCGTGCAGGGAACGCTCGCCGTGATGGTCTCCGGCGACCCGGAGCTCTTCGCAGCCTGGAAGGCGCTCCTCTCCGTGGTCGGCAAGAACGTCTTCTACGTCGGCGCCGCGCCCGGCCAGGCCCAAGCGATGAAGCTCGCCAACAACATGCTGTCCGCCACCGCGCTCGTGGCGACCGCCGAGGCGATGGTGGTAGCCACCAAGGCCGGGATCCCGCCCCCGGTGGCCCTGGACATCCTCAACGCCTCGAGCGGGCGCAACAGCGCAACTCAGGAGAAGTTCCCCCGGTCGGTGCTGACGGGAACGTTCGACTTCGGCTTCCTCCTCAAGCTCATGCTCAAAGACGTCAAGCTCTTCGAGGAGCTTGCCGAAGAGCTGGCGGTGCCGACCATCGTGGCCGAATCCGTGGCGAACGTCTGGCGGATCGGTGTCACGCTGGGCCTCGGCAGCCAGGACCTCACAGCGATCGCCCAGCTCTACGAGCGCTGGGCGGGGGTGGAGATCCGTGCCACCGACAGCCGTCCGATGCCAGAGGACACGCCCGGAGGGCGCGCGGAGTCATGTACGAAGTCTTCGCGCTGAAGTATGCCGAGCGGGACACGACCGCCTGCCAATTCTTCTACCGCGAGGCGTCTCACGACACCCTCACGCTCCACTACTTCGTCTGGCTGATCCTCGGCGGCCCCCGTCCCGTCCTCGTGGACACCGGCTGCCTCGACGACGACGCCCGAGCGCGCGGGATGCGCGACTATGTCAGCCCGGCGGAGATGGTCGAGCGCGCAGGTGTCAAGCCGGCCGACGTGCCCATCGCGCTCATCACGCACCTCCACTACGACCACTGGGCGGGACACAGCCTGTTCCCGGCCGCCGAGCACTGGATCCAGCGGGACGAAGTGGCCTTCTGGACGGGACCCTTCGGCCGCAGCCCGGCCTTCCGGCAGTCGGTGAACCCTGAAGCGCTGGCGCGGCTCGTGGCCCTGAATTACGCCGACCGGGTCCGGATCATCGACGGCGACCGCGAGGTGCTTCCCGGAATCGGCCTTCACCGGGTCGGTGGCCACACCCCGGGGCTCCAGATCGTCACCGTCCAGACCGCGCGGGGCACGGTCGTCCTCACCTCCGACGCCTCACACTTCTACCGTAACGTGGAGAAGCGCCAGCCGGTCCAGATCCTCGCCGACCTCCCCGAGATGCTCGCGGCCTTCGAGACGATCGAGGCGCTGGCCGGTCCCGAGCGGCTGATCGTCGCCGGTCACGACCCGCAGGTCAGCGAGCGCTTCACGCCGATTGACCGTGGCATCATCCGGATCGCCTGACTCCCCGCCGCGACGACTCCACGACCTGCGACCGATGCGAGTCCATCTCGAGCGCCCCCGGCCCGGACGCCCGACGGGCGAGCGCGGCGGGATTCGAGCTCATTCCGCGGGACCCCGGAGCAGCGCGAGGACAGCCTCAGCCCTTCCCGGCCTCGCAATGAGAACGACTCGGTCGCCCGCCACAAGGGTCGTCTGCCCGGTCGGAACGATCGTGGCCGGTCCCCGGCGGATGGCCACCAGTCGCCCCGCGTCCTCGAGACGCAGGTCAAGGAGCCGCTTGCCGACGACCGGCGACGCGGAGGACACCTCCGCCTCGAGGACGGTCAACTCTCCTCGCGACGCCGTCGGCGTGTCCGGCGTCGCCTCGGCGGAGGGCGCGGGGGGACGGAGCACCTTCAGGACCTGCGTCAGATACCGGTCGAAATGGGCGGGCGAACTGACGCTGCCATCGACCTGTTCCTCGTAGAGGCTGACCCGCGTGGGCACGAGTACGACGGCGACGGCCGTGCTCAGCATCAGCGGGACGAGCAGTCCGTACCCGGCCGTCATCTCGCTGATCATCAGAATGGCGCCGATCGGCGCTTTGGCCGCACCGCCGAAGAAGGCGGCCATGCCGACGAGGATGAAGTCCTCGATGTGGAGGTTCCAGTCCGGGAGCTCGTGGGAGAAGTAGGTGCCGACCGCACCCCCCGCGAACCCCCCGATGACGACCGCCGGACCGAAGACACCCCCGCTCCCTCCGGAGGAGATGGTGAAGGCCGTCGCGAGGATCTTGCCCACGCCGCCCTTTAGGTAGTCGGCGAGCGTAAGCTTGTCGAGCATCCCGATCTGCAGCCAGCCGTAGCCGAGGCTGATCGCCTGCGGCGCCACGAGGCCGACGAGGCCCGTGAGGAGACCACCGACAGCAGGCCGGAAGTGCCGCGGAATGGGGAGACGCGCGAACACGTGATCCCGCATGCCATAGAACACTCTCACATAGCACCATCCAAGGGCGGCCACGACTACGCCAAGCAACAGGTAGATCAAGAGATTCCGTGGGTGGCTGTACGTGAAGCCAGACGTCTTGAACATCGGCACCCACCCGGTGAAGTGGCCATAGACGGTATAGGCGACGACCGACGTCAGGAGCGCCGGGATCACGGCCTCGTGCTCGAGCTCCATATTTCGGTAGAGCAGCTCGCAGACGATGAGCGCGCCGCCGAGGGGGGCACGGAAGATGGCGCCGATTCCGCCGGCGGCACCCGCCAACACCATGATCCGGCGCTCGTACTCCGACACCCTCAGTGCCGTGGCGAGCCACGCGCCGAACCCGGAGCCGATCTGTGCGATGGGTCCCTCCCGCCCTCCGGAGCCTCCCGTCCCGAGGGTCACCGCGGAGGCGACGATCTTGACGATCGGCACCCGGGCGCGGATGTAGCCGCCCTCACGGTGAAAGGCACGAATCATGGCGTCGGTGCCGTGTCCCTCGGCTTCCGGGGCCCACGTGTAAACGATCCAGCCGCTGACGAGGCCCCCGAGCGAGGGCACGAGCAGGAAGATCCACCACCGATACGACGGCAGGTAGGTCTGGCCGAGGGTGCCCCCCTCAGTGGGAAGGCCGGGCGCGCTGAAACCGGCGATCCCGACAAGGGTGAGCCGGTTCACCGAGTCAATGCCCCACTGGAGGAGCAGCGCGCCGAGGCCAGCGACGATTCCGATCGTGAGGCTAAAGAGGATCCACCGGCCGAGTGCCGGTTGGTCTGGCTCCGCACGGCCGGACAGCCGCGCACGGACACCCTCGAAGCGGGCGCTAACGGAGGCGAAGGGCATAGCTCGGGGAGCTGACGCTGAGTACGCCACGCCTAGAAGCCGGCGCTCCACCGCTCGCGCTCTTGCGCCAAGGCACAGAGCCCCGCGTGGCGTCGATCAATTCCGTACGCGCGCGCCCCCGCTGCTGGTTCGCTCGGCCATGCCGCCTCATTGTAGACCTGGCGCGCAGACCTGAGGCAGACCGCCAGACGCTGGCCACAGCCTCTTGCCGGCCACTCCGCCGGACGCTCGCGCCAATGTGCGCCGGATCATCGGTTAATTCCCGGGACGCGCGATGGGCGGGGGTCGAAACGACGCCGGAGGCCGCGGATTGTCGGAGAGGCTGGTGCGACGAAACGCCGCTCGAACGCGGGCGTCAGAGCGGCCGCTGCGGAACAGGCGGCGTCACGAGCCGGCGCCCCGACCGTCAGGAGCGCGCCTGATGATCGACCAGTGATGCTAGGCGTTGACAGGCATGTCAGGGCTGACGGGGCGCCGAATTGGCGTCTCACACCCTCCCGGCCCTCGGGCGGCGGCGGAGACAGTGGTCCTCGGTGATCACCGACGACGCGCCGCGACGCTCCAACGTTCCCTGACGGCGGCCGACGACCTGGCCGCAGCCAGGCCGTCGGCGCGGCCTCTCAACGATGGCGGGAACCCTACCTGTGGCCGCCCCGCATGCCGGCCGGGTGGCCGCCCGCCAGCACACCGCCGCTGTCCACGGTCCCGCCAATCGGGCTCGGCGTCGTCAGCGCCGCGTCGTCTCGTCCGTAGCCGGGTCCTCCGTGCTCTGCCTGGCGAGGCTCCAGCGTGGCGCACCCTCCGAGCATCGCCGCCAGCGCGAGCCCGATCAATCCGATCAGCATGGGCTTCATCTCAATCCTCCTTTGACCGGGCCGCCGCCCTACTGGACCGGAGCCGGCACCGGAAGCCAGGCCTCGGCGCAGTTCGAAACATTCGGGTAGTAGGCCCCGGCGCTCGTGCAGTAGTACCAGTACCCTGGCGCCGATTGGACGTACCCCTGGGATGGCTCGGCGTAGACCGGTGGTGGGTAATACGGGTATGTGGGGGGATACCAGAACGTCTCCGGTCCGATGAGCACGCGTGGGCCCACGAAACCGTGGTGGAAATGCTCGAAGTGTTCAAACCGCTCGTGGCCGCCGAAGTGTTCGAAATGCTCGTGGCCGCCGTCGTGGCCACCGACGTGCCCGCCGCCCCTGTCCCCGCCGCCCCCTCGGGCCTGGGCGGGCATGGCCGCGATCGCCACGATCGCCAGTGCCAAGACCAACCTGCGCATCATCTGCCTCCTCCGCGCTCCTACCTCTCAACTCCATTCTTGAGACGGTCGGGTTGGCCGCGGCGGTGCTTGCCAGGCTCGCCGTCGGGCGGGGGCTCCTACTTTCTCATCTGGTTCTCATGGTCTTCACATGTGGCTTGGCCCCCGCGCCGTCCACGGCACCGCCAACCCCGGCGCCGCTTCGACCGACTTCGACGCGGCGCTCACGCAGATTCTTGTAGACTACGGGTGAGTCGGGAGACCGTATGGCCCGCGTCTGAAGAACATGGTCGGGCGCGGGCTTCTGGGAGAACGGACGGGGCGACCGATGGCGGCTCTCGAGGGCAAGATCTGCGTCGTGACCGGCGCAACCTCGGGCATCGGGCTCGTGACGGCCGAGCACCTCGGCGCCATGGGGGCGCGGCTCGTCCTGGTCGGCCGCGACACGGCGAAGGGCGAAGCGGCGCTTCTGCGGGTCAGGCGGCGAGCGCCCCGGGTTCAGGCCGAGATCCACTACGCCGATCTCGCTCGGCTCGAGGACGTACGGCGTTTGGGTGCGGCGCTCGCCGCCGCTCTCCCCCGCGTCGACGTGTTGGTCAACAACGCCGGCGCCATTTTTCGCCGGCGCGACGTGACGCGGGACGGGCTCGAGCGTACCTACGCCTTGAACCACATGGCGTACTTCCTTCTGACCGCCTTGCTCAAGGAGCGGCTCGCGGCGGCCGCGCCGTCGCGCATCGTCAGCGTGGCCTCGGAGGCGCATCGCGGCGCGACGCTCGACTTCGACGACCTACAGGGCGCGCGACACTACAGCGGCTGGACCGCGTACCAACGCTCGAAGCTCTGCAATATCCTCTTCACCCGCGAGCTGGCGCGTCGTCTCCAGGGAACCGGCATTACGGCGAACTGCCTCCATCCTGGCTTCGTGGCTTCGGGCTTCGGCGACAACAATGACGGCGCGTTCCGCGTCGCCCTGTCGATCGCCAAGCGCCTCTTCGCCATCTCGGAGGAAAAGGGGGCGGCGACCACGGTCTATCTCGCCTCATCGCCGGAGGTGCAAGACACGAACGGTCTCTACTTCAAGGGATGCAGACCGGCGTTCCCTTCGGCCGCGGCGCAAGACGATGGCGCGGCCCGGCGCCTTTGGGAGGAGAGCGCGCGGCTCGCCGGTTTATCGCCCCCGCGCAGGGTCTGCTAGATGAGGGCGCGCTGTGCGAAGATCGGGCCCGAACTTCGGCTTCGACGGGCGAGGCCGACAGCTCCAGAGAACACTGACGTCCGCCGACTCGGGCTCGTCGAGGGACGCCGAAACCCCCGTGCGCGCCCCCCCTCCTTCGGCAGCGTCATCGTCGTCCGGGCCTGACCTCGGATCGGAGGCTCTCCCCGGCGCCGTGTCCGGGCCCCGCGGCGTTGTCGAAAGCCAGAATCGGTCCACGGTGGGCGCCCGCGCCACGGATGAGGCGACTCACGGTCCGACGATCAGCCGCCGGCCTTCGTCGTCTGTCGCACCTTCTCCAGTTCCCGCTGCTTGAGCACCCGGCGGAGGATTTTGCCCGAGGCCGTTTTGGGGATGGCGTCGACAAACTCGACTTCCCGCACGGCCTTGTAGTTGGCGAGCCGACCCGTCGCGAAGGCGATGAGCTCTGCCTCCGTGAGCCGGGGGTGGCTCGGTCTCCGCACGACGAACGCCTTCGGGACCTCGCCAGCCTCCGGGTCCGGCTTGCCGATCACGGCGGCGTCCGCCACCCCGGGGTGCTCGAAGAGCAGTGCCTCGATCTCGGCGGGGGCGATGCCAAACCCCTTGTACTTGATCATCTCCTTCTTGCGATCCTGGATGAAGGTGTAGCCGCGCGGGTCAACGTAGCCAATGTCACCCGTGTAGAGCCAGCTGTCCCGAAGGGCGGCGGCGGTGGCCTCGGGGGCCTTCCAGTAGCCCTCCATCACCTGGGGCCCGCGGATGCAGATCTCCCCCACCTCGCCGGGCCCAAGAGTTCTCTCGCCCGTCTCCACGTCCACCACCTTCTGCTCGGTGTCGTGGGCGAGGAGTCCGACAGACTCCGGGACGTTGAGGGACTGGTCGTAGACAGCGTTCAGGTGCGTGAGGGGCGAGGCCTCGGTCAGCCCGTACCCCTGCACGACCGGCACACCAGTAAGCTCGGTGAATCGGCGGCCCACCTCAGGGGCGAGGGGCGCAGCCCCGCACATCGTGAAGCGCACGGTGCGGAGGTCGTGGTCCTTGAGGGCGGGCCACGCCGTGAGCATAACGAGCACCGGCGGCACAACGAAGAAGAGCGTGATCTGGTGCTTCCGGATCAGGCGCATGCACTCGGATGGCTCGAAGCGCTCCATCAGGACTGCCGTCGCACCGGCGTAGACGGATGCGCCCATCAACATGGCCCCGTAGATGTGATAGAAGGGCAGGAAGATCATCAGGCGGTCCGTCTCCCGAAAGCGCCCGCCCGCCACCATTTGGATGTTGTTGCAGACGAGATTCTTGTGGCTCAGCAGTACCCCTTTGGGGAAGCCGGTCGTGCCGCTCGAGTATGGGAGGGCGACGATGTCGTCCCAGCCGACGTCGACGGCGGCGGGGGCGGTGGTCGGCTCAGGCGCGATCAACGCGGGGAAGGAACGCAGCCCGCTCCCCGAGGGAGCTCCGGCCCCGACGGGGATAACGTGTCGAAGGTGCTTCAGGCGCCCCCGCACCGCCTCCACGATCGACAGCAGCTCCGTCTGCACCACCGCCGCCACAGCCTCCGAGTCGTCAAGTTGGTACTCCACCTCCCGCTCCCGGTATGAGGGGTTCATGGGGCTCACGACACCCCCGATGCGGGCGATGGCGTAGAACGCGATGATGTATTCGGGGCAGTTGGTCATGAACAGGCACACCCGCTCTCCTCGCTTCACTCCGAGGCGGGCGAGAGCGTGCGCGAAACGATTGGCGAGGGCCTCGAGCTCCCGGTAGGTCAAGCTCACGTCGCCGCAGACGACGGCGACGTTCTCGGGCCACCGGCTTGCCGCGTGCGTGAGCATTCGGTCGTAGGGGATCCGAGGGTACTCGAGCGACGGGCGGAAGAACTCCGGAGTGGAGAGGCGGGGTGTCTCCGTCATGATCGCTCTGCTCTGGTGGATACCATACCGCAGGCTATTGCCGACCGCACCTGTACGTCAGTCACGGATCAGACTGCTGCGCAGACGGTTCGCAGACAGTCCTTGACAGGTTCCACGGTCGGTCATATTCTCCGGCTGCAATCTCCGGCGTCGGATCCCCCATCCGTGGCGATCAGGAGGACCAGGCCATGGCACTCAGCCGACGCGCGTTCCTGACGGCCTCCGGCGGCGGTGTCGCCGCCATTCTCGCCAGCCGAATCCCGCCCGCCAGAGGTCAGCAGTGGGAGATCTCGTATCTCTGCTGGAACAACTTCGCGCCGGCTTCCGACAAAAAGCTCTCGGAGATCGGCCAGCGGTTCACCAAGGATACTGGCATCAGGATCCGCATCGACCACATCGCGCATCCCCAGCAACCGTCCAAGTACGCCTCCGAGGTGCAGACGCAGGCCGGCCACGACCTCGTCGAGATGCGGATGCATTTCCCCTGGCTCTACGAGCCCCAGCTCGTCGACGTGTCCGACCTCGTCGCCGAGCTCGAGAGGAAGCACGGCAAGGTGCTTTCCTCGGGCTACGAAGGCGCCCACGTCAACGGCATCTGGCGCGCGGTCCCGCAGTACCACGGCATGTTCCTGGCCGCTTACCGGGAGGACCTCTT
>QHRX01000328.1 GCA_003221455.1 Candidatus Rokuibacteriota bacterium
CGTGCTCGCGAAGAACGGCTACGAGGTCGTGGTTCCGCGCGGTCAGGGCTGCTGCGGCGCGCTGCACGCCCACGGCGGCGACCACGCGCGTGCCGTGGCCCTCGCCCGGCAGACGATCGCGACCTTCGAGCGCGCGGGCGCCGACGCCGTCGTCGTGAACACGTCCGGCTGCGGCGCCCACATGAAGGGGTACTGGCACCTCCTCGCGGACGATCCGGCCTGGGCGGCGCGCGCGCGCACGTTCTCCACGTCCGTGCGCGACATCTCGGAGCAGCTGGCGCGGGAGCCGCTGCGCGGCCCCCTCCGCCCGGTGCCGATGACCGCGACGTACCACGACCCCTGTCACGTCGTGCACGGCCAGCGGATCCGGGGAGAGCCGCGGAAGCTGCTCGCGCAGATCCCCGGCCTCGAGCTCGTCGAGCTCCAGGAGGCAGACTGGTGCTGCGGCTCGGCGGGCATCTACAACCTGACGCAGCCCGAGATGGCGCGCCGGCTCCTCGAACGGAAGACGCGCCACGTCCTCGAGACGGGGGCGGAGGCGGTGGTGACCGCGAACCCGGGGTGCATCCTGCAGCTGGCGCAAGGCCTCCGCGAGCGCGGCGCGGGCGTGCGGGTCCTCCATATCGTCGAGGTGCTGAATCGTGCCTACGGAGGTTAAGGTCGCGCGGGTGGCGGACCTCCCGCCCGGAACGGGCCTCGCCGTCTACGCGGGCGGGCGCGACATCGCCCTCTTCAACCTCGGCGGGGAGGTCGTCGCCATCGGCAACGAGTGCCCGCACCAGTCGGGCTCGCTCGGCGACGGCCAGGTCGAGGGCGAGATCGTGATCTGCCCGCTGCACGGGTGGGAGTTCGACGCCAGGTCGGGCGCCTGCATGACGGTGCCGGGAGAATCGGTGCCACGCTACCGGGTGCGGGTCCAGGCCGAAGACATCTTGGTGGAGATGCCCGACTGACATGACGGGGCCCGACGCGACGCCGCGCGAGCACCGCGCGCACGCGCCGACGTCCGTCGCCTGCTTCGTGCTCACGATCTCCGACACCCGCACTCCCGAGACGGATACGGGGGGCCGGGTCGTCCGCGACCTCCTCGCCCGCGCCGGGCATACGCTCGTCGGGTCTGCCATCAGCAGGGACGAGCCGGCCGACGTCCAGCGGATCGTGCGCGAGCAGTGCGCAAACCCCGCGGTCCAGGCGGTGATCCTGAGCGGTGGGACCGGCATCACCTCCCGGGACTCGACCTTCGAGGCGGTCGAGGCGCTGCTCGACAAACACCTGCCGGGTTTCGGCGAGCTCTTCCGGATGCTGTCCTACCAGGAGATCGGGCCGGCGGCGATGCTGTCGCGCGCCCAGGCAGGCGTGCGCGCCGGGCGGATCGTCGTCTCGCTGCCGGGCTCGCCCAACGCCTGCCGCCTCGCGATGGACAAGCTCGTGATCCCCGAGCTCGGCCACCTCGTCCGTGAGGCGAATCGCTAGGCGCCGCGGGCCGGCGCGCTATACTGGGGGAAATCAAAGGAGGGCCTGATGCGCCTGCTCGCCCCCGCGACGACCGTCGCCCGCGTAGCGATCGTCCTTCTCGCCGTCGGCTGCGTCGCCCCCGCCTTGGCGGCCGACCCGGCGCTTTGGACGGAGTCGGCGGAAGCGCAGGCGGCCCCGGAGCTGGCCCGTTTCGACGAGCTGCTGAGCCAGCTCGCCGAGCGACTCAAGCCGGCGCTCGTCCAGGTCCGCGTGGGACGGGGCGGCGGCGCGACCGCGAGCGAGAAGCCGGAGCCGCCGAGCGAGGCCCGCCGGCGCTCGTCCAGGTCCGCGTGGGACGGGGCGGCGGCGCGACCGCGAGCGAGAAGCCGGAGCCGCCGAGCGAGGCCCGCCGTGGCACCGGTTCGGGCTTCTTCATCAACGCGGCCGGCCTGCTCGTGACGAACGCCCACGTCGTCGACGTCGGTGACGCCATCCAGATCCGGATGGCCGACGGTCGGCGGTTCGTGGGCAAGGTCGCCGGCAAGGACGACCGGGTCGATCTCGCCCTGGTCAGGATCGACGGCGCGAGCAACCTGCCCGTGCTGCCCCTCGGCGACTCGAACCGCGTGCGAGTCGGCGAGCTCGTGCTGGCGCTGGGCCATCCGTTCGGCCTCGAGCAGACCGTCTCGTTCGGGATCGTGAGCCGCAAGGGCGCGCCGCTCTCCGTCGCCGCGCCGGGCTTCGACTTCATCCAGACCGACGCCGCGATCAACCCGGGCAACTCCGGCGGCCCCCTCGTCAACATGGCCGGCGAGGTCATCGGCGTCAACAGCATGGCGGCTCGCAACGGCTCCATCGGCTTCGCGATCCCCTCCAACCTCCTGAAGCAGCTCCTGCCGCAGCTCGCCGAGAAGGGGAAGATCGAGTGGGGCTGGCTCGGCGTGAGCATCGGCGAGGTCGGCGACGAGGAGCTGACGACGCTCAACCTCAAGGAGCCGCGCGGCGCCGTGATCCGTGAGGTCATGCCCGGCGAGCCCGCCGCGCGCGGCGGGCTCCGCGCCAACGACGTCGTCGTCTCGTTCGACGGCACCCCGGTCGAGGCGCCGAAGGACCTCCAGCGCCTGGTGGCGGTCACGCCGGTTGGGACCCGTGTCCGCCTCGGCGTCCTCCGCAACGGGCAGGCCGAGGACGTCGAGGTGACGGTCGGCGTCTACCGGGATACCCCTCTCGGCAAGTAGCCCGAGGGGGTCAGAGGTCGATCACCGCCCCTTCCCGGGCGGCGAAGCAGTGCATCGCCGACCCCCGCGCCGCGATCAGACGGCGCGCGGCGTCGGCCATCCCGGCCACCGTCGCGTCGTCGTGCATTGGATCGTGGTGGAAGAGGGCGAGCGACGCGACCCGCGACGCGAGCGCCGCTTCGACCGTCGCCGAGACTGACGAGTGCCCCCAGCCGATCCGCCGAGGGTACTCCTCGTCCGTGTACTGGGCCTCGCCGATGTAGAGGTCGGCGCCCTCGACGAACCGGATGAATTCCTCGTCGAGCCGCCGGCCGAAGTCGCGGCCGGCCGACCCCCGCAGCCCGAGACGGTCGAGCGTCACGCGGTAGGGCTCGTTGTCGGTGGCGTAGACGAGGGTCTTGCCGCCGTGGGCGACGCGGTACCCCAGGTTCATCCCCGGATGGTTGAGGTACGCGGTCGTGATCGTCACGTCGCGGATCTCCACCGTGGTGCCCCGGAGCTCGTGGACGAGGAGGGTCGAGGCCAGCTCGCCGAGCGCGACCGGGAAGTAGTCCGGGTCCATCTGCCCCCGCATCAGCTTTTCCAGCGGGCGCCCCAGGCCGGTCGAGCCGTAAATGTGGATGGTGGCCGTCGGTTGATAGGCGGGCATGAAGAACGGGAAGCCCTGGATGTGATCCCAGTGCGTGTGGCTCAGGAACAGGTGGACCGTGAACGGCCGGTCCTGGAACTCGTCGACGAGGGCCT
>QHRX01000254.1:0-25286 GCA_003221455.1 Candidatus Rokuibacteriota bacterium
GCATTCGCCGCGAGCTCCAGGCGCGCGGCTTCGTCGCCGCGACGGATCACCGCCTGACTGTGCTCGTGCCGCGCGGGGAGCTCACCGGTGCGGACCGGCGATGGGCTGCGCGCTACGACGTCGGCGATCGCATTCGCTACACCCGCGGCAGCCGGGCCCTCGGGCTCGGGGCCGGGGAGTACGCGCGCGTGGTGGACGTCGATCGCGAGCAGAACCTCCTCACCGTGGACCGGACGGGCGGTGCACGCCGCACCTACGATCCCCGGCGCCTGCACGGCGTGAGCGTCTACCGGGAGGCAGGCCGGGACTTCTCGGTGGGCGATCGAGTGCAGTTCACCGCGCCCGACCGTGCCGCGCGTATCGCCAACCGCCAGCTCGGCACGATCGAGCAGATCGACGGCGCCGGGACCCTCGCCATCCGCCTGGACTCCGGACGCGCGGTACAGGTCAGCAGCCGCGCGCCGCGGCATCTCGACCACGGCTACGCGGTCACGAGCCACAGTAGCCAGGGCGCGACGGCCGAGCGGGTACTGCTCCACATCGACACGGGAACCGCTCATGCGCCGCTCCTGAATCGTCGCCTGGCGTACGTGGCGGTCTCGCGGGCACGCGCCGAGGCCGAGATCTATACCAACGACGCTCGCACGCTGGGACGAGCGCTCAGCCGCGAGGTCACCAAGCGCACGGCGCAGGAGGTCGTGGAGCACCACGCACCGGCCGCCCCGGAGCGTGCCACACGCCGCGCCCGTGAAGCCGGCCGAGAGCGCACGCCGGCCGCGGCGCCACTACCACCGCATCGTCCGGCGGGATCCCGCGAACGGGCCTGGGACCGCGAGCTGTGAACCCGTCCTGGGTCGTCCGGCGCGGGGGTGACGACACGTCAACCATGCCCGAGCTCGAGCGTCTTGAGGAGTCTCGCTGTCGTGTACCACTCGACGCCTGCACCCTCGAAATCCCGATCGTTGGACCAGACCGGGGCATGGAGATGAAGGGCCAGGGCAAAGGTATCGATGTCGTCTGGGTCGCGCTGTCCGATCCGCCGCCCGGCCTCGCGCAGTGACGCGGCGTATTCATCGCGGTCCACCACCGTGACCGGAAGCGTCGCCACGGCCAACAACACCGTACCAAGCGGCAGGCGCAGCTTGCGGGCGAGCGGCTCGGCGTACTCGTTGACCTCGTCCAGGGCCGCGACCGTCGTCACGACGTCGGCGAGATCCGCCCGGGCCAGGACCAGCCGTGCGCGTCCCCCGGTCACCGCCGACAGCAGAACGTTAGCGTCGGCGACGAGGCGCACGCCGGGTCTTGCGCCACGACTCGAAGCCGGCCTCGACGTCCTTCTCGCTCAGCGCCTGACGCCGGATGCGGCGCCCGATCTCCGCGCTCAGGCGGGTGAAGAGCTCGCGCTTCAGCTCGAGGGGCAGCGTGGCCGCTGGCGTGGGAAAGAAGATTCCCGCCAGCCTTCCCCGTCGCGTGACGAGAATGGGATCCCGCGAGCGCAGAAAGCCGGTCGCCTTGTCACGGAACTCCCGAACGCTGCTGATCCTCATGTGGTCACCACCGTGCCCATGATAGCACGCAGGAATCCGGCTGTCGCCGCTCGGCGAGGGAGTTCGTGTCCACCAGCTGCCGGGGCTCGGCTCGTCATCGGGGACACTCGGATGAAAGCGCCGTGATCGACGAGTATCTTACCCTCCAGCAGCTCGCCGCCTACTCGAAGGTAAGCGTCCGCCAACTCCGGAAGTATCTCGCCCTCCCACCTGGGCTGGCGCTGCCCTGCTACCGGTACGGCCGGAACCGCCTCGTCGTGCGGCGTTCAGAGTTCGACACGTGGTTCAGTCAATACCGCCAACGTGGGAAGTCCGTCCTCGCGCGCGTACTCCGCGATCTCGGGCTCCACCCCGCCCAGGTGCCCAATACGCGCAAGCCGTTGGCGAACGTCGGGCGAGCGGCACCCGCAGCGCCCCTCCAAGCAGACGAGAGGATGCGATGAGCACGATCTTTCTCATTGGCGATCGCACCGCTATATTGGCACGGCCCGCGCCGATGAGTGAGCCCATGCCTGAGCAGGTCGCTCTCCCGGACGCCGGCCCGGTCGGCCGGCTGGTCCTCCTGCAGGCGATCTGCCACCTCATGGCCCCCAGCCTCGCTCTCCACGACGACGCTGACCCTCCGGGCCCAGACCGCCTTCGCCCCGGCCGGTCTGCTGCATCCTGATTGGAGCGCGGTGTGATGATCTCCGACGAAAAACCTAGGAGGAACGCTGGCATGCCGTATACGCTCGGCCTGGGAGGTGCGTCTCATGGCGATGGGCGAGTATACGGATGGGAAGGTGAAAGTGACGGTCCGCCTGGACCCGAGGCTGTTGAAGCGGGTGAAGCTCGCGGCCGTCACACGGGATACGACAGTCCAGGCGTTGGTCGAGCGGGGGCTTCGGCAACAGCTGAGGGCGGCGAAGTGAAGGGCGCCGCGACGATCACCGCCACCTACATCGCCCACGGCGCGAAGTTCCGGGTCCTGATCCGCCCCGCCAACGCCAAGCGGCTCACGCGCGTCGTCGACACCGAGCAGGACGCGATCGACCTCGTGCGCCACTTCAACCGCTTGGGTCTCGCCGGCGTGGACCTGGGCTCGGCGCTCGCCGAGGCCCGTACCGAGAGCGCCAAGACCTACGCGCCGCTCCGCGAGGCGCTCCCCACGTTCCTCGCCGAGCAGGTGACGCTCGGCAACCTCCGCGCCTCGAGCGCCCGCGTCTACCGGAGCCGGCTCGAGCGGTGGGCCTACCCCGAGCTCGGCGCGATCCCCTGGAACCTGATTACACGCGAGGACGTCGGCGCCGCGATCTTGGCCGCCCGCCGCGCGGGGAAGTCGCGCGCGGTGATCGAGGGGATCCGCGGGCCGCTCACGAAGTTCTACCAGTGGCAGATGCACGCGCATCGCTGGCCCGGGCCGAACCCGGCCGCCGAGCTCTCCTTCTTCGTCGGCAAGGTCTCGAAGGCCACGCGCCAGCAGGACCTCCAGTGGTTTCGCCGCGAGGAGGCGCAACGACTCCTCGAGGTCTGCCGGACGCACTACCCCCGCTGGGTCGCCTTCCTCGCCGTCTCGTTCGCGTGCGGCACGCGCTGGGGGGAGACGACGGCGCTCGAAGCAGGAGGACATCGACTGGGCGCGCGGCCGCCTCCACGTCAGGCCGCATCGAGGCCTGCAAGGACGGCGAGGGGCGCTGGATCAAGGTGCAGAGCCCGGGGGCCCTGCAGGCCCTCCGCGCCCACGTGGACGCGGTCCGCCTCGAGGCCCAGGTGAAGGACTGGCCGCCCGATCGACGCCGGCTTGTCTTCCCCAACTCGGTCGGCCGGGTCACCCGGTACGGGACCTTCCGAAACGATGTCTGGCTGCCGCTCCTGACCCTCGCCGGGCTCCCCTACCGAAAGCCCCACGCGATGCGGCATAGTTATGCCACCTGGCTGCTCGAGGGCGGGGCGGACCTCCGGTACGTGAAGGATCAGATGGGGCACGCCTCGATCGAGGAAACTGAAGGAACCTACGGCCACCTGGAGCGGGAAAAACACGAGGCCGGGGTCGCTTGGGACCTGTGAGGTTCGTCGCAGCGGATGACGACCGAACGGCGTGGCTCGCGCCGGCTGCCACGATTCATTCCGCGTCCATCGGCGTCACCGGGGTCGGGGGAGACGGGGCCCGATCCAGGCTAAGTTGAGTCGCGGTCAGCCGGTCACATCGGCTACGTCGAAATCATCTTCTTTTCGATCCCGACTCCGGCCGCGCGTGCCCGTTCGTACTCGAGCGGCACGGTCGCTGAGTCCTGCAGGGCGATGCCCGTCGAGTCGAAGACGGTGATCTCGGACGGCGACGTCCGCCCGCGCTTCCGGCCCACAATGACCTCGCCGATTTCGCCCGCGACATCCCGCTCGGTCAGGAGCCCGGTGGCGAGGGGGACGTTGATCTCACCATCCGTGCGGCACTGGCGGAGGTCGTCGACGAAGATTCGGGCGCGCGCGAGGATCCGCGGGTCGAGCTCCTGGTCGCCCCGCTTGTCCGCGCCCAGCGCCGCGATGTGGGTGCCCTCGGCGACCCATTCGTCCATGACGAGGGGAGCCCGGGCGGGGGTCACGGTCACGATCACGTCGGCACCGTGGACGACATCCTTCAGGCTTGTCGAGCCCCGAATCTCGAACCGGTCGTATTTCGGCTGCTCCGCCTTGATAAAGCGCTCGAGGCGCGCCTGTGTTCGGCTCCAGACGCGGACGTCCCGCCACTTGCCGACTTCGTTGCAGGTCGCCAGCGTCCCCTCCGCCATGTGACCGGCGCCCACGATCGCAAGCGTCTCCGCATCGGCGCGCGCCATCCACTTCACCGACACGGCTGCCGCCGCCCCGGTCCGCATGACGGTGTGGAAGCTCCCGTCGCAGATCGCGAGCGGGAAGCCGGTTTCCGGGTGCGTGTAGATGAGAATCGAGAACACGGTCGGCAGATCGAAGCGCTCGCGGTTTTGCTCGCGGATCGAGACCCACTTGCACGCGGCCGCCTCGGGAACCTCGATGTACGAAGGCATCGCCTCCCACTCGCCCGGATACTTGTCGAGCACGATATGGCCCTTCGGCTCCATGACGTACCGGCCCTCGCCGTGCATGCGGTAGGCCTGCTCCACGCAGGTCACGTATTCGGCCGGCGTCACCAGTCCCATCATGTCGGTGCGGCTCAGGATCAAGGTCTTGCGGTTGCGCCAACTCTCCATGGGGTTCTCCATCCCGATATCCTGGGCGATCGCGAGCGGTGGGCGTCGGTGGCCCACTCCCGCGCGGCCGTCCGGACACCGCCGCCGGACCGACGGGCCCGTCGTCGGTGGCGGGTGCGTCCTCAGGGCGTCACGCCTTGCCGCATTCGCCGCGGCGCACGAATTCGCCTGTGCCCTCCTTGCCGAGCCACTGGGCTCCGTCGACGATCAATTGACCGCGCAGAAACACCTTCTTGACTCGCCCGGTGAGCCGGTACTCCTCGAAGAGGGTGTAGTCCACCCGACCGTGCCCCTCCGCCGCCCGGATCGTCCACGACTCCTCGGGGTCGAACAGGACGAGGTCGGCGTCCGAGCCGACGGCGATCGTGCCCTTCCGCGGAAAGAGTCCGAAGAGCTTGGCGGGAGCGGTCGCCGTCAGTTCGACAAAGCGGTTGAACGACAACCCGTGCTGCCGCACACCGCCGTCGAAGACCAGCGGCAGGCGCGTCTCGACCCCGGGCGCGCCGTTGGGAATCTTGCTGAAATCGCCTCGGCCCTGCTGCTTGGAGCCGCGGAGCCCATAGGGCTGCTCACTGAAGCAGAAGGGACAATGGTCCGTCGAGACGACCTGGAGGTCGTCGGTCCGCAGGCCGCGCCATAACGCCTCCTGGTGCGCCCGCGTCCGCAGCGGCGGCGTCATGACGTACTTCGCCCCCTCGAATCCCGGGCGATCGTAGGCCTCGTCGGTCAGAAACAGATAGTGCGGGCAGGTCTCGGCGTGCGCCGGGAGGCCCCGGTCCCGCGCCTCGGTGATGGCGGCGAGCGCCTCCGCCGCCGAGAGGTGCACGATGTAGAGCGGCGTCTGGGCGAGCTCGGCCAGCCGGATGGCGCGGTGCGTGGCCTCCCCTTCCATCAGCGAGGGGCGGGTGAGGGCGTGGTACTTCGGTGCCGTGTGGCCCTGGGCGACCGCCTCCTCGATCAGCACCTGAATCACCGGACCGTTCTCGGCGTGAACACAGATCATCCCGCCATTGGCGCCGGCGACCCGCATGGCCTTGAACAGGGCGCCGTCGTCCACCATCAGCACCCCCGGATAGGCCGTAAACAGCTTGAAGCTGGTCACCCCTTCCCGGTGGATGAGGGTCTTCATGTCGGCGAGGGCCTCGCCGGTGACGTCGAGGACGATCATGTGGGCGGCGACGTCCACACACGCGCTCTCCGCCCGCCGGTGCCAGTCGTCGAGGCCCGCCCGCAAGCCCTGCCCCCGGGTCTGGTTGGCGAAGTCGACGAGGGTCGTGGTGCCGCCGAAGGCGGCCGCTCGGGTTCCGGTTCCGAAGGTGTCGACCGTCCGGGCGGTGCCAAAGTCCCAATCGAGGTGCGTGTGCACGTCCACCCCGCCGGGCAGCACCACGAACCTACTGGCGTCGTGGACGCCGACATCCGCACCGACCTGGATGTCCCGGCCGATCGTCCGCACCCGGCCGCCCTCGACCAGGATATCGGCCCGGTAGTCGTCGGTCGCGGTCACGATCCGTCCGTTCCTGATCAGCACCGAATCCATGTGGACCTCCTCCCCCGACCCCGCCCGCGACGCCCGTGGGGCACAGCGTCGTCGAGGCCGCCAGCCGGGCTCACGCGGCCCGCCGGTCGAGCGGGGCCAGCCGCAGAAAAGCGCGGAGGGACCGCTCCAGGGCCGGCGCCGGCAGCTTCCGCACGATGAGGACCAGGCGGCTCCGACGGTCGGCCGTCGGCCACCGCTCAAGGAAGGTCGGCGGGTGCACGAGGTGTTGGACGCCGTGGATCACGACGGGAGCCGATACGCCGCGGACCCGCACGATTCCCTTCACCCGCAGGACGTCTTCGCCGTGGGCGTGGAGCAGCATCGTCAGCCAGGTGCCGAACGCCGGCCAGTCCAGCGGGAGATCGACAATCAGGCTGACCGCCGAGATGTCGCGCGCGTGCCGATCGAGCGTCTGCCCGCCGTCGTCCAGCCGGGAAACCCGGATCTGGGCGTGGGCGTGCGACCAACCCGGCGCCTCGTCGCCCCCGCTCGGCGAGTCCGACATCTCCCCCGCGAAGAGCCTGTCGGGCGCGAGGGCGGCGGTCGGGGTTTCGATGAGCGGCGCCGTAGGATTGTAGCGAGCCACCGCCGCGCGGACCCCGTCGATGCCGGCCCGATCGACGAGGTCGGTCTTCGTCAGCACCAGCCGATCGGCGACCGCCACCTGCTTTACCGACTCCAGGTGCTGGGCCAGCTGACGGGCGCCGTTGACCGCATCGACGGTCGTCACGACACTGCCAAGCCGAAAATGATGTCGGAGCACCGGGTCGGCCATCAGCGTGAAGAGAAGGGGGGCTGGATCGGCGAGGCCCGTCGTCTCGATGGCGAGCCGGTCGAACGGCGGCACCCGCCCGCGTTCGCGCTTCTCATAGAGGTCGCGCAGCGCCGCCCCGAGCTCGCTTCGAAGGGTGCAGCAGACGCAGCCGGTCTGGAGCACGACCGTGTCTGGATCGACCCGCTGGAGCAGCAGATGATCCAGGGCGATTTCGCCAAACTCGTTGACGACGACGGCCGTGTTGGCGAACGCCGGGGACGCCAGCGCTTGCCGCAGGAGCGTGGTCTTCCCGCTGCCCAGGAAGCCCGTGATGACGTGGACCGGAATCAGGTCCGGCGCATCAGGTCCCACGGCGAGACTCCGCCCCGAGGGCGCCCTCCCGCTCCACCCGGGCGAGCAGGGCGGGATCCAACGGATCGCAACGGCACTGCCCGAGACGCTCGGCCGTGCTCCACAGAGTCGCCAGATGCGGCACCACTTCGGACTGTCCCGTGCGATTGCTCAGCACGAAGAGGTGCCCGTTCCAGTCCCGAACCTCGAGCCCATACTGGCACAAGATCCGGTTGACGAGGGCGACCTGCGCCTGCCGGCGCTGACGCCATGACGCGGCCTCCTCGGCCTCGGGGTCGCGCCGCTCGGGCCCGTCAGCCCAATGTCGCTCCTGCACGAGCGCGCCGCAAAACGCACACATGGCGCCGGGGCTCAGCTCATTTCCGGCGGGGGCTACGCCGCGCAAAGTCGTCGGCGATCTGGTCAAACGTCGCGAAGCGCACGCCCGGGTGCCGAATGATGTGATGGTAGAGGCGCTCCAGCATCATGAGCACCTGGGGGCGACCCGACACGTCCGGATGGATCGTCAGCGGGAAGACCGCGTAGTCGTACTCCCGGTAGACCCAGTCGAACTGGTCTCGCCAGATTTCCTCGAGGTCGTGCGGGTTCACAAAGCCATGGCTGTTGGGCGCGGCCTTGATGAACATCATGGGCGGGAGGTCATCGAGGTACCAGCTCGCGGGAATCTCGATCAGGTTCGTCTCCTCACCACGCACGAGCGGCGTCATCCACGCGCTCGGCTGCTTCGAGTAATCGATCTTCGTCCACCGATCCCCCACCCGGACGTAATGGGGCTCAAAGTCACGGTGCATCAGGCTGTGATCGTATTTGAACCCTCGTTGAAGCAGGAGCTCGTTCGTGACGGGGCTGAACTCCCACCACGGCGCGACGTATCCGGTCGGGCGGCGACCGGTCAGCTTCTGTACGAGCTCGATACACTTGTCGAGGACTGCTTCCTCCTGCACGCGCGTCATCGCGATCGGGTTCTCGTGAGAGTAGCCGTGGATGCCGATCTCGTGGCCCGCCGCCACCACCTTGCCGATCTCCTCGGGGAAGGTCTCGATCGAGTGGCCCGGCACGAACCAGGTCGTCTTGATGCCGAACCGGTCAAACAGCCGCACCAGCCGCGGGGTGCCCACCTCCCCCGAAAACATCCCCCGTGAGATGTCCAGGGGCGAGTCGGCGCCGCCGTAGGACCCGAGCCAGCCCGCGACCGCGTCGACGTCGACACCAAACGCACACCAGATCTCCTTTGCCATCGGTCGCTCCTCCTGGCTACCGGTGAAGGCCGTCGGCCTGGCTCACCCGCTCCGAGACCCGTCCTCACGGCCCCGGAGCGGCGCCGGCCGACCGCCCGTGGGGGGTTGCGTCAAATCTCCCGTCAGCAGATGCACATCCTCGGTGGCCCATCGGGCGAGAACCGCGTCACCGATGTCGAGCGGCGTCGCGAAGAACACGTGGTCGGCGAGATTGGCCACGAATTGCTCGCTCCGGGGCACGTCAATCGTCACCTTCACGTACGAGCCCTGGTACTCGATGGCATGGACGGCGCCGGCGACCACATTTGCAATTTTTCGACCTCGACCCGATCGCGTCGGACGCAGCACGCGATCTCCTGACCCTCGGCCGGCGCCGTGGATTTCACGGGTGTCGCGAACCGGGCGCCGGTCCCGTCGACGAGGGTCGCCACGCCGCCGTCCACGGAGACGACCGTTCCCGCGAGGACGTTCTGCCCGCCCATGAACCGCGCGACGTAAGCGTTCGCCGGCAGCGTGTAGATCTCGTGGGCCGACGCCGCCTGCTCGATCCGGCCCTGATCCATCACCACCACGAGGTCGGCGACGGCGATCGCCTCGAGCTGGGTGTGCGTGACATGGACGAAGGTGATCCCGAGCTCTCGCTGGATCCGGCGCAGCTCTCCCCGCATCTGCAGGCGGAGGAACTCGTCCAGGGCCGACAGCGGCTCGTCGAGCAACAGGACGCGCGGCTTGGTGATCAGCGCGCGCGACAGGGCGACCCGCTGCTGCTGGCCGCCAGACAGCTGCGCCGGCATGCGTTCCGCAAACTGACGATCCAGCTGCACCTGGGCGAGTACCTCACGGGCCCGCGCGTGACGTTCCGCCTTTCCGACGCCGCGCACCTTGAGGTTGAACGCGACGTTGTCGAGGACGTTCAGATGGGGGAAGAGGGCGTAATTTTGGAACATCATGGCCGTGCCGCGCCGCACCGGAGGCTGGCCCGCGACGGATTCCCCGCCAATCCGGATATCCCCCGTCGTCGGCGCCTCGTGCCCCGCGATCATGCGGAGGATCGTCGTCTTGCCGCAGCCGCTCGGGCCGAGCAGGCAGCAGTAGGCCCCGTGGGGAATCGTCAGCGAGATGTCGTCGACGGCGAGCGTCTGATCAAATCGCTTCGTGACATTTCGCAGTTCGATTTCCCCGGCCTGCGCCATCCTTACTGGCCTCCCGGCCCGGCGCCGGCCCGCGCCGAGGCCGCCGGTGGTGCCGCCCCCGTTCGTCCGTCCCGCCGATCTGTGCGGTCGCGCTCGCGCCGGGCCCGCCGACGTTGGATCAGCGCAATGGACGTCAGCGCGAGGGCAATGACGACGAACGACACGGCCGTCGTCAGCGTCCCCAAGGCGTAGAGCGCGGGCGACGTCACGTCCGTCGTCATCGCCCAGATCTCGAGCGGGAGCGTGTTCCGGCTCCCGATGGGGATCAGTGTGCGCGGGAACTCGTCGTACGACAGCGTGAACCCGAACAGCGCCACGCCGATGATCCCCGGCAAGAGGATCGGCAGCACGACATGCCAGAGCGTCTGCCACTGACTCGCCCCGAGATCCCGCGCCGCCTCCTCATACGCCCGGTTGAACCGGCTGAACACGGCGAACATGATCAACAGCCCGAACGGCAGCGTCCAGGTCAGCTGCGCGCCCAGCGCCGACGAGAACCAGGCCGGCGGGACGTGCGCGAACTGAAACATCAGGCCCACGCCCAGTCCCAGCAGGAGCCCCGGCATGATGAGGCTGGCGATGGCCATGTAGAAGACGGCCGTGGCGCCGCGAAACCGGTAGCGAAAGGCGAGCCCGGCCATGATCGAGATCACCACAGTGATCACGAGGACGAGCGCGGCGAGCGTGATTGACCGACCGAACGACCCGACAAAATCGCCGGACCGCTGCTGGGCGACGAGGGCCGCAAACCAGTGGAACGACACGCCATTCATCGGGAAGGTCAGTCCGCCGTTCGGGCCCTGGAAGGACAGGATGAAGATCGCGGACATCGGACCGTAGAGGAACAGCACAAAGAGCGTAAAGAACGCCGCCAGCGCATAGAAGGTCCACGGGCGGCCGTTCGGCGAACCGGTGACCATCGCAGACCGCTAGCCGGACAGCTCTCGGCGAACGTCGACGACGCGCATGATCACCGCCACCATGAGCGTCACGATGACCAAGAGGCACACCGCGTTGGCGGCGGCGGGCGGATATTGGAGAATGGCGATCTCATTCGACATCGCGGCCACCACCGAGGCGCTCTGTCCTCCGCTCATCACCTTCACCACGAAGAAGTCGCCCATCACGAGCGCGATGACGAAGATGGAGCCTAGCGCGATGCCAGTCTTCGAGAGCGGGATCACGATGTCGGTGATGATCCGGAATCGGCTGGCGCCGCCATCGGCCGCCGCCTCGATCACCGCCCGGTCGATGCGGGCCATCGAGTTGAAGATCGGCACGATCATGAAGAGGGAGAACAGGTGGACGTAGGCAATCACCACGGAGAAGTCGGAGAAGAGAAGAAACTCCACCGGGCGATGGGTGAGGCCGAGCGCCATCAGCGACTGGTTGAAGAGGCCGTTGCGTCCCAGAAACGGGATCCACGAGATCATTCGGATGACGTTGGATGTCCAGAAGGGCACCGTGCAGAGCAGAAAGAGTGCGATCTGCCAGAGGACGTTCCGCACGTGGAAGACGAGAAAGTAGGAAACCGTAAAGCCGATCACGAGCGTGATGGCCCAGACAATCAGCGCGTACTTGATGGTCTTCGCGTAGAGCGCGTAGGTCAGGGATGATCCAAACAGCTCGCTGTAGTTCGTGAGGACGAACGTGGGAATGATGTCGAACTTGTCGAGGTCGAAGAAGCTCACGATCACGACCAAGAGCAGGGGGATCCCGAAAAAGACGACCAGGACGAGCGCCAGCGGCGCCACCAGCAGATAGGGGGCGCTCGTGAGGCGAGGCGGCGTGGTCTGGGGCGCTCGCATGGCTCGCAGGGGGCGACCGGCGGGGCAGGCGGCCGCCCCGCCGGGTCCGTCCCGCCTACGCTACGCGGCGATGAACTCGTTCCACTTGCGAATCATGTAGCGGTTCTCGTCCATCAAGGTATTCCAACAGGCCACCTTGCCCATCCGTTCCCAGAAGGCGCCGCCGTCGCGCTTCTGGCCCGCCTTTTCCATCAAGTTGCCGTACGGATCCTTAATGTCGCTCTTGGCAGGCTTGCCCTCGTACCAATAGCCCCACTCGTCCTCGGTCATGAATTTCCGAGCGGTCTCGGGGACCGAGCTGTAGTACCCCTGCTTGGCGATGAACCCCCCCTGCCAGCCTGACTGATACCAGTTCAGGTACTCGTAGGCCGCATCAAGCTTGAGTCCGGTCAGATGCCGCATTGGTGCGATGCAGCTCGCCCACGCCCGGTAGCCTTCTTTGAGCGGCACATAGTAGCAGGGGATGCCGCGGGACCGCACGGCGGTCACGGCCGGCGACCACATCGACTGGATGACCACCTCCCCGGCCGCCATCAAATTGACCGACTCGTCGAAGGTCGTCCAGAACGCCCGGAACTGCCCGGACTTCTTCGCGTCGATCAGGATTTTGGTCGTCTTGTCGATTTCTTCCTTAGTCATGTTGCCCTTGTCACCGTACTTGATCTCGCCGCGTGACTCGATCGCCATCGCCGCGTCCATGATGCCAATAGATGGCACGTCAACGATCGCGGAACGCCCCTTGAATTCTGGATTCAGGAGCTCGGACCAGTGTTCGATCGACCGCTTCACCAGGTCAGGCCGCATGCCAAGGGTATCCGCGTTGTAGACAGTCGGAATGGCCGTGGCCCACTGGGTCGGCCCTTTAGCAAAGTGGATCGACTCCGGGCCATCGACATACTGCACCTTGAAGGGCAGCGTGCCCTCCCGGGAGACCTTGCGCCCGTCGGGGTATTCTCCCTTGGTGAAGATCGGGACCACCTTGTCCCACCACTTGTACTTCTTGAGGTCGATCGAGTGGAGCACGCCCCGGGGCACGAGCTGGTAGAGAAAGAAGTACTCCATGTCGGCGATGTCGACCGAATTCGGCTGCGTGACGAAGCGGTTCAGCAGCGCGTCATGCGCCCCCGTCTGCATTTCCACCTGAAACCCGAGATCCTTGCTGGCCTGCCTGCCGATGTCGATGATCGCCGAATACGACCCTCCCGCCTGCACCAGCTTGATGTCCTTGATGTTCTGGGCCCAGATGGTTGGAACCCCCAGTCCCCGGGATCCGGCCATTGCCGCCGCCGTCGCCACGGCGCCCTTCAGAACCTGGCGTCGTGTCATCTTGCGTGCGCCCGTCGCCTTTTTCGACATGGAAGCCTCCTTTCGTTTCGTGAAATTCGAGCCGGCTCTGCGTCAGTGCTCGAGCCTAGCGCCACCTCGGACGTCCTGCGTTGCCACGGCGCCACCGCTGCTTCCGGCCGCATGCCGCCGGCCGAGCGCCTGGTCGCCACGGTCCGGTCAGCCGCCACGGAATCGCCGTCCGCAGGTCATTGCGGAGCGGCGGACCGTATCGGCCAGCGTCACCTAGCCCATCCCCCCTGAGTCGACCTCGATGGGCCCCGCCGACGCCTGGCACCGAACCGCCTCCATCGAGCGCCCGGTAGAGCGCCCGACTGTAGGTTCTGCCAGTCAGTTTGTCAATATATCGTATATCCCATATGTCCCTGAGGGCACCCAGCCGGTCGCCCCGCAATCGTATGGCTCAGGCGCAGGGCCGAGGGGCCCACGAGGGCGAACCAGACGATGCGCCGTTCGGGCTGGCGGACGTTCAGCCTGAGCTCTCGTGAGGCGGGTGACCGCAAGACCGTCAATCAGGGCCGTATCCAAAGGGGGCGCCGCGTTGACAATCGGCGCGCGGCGCCGCTATTCTCCGCCATCGCCGTGGCCCTACCCCGACTGCGCTTCCGGGAGCAACATCGACAACGGCGGCCCGTTCACCGACGGCGGCGCCACACACGAGGCCCCGGACACAGGCATTCACACCAAGACCTTGTCCACGCCCCGGGCCCCAGGCGACGAGTCCTGGGCCTGGCCCGCACGAGGGTGGCCCGCCGGTCCCGTAGAGCGCCTCCGGGGCGGCCAGGCCCCCGGAGCGCCTCGAGGGCCTCGGGCCTCGTGACCCCCGCGCGCCGCCGAACCGGCGTCGATTTGCCGGAACCGGCCGCCGAATGAAGCCGCCTGCCTTCGAGTACGTCAGGGTGGGAACGACCGAGGAGGCAGTGGCGGAGCTGGCCCGCGACGGCGAGGACACCAAGCTCCTCGCCGGTGGGCAGAGCCTGATGCCGATGCTCAACATGCGGCTCGCTATGCCGCGGCGGCTGATCGACCTCAATCGCGTCGGCGAGCTCGAGTACATCAGGGAGCGCGAGGATGGCGTCGCTATTGGCGCGATGACGCGGCAGCGGGCCGTGGAGAAGAGCGCGCTCGTCGCGCGCCAGGTTCCGCTCCTGGCCGACGCGATGCCCTGGGTCGGCCACTTCCAGATCAGGAACCGGGGGACGATCGGCGGGAGCCTCGCTCACGCCGACCCGGCCGCCGAGCTGCCCGCCGTCGCCGTCTGCCTGGACGCACGCGTCACCGTGCGCGGTCCCGAGGGCAGTCGGACGCTGACATCGGAGCAACTCTACCGGAGCTATTTCACGACCACCCTCGCGTCGACGGAGATTCTGACCGAGATCTGGTTTCCCGCCCCACCCGCCCGTACTGGCCACGCGTGGCTCGAGTTCGCGCGGCGCCACGGCGACTACGCGCTCGTCGGCGTCGCCGCGGCGGTCACGCTCCGAGACGAGTCGATCGCCGAGGCACGGCTCGCCCTCACCGGTGTCGGCGGTCGCCCGACGCGCGCGCGAGACGCCGAGCGGCGGCTCGTGGGGCGCCGCGGCAGCGACGCGGTGCTCGAGGACGCCGCCGATTCGGTGAGACAGACGATCCAGCCCGCGAGCGACATCCACGGGACGGCCGAGTACCGACGGCGTCTCGCGGGAACCCTCACCGTGCGTGCGCTCCGGCTCGCGATCGAACGCGCCGGCCGGGCACCGTCCAGGACCACGTGACCCCGCCCGAGATTGCGATTACGGTCCACGTCAACGGCCGCTCCTACGCCGAGCGCGTGCCGCCGCGCCTGCTCCTCTCCGACTTCCTCCGCCACCACCTCGGCCTGACCGGCACGCACGTCGGCTGCGAGCACGGGGTCTGCGGGGCCTGCACGGTGCTGCTCGACGGCGCCGCGGTGCGGTCGTGCCTGTTGCTCGCGGTGCAGACCGACGGTGCGCAGATCACGACGGTCGAGGGGCTCGCCGGCGACGGGGAGCGGCTCCATCCCCTGCAGGAGGCGTTCCGCGAGATGCACGGGCTCCAGTGTGGGTTCTGCACGCCGGGCTTTCTCCTGACTGCGGTGGAGCTGCTTCGCGACACGCCCCACCCCGACGACCTGACGATCCGCCGGGACCTGGCCGGCAATCTCTGCCGGTGCACCGGCTACCAGAACATCGTGCACGCGGTGCGGCGGGCGGCCGAGCTGATGGGCCGGCGGTGACCACGCGCGCGATCGGCGCCCGGATCCCCCGGAACGAGGACCCGCGGCTCCTCCGCGGCCACGGCTGCTTCGTGGACGACGTGAACCCCGCCGACGGGCTCCACGGCGCGGTGCTCCGGAGTCCCCATGCCCACGCGCGCATCGTCTCGATCGACACCTCGCGGGCGCGCGCGCTGCCCGGCGTGGATCTGGTCCTGACCGCCGCCGACCTCGGCGAGGTGAACCAGCCGACGCCGCTGCTCATCCCCAACCCCCATCTCACCTATCCGCGAACGCCCCGACCCCTCGCTGCCGACGAAGTACGCTTCGTCGGCGAGCCAGTCGCGTTCGTGGTGGCGCGCGACCGCTATCTCGCCGAGGACGCCCTGGCCGCCATCGACCTGACGTGGGAGCCCCTGCCCGTCGTCGCCTCGGTCGAGGCTGCCCTCGCCGAGGGAGCGCCTCTCGTGCACGCCGATGTCCCCGGCAACCGGGCGGCCCGCATGGCCCAGCAGGTCGGCGACCCCGCCGGCGCCTTGGCGCGCGCCGCGCGCGTGCTCCGTGAGCGGCTCTACATCGAGCGGAGCTGCGGGAGCCCGATCGAGGCGCGGGGCGTCGCGGCCGAGTACGACCGCCGTGCGGGGACGCTGCGGGTGTGGGTGTCCACGCAGGCGCCGCTGCCCATCAAGAACGGCCTCGCCCGGATATTCGGGCTCCCCGAGTTCAAGGTGGACGTCATCGCCCCCGACGTCGGTGGTGGCTTCGGGACCAAGATCATGCTCTTTTACCCGGAGGAGATCCTGGTGCCCTTCGCGGCGATTCGGCTCGGCCGGCCCGTCAAGTGGACGGAGGACCGCCGCGAGCACCTGATCGCCGCCACCCAGGAGCGCGGCCAGCGCCACGACGTGGAGGTCGCCGTAGACGAAGACGGCCGGATCCTTGCCATCCGCGACCGCTTCGTCCACGACGCCGGCGCCTACACGCCGTATGGCATCGTCGTCCCGATCATCACGTCGACCCAGCTCCCCGGCCCCTACAGGCTCCGCAACTACGCGGTGGAGTTCGACGTCGTATACACGAACACGGCGATGGTGACGCCGTACCGCGGGGCCGGGCGGCCCCACGGGGCCTTCGTCATGGAGCGGGTCATCGGCCTGATCGCACGCGAGCTCTCGCTGGAGCCGGCCGAGGTGCGACGGCGCAACTTCATCCAGCCGCACGAGTTCCCGTGGGACGTGGGGCTGACGTTCCAGGACGGCGGCCCCACCCGCTACGACAGCGGCAACTACCCCCTCGGCCTCGAGCTGGCTCTCGAGCGCATCGACGCCGCCGACTTCCGCCGCCGCCAAGCGGAGGCTCGACGCGAGCGGCGGTACCTCGGCCTCGGGATCGGCTGCTACGTGGAAGGCACGGGCATCGGGCCGTATGAGGGAGCCCACGTCCGCGTCGAGCCGAGCGGCAAGGTCTACGTGGCCACCGGCCTCACCACCCAGGGCCAGGGACACCACACGACATTCGCCCAAATTGCCGCCGACGCGCTCGGGTGCGACCCCGCCGACGTCACGGTCGTCACCGGCGACACTCGGAAGTTCAACTGGGGCGCCGGCACCTTCGCCAGCCGCGGCCTCGTCACGAGCGGCAACGCGATCGGGATCGCCGCGCGGAAGGTCCGGGACAAGGCGCTCCGGATCGCGGCCGGGCTCCTCGAGGTCTCGCTAGACGACCTGGAGCTCACGGGCGGCGCCGTGCGCGTCCGGGGAGTGCCCGACACGGCGCTGGCGCTCGGCGCGCTGGCGACGGTCGCAAATCCGATTCGCTACGCCTACGGCAAGGAGGCCTCGGAGGCGGCGCTGCGGCTCGTCAAGCCGCGGGAGGGCGCCGTCCTCGCGCCCGGCGAGGAGCCCGGCCTCGAGGCCTACGCGTACTACGCGCCGCCCCAGGCGACGTTCGCGAGCGGCTGTCACGCGGCGATCGTGGAGGTCGACATCGCGACCGGCGACGTGAAGATCCTCAGGTACGTGGTCCAGCATGATTGCGGCACGGTGGTGAACCCGACCGTCGTCGAGGGGCAGATTCATGGGGGCGTGGCGCAGGGGATCGGCGGGGCGCTCTACGAGCGGATCGTCTATGACGACCAGGGCCAACCCCTCGCCGCGACCTTCATGGACTTCCTGCTGCCGACGGCGATGGAGATCCCCGAGATCGAGATCATCCACACGGAGACCCCGTCGCCCCTCAACCCGCTCGGCATCAAGGGCGTGGGCGAGGCGGGTGCGATCCCGGTGCCCGCGCTGATCGCGGAGGCGGTGGACGACGCGCTCGCCCCCTTCGGCGTGCGCGTGCGCGAGATGCCGCTCAACCCGAGCCGCGTGCTCGAGCTGGTTACCGAGGGGCGGGAGCGGGGCCGCGGCGCCGGATGAACCGTTCGGCGTCTGCGGAGCGGAGCGACGCGCGGCGTTGACCGGGAGGCGCGAGCCCGAATACCTTACTACCGGCACGGGGCCGCCGGTGAGCAGTCACGAGAGAGCGAGGACGGCCGGCCTTCCGCCGCTCGAGCCGCCGCCGGCCGGGCCGCGGTGAGCGGCGCGTATCCGGGTCGCCGACCTGCGACCCTGCCAATCGCGTTGGCAGCCGAGACCGACGAACCGGAGCGCAGGAGATCGACTATGTTCTGCCAGGCGTTCAAGGTGGGGATGCGGGCTCCCGACGACGTCAGCGAGGCCACACGGCTGCTGGACAGCGGCGCCTTTAAGGCCGAGCACGTGGCCGCGATCCTCGGCAAGACCGAGGGCAACGGCGCCGTGAACGACTACACGCGGGCGTTGGCGACGTTGTCGTTTCAGCTGCTCCTCGCGAGCCGAACGAACCGGAAGATCGAGGAGATCGCCAAACGCGTGCCGGTCATCTGGTCAGGCGGCACCGAGGGGCTCATGAGCCCCCATGCGACGATCCTCACGCGGGAGCCTGACCGGGAGACGAAGTCGAGGGAAAAGCGCTTCACGGTGGGCACCGCGTACACCCGCGATCTCCTGCCCGAGGAGTTCGGCACCGCCGTCCATGCTCAGGTCGCCGCCGAGGGCGTGCGGGCCGCCATCTCGGACGCCAGGATCGAGTCGGCGGACGACATTCACTTCGTCCAGATCAAGACCGGTGCGCTCACGACCGAGCGGATCGCGGAAGCCCGGAAGCGAGGGCGCTCCGTCGTGACCACCGACACCTACAAGTCCATGGCGTACGCGCGGGCGGTCGCCGCCCTGGGGATCGGCGCTGCCACCGGGGAGATGCCGAGCTCCAAGCTCGCCGACGATGTGATCGTCCGGGACTTGTCGGTCTTCTCGAACGTGGCGTCGACCTCGTCGGGCGTGGAGCTCATGAACTGCGAGATCATTGCCCTCGGCAACTCCACGCATTCCACGAGCACCCTCGTGATCGCCCACGCGGTCATGAAGGATGCAATCGACGCCGCCGCGGTGCGCGAGGCGCTCCGGCGGGCGGGGCTGTCCGTCGAGTGCGAGCTGGCGGAGAGGGACCGCGCGCGACTGGTAAACGTCTTCGCCAAGTGCGAGCCCGACCCGTCAGGCGCGACCCGCGGGCGGCGACACGTCATGTTCGAGGACGGCGACATCAACTACACGCGCCACATCCGTGGCGTCGTGAACGCCGTGGTCGCGTCAGTGACGGGTGACACGATGTGCTACGTGTCCGCCGGGGCCGAGCATCAGGGGCCTCCCGGCGGCGGCGTGGTCGCCGTACTCGCCCGGACGTCGACCGCGTGATCGCGAGGACGACCCGCCCGCGGGCGGAGATGGGATTCGAGGGACAGGCTCTCTCGGATGGCGGCGCCGTTCGCGGCAACCGGTGACGAGCGGTCATCCCGGCTCAGCCCGACGGCGACCCTGCAAGTCGCGAGCCTCTTGACAGGTTTCCAGCCGCCCGAATAAAGTCTGGCATCCCAGCAGCGGGAGCGTCCACGGGAGGTCGTCTATGCCGCGCGTCGTGAGGGGAGGGCTCATCCAGGCCTCGGTCGGCGAAGCAGCGTCCGCGCCGGTCGATCATCTCAAGAAGCTCCTGATTGACAAGCACGTCGCGCTGATCGAGGGGGCGGCGCGCCGCGACGTCCAGGTTCTGTGCCTGCAAGAGCTGTTCTACGGGCCTTACTTCCCCGCCGAGCAGAATCCCCGATGGTACGCCATGGTCGAGCGGGTCCCCGAGGGGCCGACAGTGAATCTCATGCAGTCGCTGGCCCGGAAGCATCGCATGGTCATGATCGTCCCCGTCTACGAGGAGGATATGACCGGCGTCTACTACAACACGGCCGCGGTCATCGACGCCGATGGAACCTACCTCGGAAAGTACCGGAAGAACCATCTCCCGCACTGCGCCCCCGGCTTCTGGGAGAAGTTCTACTTCCGTCCCGGTAACCTCGGCTACCCGGTGTTCCAGACGAAAGTCGGGAAGATCGGTGTCTACGTTTGCTACGATCGCCACTTCCCCGAGGGCGCCCGGGCCCTTGGCCTGGCCGGGGCCGAGATCGTCTTCAACCCGTCGGCCACCGTTGCCGGGCTCTCGGAGTATCTCTGGGAGCTAGAGCAGCCCGCCCACGCCGTGGCCAACGGCTACTTCGTCGGGGCCATCAATCGGGTCGGCCATGAGCAGCCGTGGGACATCGGCGAGTTCTACGGCAAGAGCTACTTCTGCGATCCGCGCGGCAAGCGCATCGCACAAGCCTCTCGGGACCAGGATGAGGTCGTGGTGGCCGACCTCGACCTCGACCAGATCCTGGAAGTGCGTAACGTATGGCAGTTCTACCGAGACCGGCGACCAGAGACGTACGGGCCGCTCACCGCGCCGTAGCGGACCCTCCGGTTCGGCCCGGTGATCCTGCCGCCGGCCCTTCACGGGTACGCGCCGATATGACGCGCCCCCGCCCGCTCAAGCGGAGAAAAGTGGGGAAGCGAGGGCCAGCGTCGGCCTCAAGCCAGTGGAGCCGGGCTTCCGGCGTTGAACGGCTCTCGACATGCAGACCGAGCCGGGCGCCCGGCCGTGGTGCGCCGTTGGCGCTCGCAGTGTCGAGCGATTGCAGCGATCGGCAGCACGACCCGACGGGCCACGTCTATCTGAGGGGGCTGTGAGCGCAACCGCATGGGGGCCGATGCTCGTCGCCGAACTGTACGCGCGCTACTCAAGCGACCTCGCTCGCCTCGCGCGCTTCGCGAGTCTGGGCGAACGCATCGGCAAGTCCTTTGCGTCCGAGGAGCGGCGCATACTATACCTCATGACGCGCCACCGCGCGCCGCAGTTGATCGTCGAATTTTCGCCGAAGCGTGGTTGGTCCACGCTTCACATGGCCGCCGCCCTAGAGGACAACGGCCGAGGGCACATCCTCTCGTTTGAGTTGGAGCCCGTCTACGCCGCGCTTACTAGGCGCACGCTCAAGGAAGCGGGGCTTGCACATCGTGCCGAAGTTGTCGTCGGCGACGTGCGGGAGGAGTTTCCGCGGCTCTCTGCAGACCGTAAGCGATGGCGGGCGGATCCTGGATTGGAGTTCTTGTTCATCGACTCGGACCACTCGGCGAGGTTCGCCGACTGGTATCTCGGTAACCTCTTTCCCCTAGTCAGGCAGACCGGTGTGATTCAAGTGCACGATGTTGAGGCGCCGCCGGAAATCATCGCAGAGGGGCGCACGTTCTATTCCGACAAACCGTCCGGTGAAGAAGAGCGATTGGCGGCCTATCTGCTGAACCGCTCCGAATCCTACCGGTGGTTCAGCGTCGCTGCGCTCGTGCGTGACGCCGATTATCTCGCGGCCGTCAGGCCCTACGGCGGCGGCGGGATCGCACTCCCCTCCCAGAACCGACGTGTACACCCAAGCGAGGCGCGGCTTGGATTTGAACGCAACCCGTCATTATGGATCGATCGACTTGCGCCGCAGGAGCAGACCCCCTACCCGGGCTTGCCGTTCGACCCCATTCCCCGCTCGCCGCTTGCGCGGGCGGGCTACGCCGTACGAAGATTGATCGCGCCCGTCTACGCCCCGATTCGCGAAGCCCGCCGCAATCGCAAGCTGAAGCGCCGACAAGAACGATACGTGGACCCCTAGCAAACCCACACGGTTCGCTGGCGGTCCCGGTCACTTCGGCTGCCCGGTGTTCCAGACGAACGTGGGGAAGATCGGCGTCTACGTCTGCTCCGACCGCCACTTCCCCGAGGGCGCCCGGGCCCTTGGCCTGGCCGGGGCCGAGATCGTCTTTAACCCGTCGGCCACCGTTGCCGGGCTCTCGGAGTATATCTGGGAGCTAGAGCAGCCCGCGCACGCCCTGGCCAACGGCTACTTCGTCGGATCCATCAATCGGGTCGGTCATGAGCAGCGAACCGTCCGGATCCTCCGAGAAGAACGAGGATCCGAACGGGACGAAAGATCCACCGAGCTATCCGAGCTTCGAGTCGACGATTGCCAAGTGGTTCTGGCGTTCGACGTAGGTCACGTCTGTGACGCCGAGCAAACCGCGTACCTGGTCCTCCGGAACCTTCAGCGGCCCGGGTGAGGGCGCGGCGCCTGGCGCGGGCTGGGGGAAGGCCGTTGACATCGCCGTATGGAACGTAACGTTGCCTTCCACCCTTTGCATGATCTGGTGGATGTGGCCGTTGAGGACGGTCACTGATCCGAACCGCTTGAGATAGGACAGCGCTTGCTCGCCGTCCGCCGTAACCCACCCCCACTTGGGGTAGACGGCCCAGAGGGGGACATGGGCGAACACGACAATGGGCGTGCTGCTGGAGAGCCGCTCCACGTCCTTCTCGAACCACTCGAGTTGCTCCGGGCCGAGGTTGCCGAGCCCCGCCGCCTTGAAGCTCGCGACGTTGACCAAGCCGATGAAGTGGGCGCCCCTATAATCGAAGCTCTGCCACCCGGTGCCCAGGGTCCCTTTGCCGTAGCGGTTGAGATACTCCTTCCCGCCGTCGGCGAAGACGTCGTTCTCGCCGGGCACGTAGAAGACACGGCTCGTCCTGATGCTCTTGAGGTTCTCGGCGACCGTGTCGAACGCGCCGGCCTTCTGCGCATGCGTGAGGTCCCCAGTATGGAGCACGAAGGCTGGCTCGGCCGGCAGCGCGTTGATCTTCGCGATCGCCTGCTGCATCGTGCCGATCACGTCCTTGTTCGCCTCGCCCTTGAAGCCGATGTGGGTGTCGCTGATCTGAACGAAGCTGAAGTCCCCGGGCGTGGGGTCCCCGGTCGCGGCGTGCGCCAGGCTGCGGGACGAGAGGATTCCTCCACCGGCGGTCCAGAGCAGCCCCGAACCGGCCCAGGCCATGCACTTGAGGAACCCGCGACGGTCGACGCCGTCCGCGGCTGAGGTCGTCTGTCATCTCGTTCTCCTTGTCGGGTAGCGCGTTCACTTGACGATGATCGTGGCGGTCATGTGCGGGTGGAGAGCGCAGAAATAGGTGTACGTACCCGGTGCGGTGAACTTTCTCGAAAAGGCCTCATCGGTGTCGAGGCCGGGTGACGAGAAGTCACCGTTCGCCGAGGTGACGGTGTGCGGCTCCTCGTCCCGATTGGTCCAGGTCACCGTCGTACCGACCGAGACCGTCAGCGTCCTCGGCACGAAGGCAAAATCCCTAATCCCGACCTCGGAACCGACGGGTGCACTCGCCGTCGTCGGTCGCGTGGCGGCCGTGGCCGCTCGAATGGGTAGCGCTGACGGTCCCGCCAGAACCCCGGCGCTTATCGCCAGCCCAGCGAAGAGCGGCGCCCCTAGCGCGCCGAGCAGCGAGGCGGGCTTTTTGAGTGGGGATCGGTCGCCGTCGTCGATCGTCCGTGAGGCGTTTCTCGTCGCCGCCAAGCGTTGGATCATGGTGTTTCCTCCCATTTCCCGGTTGGGGTACTGCTCGCCTGTGCTAACGTCTTCACCGGCGGCTCGTTCCACATCGTCCCAACAAGAGACACAGGGAACGATTTCGGCCGACGGGCGTTACGAACGGAGGAGGCTTGGACGGAGGCCATGCGCCCCCGAGCCGGGCCTCCCGCGTTGAACGGTTCCCGACACGCGAACACCAGGGCGGGCGAGTCGGCTCCGGCACCTGCCGCTCGCTATGGGCAGCGCGGGGTGATGTTTGGTGATGTTTGAAGTCAGGGGTCGTTGCCCACCGACCCCATTGCCTCTAGAGCCGCATCACCCAGTGCGCCGAAGATCTATCGAAGGGCGCGCGACGTGCTGCGAAGGACGTATACGAGGCAGGATGACCTGCTGGAGAAAACCGTCAGTTTCGCACCGGCTGGCCTGGCCCCAGGGTGGCCCTGTACGACTTCCGCCCGGCTGCCCTTCGGCGGGCCGCACGCAGAGTCTTCCCAGCATGAACCCGTCAGTGCAAACCGGAGCCCTCCCCAGAGCTTACTGGTGATCGAAAAAGACGGGAGCGTCTTTGGCAGGAATTGGCGTCGTCGCACATGCGGTCAGAAAACCGCTCAGGACCGCGATCGCGATAATCAGCTTGCGCATAGCCGTCACCTCCTCTCGAGAAGCAAATGTCCCGGCTCCGCCCTGCGGAGTCACGCTCGTCTACGACCGTGGCCCGAACGTCTGGGGCAGCGGACAGGGTGGGATCGGGCGCTGCGTTCGCACAAGCCCCACGCGCCGCGGCGATGCCTGTCTCGCCTCCGTAAATCCTCCCGTCTCGCGCCGAACTCTTCATCCTTGCTAACGCAGCCTCCCCGCCGTCGTTCCGCGGGACCCGGAATACATTCGGGCCGGGCGTCGCCGACGAGACGTTACGGATGGCCAGAGGGATCCTTCCACGTGAGCCGGGCCCGGGTGCCGTCGTCGAGCGGCGTCGGGAGCCCGTCGGTGCCGAACCGGCCCGTGCGCGGTACGTTGTTGCGGCGCGACTGTCAGCGCTTCCGACGGGAAGCCCCGCGGATTCCGCTCAGGACCGCCGCGCTCCGGCACTAACCTCAGCGCGTGGCGCTTCCCAACTCCTCCCGACGCCGCCGAGAGTCCACCGCCTCCGCCCGTGGATGGCCTCCGTACCGTCGACCCGCCGGGCTTGCCCTTCTGGGGAGAACGGGCTCCGCGCCGACAGGGAGCCGGGCCAGCATGGCGAGGACGTGGCGGAGGAATCGACCGCGGGCGAGCCGTCGCGAAGACAAAGGCGAGGAACGGCCAGAAGGCAACGGATTGGGCTGTGCACGCTCCGGTCGAGGATCGGGCGCCGCTTCGAGGAGATGCTGACGCCAGCTCTGACGGTGGCTCACCGCCTTACGATCGGGACTATCCGTTCGCTGAGAGTAATCGCTTCCCGAGGCGGGGACGCGATTCCTTCCTCTCCCGCTGCGCTCCTACAAGCGTCGGCGCCGCCGTGCCATCGATTACGTCGCGACCGAGCGGTCTCTACGCCACCGCCGGAGCGCGACGAGCGACCAGATCGCCTCCAGCAGGCCGAACGGCCACGAGCCTTGGAGGAACCCGTAGGCCGATCCGAGCACACAGGCCGCGGCGAACGCCAAGGTGAACCACCGGCTGCGCTCCTCGAGGGCGTAGCACACCAGCATCGCTGTTACGGCGAACAGACCAAACAGCGTGAGCCGATCCATACCCTCCCCTTCTGGGGGTTGACCATGGCCTATGGAGCGTTCCGCTCCGCCGAGATCCGGTGATTCTCGTCCGCAGTCCTCCTCCCCACCACGCTTCCAGGCCCCCCAAAAGATTTTACGGCGGCGGCCGAGACGATCCGTCGCGCCGCAGGGGTACGAGGCTAGGCCCTTCTGGGCGAGTTGTCAGGGGAGCAGCGCGGAGTTGGCGCCGGTCCGTCCGGCCGTCACCTGTCCGGCCTCGGAGCGCGGGCCAGGAGCGTTCGAGCGCTTCTGCGACATCCAGGCGCCGACGTGGGCGAACGCCCAGAGCAGGAGCGCATAGGCGACCACGCCGATGCTCACCGTGAGCAGCACTCGGAGCCGGCGAGGCAGCCTCCGTCGAGGACGGAGGCGGGCCGCGCGCGTCGTGGAAACGACGCTCTGCGGGTAGGCCAACGCCTCGCGGAACTCGAGGGCGTTTTCGAACCGGTTCTTTGGATC
>QHRX01000254.1:25291-25936 GCA_003221455.1 Candidatus Rokuibacteriota bacterium
CCTCGAGCTCGGGCGACAGGTCCGGTCGCAGACGGCGCGGCGGTGTCGGATCCTCCTCCGATTTCGCCCGCATTTCGGCATAGACATTCTCCCCCGGGAACGGGAGCTCTCCAGTCAGCATTTCGTAGAAGATGACACCGAGGCTATAGATGTCACTTCGCGCGTCGCCTCGGTGGCCCTTCACCTGCTCGGGCGCCATGTAACTCGGCGTACCCATCGTCTGTGACAGTCCGGACCACGTCATCTTGCGGCGCGTCGTATCGATTGCGATGCCGAAGTCCATGATTTTGATGTTGCCGTCCGGCTGGATCATGATGTTCGCCGGCTTCAGATCGCGGTGCACGACATCGTGGTCGTGCAGATAGACAAGGGCGTCGGCAATTTGGATCGCCAGGCGTAGTGCGGCGTCGATCGGCAGCCGTCGTTCCCGACGCAGTCGTTCGCTCAGTAATTCCCCGTCGACGTACTCCATGGCAAGGTACGGACGGCTCTTCTCGCGTGGCCGCAATACCTTGACGATCGCCGGATGGTCGAGGCGCTGCCCGATCTGCTCTTCGCGCTGGAATCTCTCGTAGAAGACTAGGTCGCCTTCGTATTCGGGATGCGGAACTTTGAGCACCACGGTCTGCCCGCTCTCAAGGTCTC
>QHRX01000254.1:25955-26656 GCA_003221455.1 Candidatus Rokuibacteriota bacterium
GGTCAAGCCGCTGACCAGGCGCGAGATCGCTCACGAAGAACGTATCCTAGCCAGTGGAGGCGGGCGCGTCAAGCACACGCCGACACGAAACGACCGGCCGAAGTCAGGTGCCGAATCGCCACCAAGCACGCGGCGGCGCCGCGGAGCAGGACAGCACGGAGACCACCTGAACGCTGAGATTGTCGCTCCCCCCCGCTTCGCGGGCGCGCTCGACGATCGTCCGGCAGGCTACCTCCGCCGGGTGCTTCAGAAGTACTTCCATCAGGTCCGATTCCGGCAGGGACGTATGGATCCCGTCGCTGCACTGAAGGAGGATGTCCCCGGGCTGAATCGGTCTCCGGAGGACGTCGATCGCCGGAATCACGTTGTGGCCGAGACACCGACTGAGCACGTGACGCTCGGGGTGCGTTCGGGCCTCCTCCGGAGAGAGGATTCCGTACTCGACCTGCTCCCAGACGCGGGTGTGGTCCTTCGTCAGCTGCACGAAGGTCTCGGCACGCAGGAGGTACAGCCGGCAGTCGCCGACGTGGGCCGTGATTAACGTGTCGCCCACAACCGTGCTGGCCGTGAGCGTAGTCCCCATCCTTTGCAACTCCGGGACGGTCATGGCCTTGGTGTAGATCTCGAGGTTGGCCTGCTGGACGGCGCGCCGAAGGCGCTTCTGAACCGACCAGGAGGTCGGGGCGCGCTCCATCTCCTGG
>QHRX01000255.1 GCA_003221455.1 Candidatus Rokuibacteriota bacterium
CTACGTGTCGGCGCGGCCCCGGCCCGCGCCCGACCCCGGCCCGCGCTGACGGCCGGCGCGCCCGGGCGGGGTGAACGCGGCCCGCTGCGTTGTCTGCCTCCGCCCGGTATGCTAGAGATGGGCGGATGATCTTCCAGCAGCTGGTCAACGACGAGGCGGGCTGTCTCTCCTACCTGATCGGCTGCGGACGGGCCGGGGTGGCGATGATCGTCGATCCCGGGCGCGACCGCGTGGGCGACTACGTCGCCTTGGCGCGGCGCAAGGGGCTCACGATCACCCACGTGGTCGACACGCACGTCCATGCCGACCACGTCTCGGGCAACCAGGCGCTGGCCGCCCAGACCGGCGCCACCGTCTACATCCACGCCGCCGCGGAGGCGAAGTATCGCCATCTGCCGGTCGAGGACGGCAACGAGCTCCGGGTGGGTACGGTGAGCCTCCGCGTCTTGCACACCCCCGGCCATACGCCCGACAGCATCGCGCTGCTCGTCACCGACGACAGCCGGGGCCCCGAGCCGTGGTTCGTCCTGACCGGCGACACCCTCTTCGTCGGTGACGTCGGGCGTCCGGACTTCGGCGGCGAGCGGGCCGCCGCCGAGCTCTACCGGAGCCTCACCGGGCGCCTGCTCGTCCTCGACGACAGCGTGGAGGTCTATCCGGCGCACGGCGCCGGGTCGATGTGCGGCCGGGCGATGTCTTCGAAGACCGGATCGACGATCGGGTTCGAGCGCCGCTTCAACCCGGCGCTCCGGGCGCGGGACGAGGAGGAGTTCGTCAGGAACCTCCTGGCCGGTCTCCTCCCGACGCCGCCGAACTTCAAGGCGATCATCGAGCGAAACCGGTCGGTGGCCGTGCTCACGCGCCCCGCGCCCCAGGCGCTCCCCCCGCGCGGCGTCCGGGAGCTGATCGACGAGGGCGCGGTCGTGCTGGACGTCCGCACTTCCGCCGAATACGGCGAGGGCCACGTGCCGGGCGCCGTGAACGTCTCGATCGAGAGCCCGCAGTTCGTCGAGCGCTGCGGCTGGTTCATCCCGCCGGACGCGGTGATCGTCCTCGTCGCGGCGAGCCCGACCGACCCGGGCCGGGCGCTGACCGGGCTCTCGCGGGTCGGCCTGGACGGCGTGACGGGGTACCTCCAGCGCGGCATGACCGACTGGCGCGGCGAGGGGCTGCCGACCGAGCAGCTGGCCCAGATCAGCGTTCACGACCTTGCCACGTGGCGCGAGGAGCAGCCGGACTTGGTCGTCGTGGACGTGCGCGAGCCGTTCGAGTGGGACGAGGGGCACATCGCCGGCGCCCTGCACCTGCCGATGCGCGAGGCCGTGACGCGGCGCGGCGAGGTGCCCGCGGACCGGCCGAAGGCCGTGCTGTGCGCCGGGGGGCTCCGCTCGAGCACCGTGATTAGCGTGCTGAAGCGGTCCGGCGCCCGCGGGCCCTGGTACAATGTGAGCGGAGGCATGACAGCCTGGCTGAAGGCCGGCTACGCGGTGGTGCGCTAACCCACCTGGCTCGAGACGCGGAGCCGCGCCGGCGGCTCGCAAAGGACCCCATGCCCGACGACGACTTCGATTACCCCCTCATGTCCCGCGCCCTCATCCTCGGCGACAAGGAGACCGTGGCGCGGAAGACGCGGGAAGGGCTCGACCGGTCGATGGAGCCCAAGGAGCTGATCTTCCGCGGGCTGATCCCGGGGATGGACGTGGTGGGAGAGAAGTTCCGGCGGAACGAGTACTACGTTCCCCAGGTGCTGCTCTCCGCGCGGGCGATGTACGCGGGCCTCGACCTCCTGAAGCCCCTGATCACGGCCCGCGCCAAGGCCGACGACTACTACGGCACGGTGGTCATCGGCACCGCCCAGGGCGATCTGCACGACATCGGTAAGAACCTCGTCGCGATGATGCTCGAGGGGGCGGGCTTCAAGGTGGTGAACCTCGGCCGCGACGTCGCCCCCGACGCCTTCGTCAAGGCCGTCGATGAGCACCACGCCCAGATCGTCGGCATCTCGGCCCTCATGACCACCACGATGCCCGCGATGAAGCGCACGATCGACGCGCTCGCCCGGGCGGGGATGCGGGGGCGGGTGAAGGTGATGATCGGGGGCGCGCCCGTGAGCCAGGCCTACGCCGACGAGATCGGCGCCGACGGCTACGCGAGAGACTCGACCCTGGCCGTCGTCAAAGCCAAGGAGCTCCTCGGGGTGCGCGAGGCGGTCGCGGGGTGAGGGCGCGGGGCTGGGAGATCGTCGAGCGCGTCCGGGCGGGCGAGGTCCTGGTGTTCGACGGCGGCTACGGCACCGAGCTGTTCGCCGCGGGGCTGGCCAACGGCGCCTGCCCGGAGCTCTGGAACGACACCCACGCCGACACCGTCCGGCGGATCCACAAGGGCTACTTCGACGCGGGGAGCCAGATCGTCGAGACCAACACGTTCGGCGGCAGCCGCCTGAAGCTCAACGAGTACCGGATCGGCGACCGCACCCGCGAGCTGAACGAGCGGGGCGCCCGCCTCGCCCGCTCCGTCGCCCCCGCCGACGGCTTCGTGGCGGGGTCGATCGGGCCGACCAGCCGGCTCCCAGCCGAGTACGAGCCGCTGGGCGACACGACCGACGAGGAGTACTTCGAGGCGTTCCGGGAGCAGGCGGCGGCCCTCGCCGAGGGGGGCGTCGACCTCTTTGCGGTCGAGACGATGATGTTCCCCCAGGAGGCCAGGGCGGCGGTCCGCGCCTGCAAGGCGGTCGCGGAATTGCCGGTGATGGCCACGATGTTCTTTCAGTTCGAGGAGCTGCACGACCGGGACCGCACGATGTGGGGCGAGAGCCCGGGCGAGGTCGCGACGACCCTGCTGGCCGCGGGCGCCGACGCGGTGGGGATGAACTGCGGCCGCGGCCCCGACCGGGCGGTCGTGATCATCCGCGAGATGCGCGCGGTCACCGGCGCCCCGCTGGTGGCCTACCCGAACGCGGGCCTGCCGATCACCCAGGGCGACCGCGTGGCCTACGAGCTCGGGCCCGAGGAGATGGCGAAGGACTACCCGGCCCTGCTCGACGCCGGCGCCGGCATCGTCGGCGCGTGCTGCGGCTCGAATCCGGCCCACATCCGGCGCATCGCCGAGGTCGTCCGCGCGCGCGGCAGGTGACCGAGTCCGTCCTCGCCGCCGAGTCCGTCGTCCTCGAGGGCCTGCCGCTCTCGATCGATCGAGCTGAGGTGCTGCGCTTCCAGGGATACAAGGGGGGAAGCGAGGCGCCCCCGGCGCAGGTGCTGGCACTCTTCGAGGAAGCCCGGGCGCTCGCCGCGCGGCTCTTGGCGCCGCATGTCGTCTACCGCGCGGTCCCTGCCGCCGTCGAGACCGCCGACGCGGTCCGCGCCGGCGGCCGGCGGCTCGGGATCCCGGAGATCGCCCGGCTCTGGGGGACGCTCACCCACGTCGGCCTCGCGGTCTGCACGATCGGCGACGCCCTCGAACGGCGGGTGACGACGCTCTTCGACGCCCGGGAGTTCCCGCTGGCGGTGATGCTCGACTCGGTCGGGTCGGCGGCCACCGAGCAGCTGGCAGAAGCGGCGAACGACCGGCTCTGCCAGCTGGCGATCGCGCGCGGGCTCAAGGTCACGAACCGGATCAGTCCGGGCTACGCCGGCTGGGACGTGACCGATCAGCGGGCGCTGTTCGCCCTCTGCCCCGGGGAGCCGGCGGGGGTCCGGCTCAACGACTCCTGCTTCATGACCCCCGTCAAGAGCATCTCGTTCATGGTCGGGATCGGCGCCGCGGTGCGCGTCGACCACTACTTTACCCAGTGCCGGCGGTGCTGGATGCGCGACTGCGCGTACCGGCGCGCCCCCGCCGAGCTCGCGGGGCCGCGATGAGCGCCCCCGTGCCCACCGCCGACCACATCATGCTGGTCGGCTTCATGGGCGCCGGGAAGTCGACGGTGGGCCGGCTGCTCGCGCGCCGGCTCGGCCGCTGCTTCGTCGAGACCGACGACATGATCGTGGCCCGGGAGGGGCGCTCGATTCCGGACATCTTCGGCGAGTCCGGCGAGGCGCGCTTCCGCGAGCTCGAGGCCGAGGTCCTCGAGAGCCTCGGCCTCAAGCGGGGCGACGTGATCGCGACCGGCGGCGGGCTGCCGTGCCGGGAGGGGCGAATGGCGCGGCTGCGCGCGCTCGGCACGGTCGTCTGGCTCAAGGGGGACTTCGGGGAGATGTACGAGCGCGCGCGCGGCGCCGGCCTGCGGCCGATGCTCGCCGAGCGCTCCCGCGCCGAGGTCGAGGCGCTCTACCGCGAGCGCGAGCCGCACTACCGCGCGGCCCACCTCGTGATCGAGACGCGCGGGCTCGGCGTGGACCAGGTCGTCGGCCGCATCCTGCGGGTGCTTCCCCAGTCCCATGGCGCACGCGTTTAGCGAGCGGCTCGCCGCCGGACCGCTCCTCTGCGACGGGGCCATGGGCACCCTCCTGTACGCGCGAGGGGTGCCGCTCGATGGGTGTTTCGACGTGCTGAACCTGAACACCCCCGCGCTCGTGCAGGCGATCCACTCCGAGTACATCGCGGCCGGTGCCGACTGCATCGAGACCAACACGTTTGGCGCCAACCGGTTCAAGCTCGCCGTCCACGGCCTCGGGTCGCAGGTCCGCGAGATCAACCTGCGCGGCGTCAAGCTCGCCCGCGACGTGCGCGAAGCCATGGGGCGCGACGTGCTGGTCCTCGGCTCGATGGGGCCGCTCGGCAAGTACCTCGCCCCGCTGGGAACGCTCGGCGAGGGGGAGGCGCGCGACGCCTTCCGCGAGCAGGCCGAGGGGCTCCTCGAGGGCGGGGTCGACGCGTTCGTGGTGGAGACGATGTCGGACCTCGGCGAGGTCGCGCTCGCGGTTGAGGCGATCCGCGCCGTGGCCGACCTTCCCATCGTCGCCCAGGTCGCGTTCACCGACGAGGGCCTGACCTTCCTCGGACGCACGCCGGCCGAGGTGGCGCGCGCGCTCTCGGCGCTCCCCGTCCAGGTGATCGGCGCCAACTGCTCGGTCGGATCGAGCACGCTCTACGAGGTGCTCGAGCAGATGCGGCCCGCGGCCGGCGGGCGCCCGATCGCGATTCAGCCGAACGCGGGCCTCCCGAGCCGGGTCGGCGAGCGGCTGATCTACCTCTCGTCGCCCGCCTACATGGCCGACTACGCGGCCCGGATGCTGGCCGCGGGCGCGCGCGTGGTCGGCGGCTGCTGCGGCACGACGCCCGAGCACATCCGCGCCATGCGCGCGGTCACGGGCCCGACGCCGTCGGCGCGCGCGGTCGGGCGGGCGGCGGCGCCGGCCGTGGCGCGGCCGGACCAGGCGCCCGTGATGCGGACGGCGGCGCCGCCGACCCGGCTCGAGCGGAAGCTCGCCGCCGGCGAGTTCGTGGTCACGGTCGAGCTCGACCCACCCCGCGGCCACAACATCGAGAAGCTCGTCCAGGGCGCGAAGCTCCTGAAGGAGCGCGGGGCCGAGATCGTCGACATCAACGACGGCTCCCTCGGCCGGATCCGCATGGCCGTGCTCCCGACGGCGGTCCTCGTCCGCGACGCGACCGGGCTCGAGATCAACATGCACTTCACCTGCCGGGACCGAAACCTGATGGGGATCCAGGCCGACCTGCTGGGCGCCCACGCCCTCGACGTGCGCAACATCCTGGCCATGACCGGCGACCCGCCGCGGGCCGGCGACTACGTCAACGCCACCGCGGTGTTCGACGTGGACGCGGTCGGGCTGCTCCGCATCCTGCGCCGGATGAACGGAGGGCTCGACGCCACAGGCAGCAGCATCGGCGAGCCGACGGCCTTCTGCGTGGGCGCCGTGCTGAACCCCGCCGCCCGGGAGCCGGAGCTCGAGGTCGAGCGGCTCAGGCAGAAGCTTGAGGCCGGCGCCCAGTGGGTCCAGACCCAGCCCATCTATGACCTCGCCCTGCTCGACGACTTCCTGCGCCGGGCGGGGTCGCCCGAGGTCCCCGTGCTGGTCGGCGTCATGCCGCTCCACAGCGCGCGCCACGCGGAGTTCCTGCATAACGAGGTGCCGGGTATCACGATCCCCCCTGAGGTCCGCGCCCGCATGCGGGAAGCCGGCGACAAGGGGCTCGCCGTCGGCATCGAGCTGGCCCAGGGGATCCTCCGGCAGGCCCGCCGCCGGTACGCCGGGGCCTACTTGATGCCGTCCTTCGGCCGGTACGAGGTGGTGGCCGAGGTCTTGGACGCGCTGCGATGATGGAGGCGGCGGGTCGCGCCCGGGCCGACGGGGGGCCCGCGGTCCCCGCGAGCTGTGCGGGCGGCCGGCGATGATTCCCACGATCGCGGACGCGGCCGCCGGCCTCCGGCAGGGCTCGCTCTCGCCGGTCGACCTCGTCGAGCTCTGCCTGGCGCGGATCCGCGCCGTGGATCCGGCGCTCCGGGCCTGGGTCCACGTCGACGAGTCGGGGGCGCGGGCCGCCGCCCGCGAGCGCGCGGCGGACGCGCGCGCGGGGCGACTCCGCGGGCCGCTCCACGGCATCCCCGTCGGGGTCAAGGACATCTTTCACGTCGCGGGCATGCCGACCACCGCCGGCGCCGGCCCGTTCGCCCACGAGACGCCGTCGGAGGACGCGCCGGCCGTCCAGCGCCTGCGCGCGGCGGGGGCGGTGATCCTCGGCAAGACGGCGACGACGGAGTTCGCCTACATGGATCCCGCGGAGACGCGAAACCCCTGGAACCGCGAGCACACGCCCGGGGGCTCGTCGAGCGGATCGGCGGCGGCGGTGGCGGCGGGGATGATCCCGCTGGCGCTCGGCACTCAGACGGTCGGGTCGGTGCTGCGCCCGGCCGCCTACTGTGGCGTCGTGGGCATCAAGCCGACGCACGGGCTCGTGCCGACGGCGGGCGTGATTCCGCTCGCGTGGAGCCTCGATCACGTCGGGTGCTTCGCGCGCTCGGTGCCGGACGCCGCCCTCGCCCTCGGCGTGCTCGCGGGCCGCGCGCTCGACACCCCTCCCGCTCCGCCGACGGTCGGTCTCCCCGCCGCCTGGGTGGAGCAGGCGACCCCGGAGGTCGTGGCCCATGTCCGCCAGGTGGCCGGGCAGCTCCAGACGGCGGGGGCGCGCGTGGAGGAGATGGCGCTCCCGACCGCCCTCGATCGGCTGGAGGAGGCCGGCCGCACCGTCCTGCGCGTGGAGGCCGCGGTCTACCACACCGGGCGGTTCGGCGCCGACCTCTCGCATCATCGCGCCGGGGTCGCCGAGCTGGTCCGCTCGGGGCTCGCCGTGTCGGGCGCGGACTACGTCCGGGCCAACCGGGTGCGCCGGGCGTGTCGGGACGCCATGGCGGCGGTGTTCGCGCGCTACGCGATCCTCCTCACCCCGGTCGCGCCCGCGCCGGCGCCCCCGGGGCTCGCCTCGACGGGCGACCCCCGGTTCTGCGCGCCGTGGAGCTTCATCGGGGCCCCGGCCGTCTCCCTCCCCAGCGGGATCGCGACGACCGGGCTGCCCCTCGCGGTCCAGCTCGTCGCCGGCCCCGAACGGGAGGCGGAGTTGCTCGGCGCCGCCGCCTGGAGCGAGCGGGTGCTCGGCTTCACCGCCGAGCCGCGCGGCTGAGCCGCGCCCTCGCCGTATCCCGCTTGCCGGCCGCGGCACAGGGTGTACACTGGTGTGGTCCGTTCCGTATGGTTCGGACCTCGCCGCGATATGCCGGCTCTTCCGCGTTTCGGGGCGTGTAGGAGAGCGGAAGAGGATTCCAGGAGGCGTTGCATGGCAGCGAAACTTTACATCGGCGGGCTGTCGTACTCTACGACCAGCGAAGGGCTCCGCGAGTTCTTTGCCCAGTGCGGCGACGTGCAGTCCGCGACCGTCATCACCGATCGCTTCTCCGGCCAGTCGCGGGGCTTCGGCTTCGTCGAGATGAACACGGCGGAGGAAGCGCAGAAGGCGATCGGCCAGCTGAACGGCCGTGACCTCGACGGCCGGCGCATCACCGTGGCCATCTCGAACCCGCAGGCCCCGCGCACGGGTGGCGGGCGTCCCGGCGGCGGCCGCGGCCCCGGGGGCGGGGGCGGAGGCCGCGACAGCGGCTACGCCCACCGGCCTTCAAAGCCGGTGCGCTGGTAAAGCATCGGGCGGGACGTCACCCCACCGTGTGACCCTCTCCGGAGGGAGCGCCGGGGGCGACCGGGAGACGACGACGGCGTGGTGGGTGCCCACCACGCCGTTTCTGCGTTGCCCGGGGGGTGCGGTCAGCCGAAGACGCGCTCGTAGCGGCCGTAGTCGCGGGCCGCGTCCATGAACCACCTGACGATCTCGGGGTCCGACCGCGGCGGGATCTCGCAGGAGGTCGACAGGATGAAGCCCGAGTGGCGCGCGGCGGTGTCGACACACCGCCTGACGTCGGCCTCGATCTCCTGCTTCGTCGCCTTCTCGAACTTCGTCGCGTCCACGTTGCCGATCCCGACCGCGCGGCCCTTCGCGACCTCCACGAAGCGGGCGAGCTGGTCGACGTGGAGCTTCGGGTCCGCCTGCTGGTCCAGGTCAAAGGAGAAGGTGCTGAAGCCGCAGGCGATGACGTCCTCGAAGATCGGGTAGGTCGTCCCGCAGATGTGGGTCGTCACGCCGACCTTCTTGGCTTTGAAGTGGTCGACGAGCTCCTTGTGGTACGGCGCGATGAACTCGCGGTAGTTGTCGGGCGAGACGAGGCTGATCGAGGCGGTGGGCTCCGAGAAGCTGAGGCCGATCCGGGTCTTGACGATCGCGTCGCCCCAGGTCTTGCAGAAGTCGGTGGTGACGCGCATGAGATCGTGGATGAACTGCGGATCCTCGAAGGTGTCGAGCAGCATCACCTCGGGGTTGCGGATGAGCATCGCGATCGTCCACGGGCCGACGGCGACGGCGCCCGTGGCCGCCGGCGGCGCCGCCTGCATGAGCGCCTCGCACTGTTCGAGGAAGCCCGGAAGGCGCGCGGTGCGGTACGGATCCGGCATCGGGAGGTGCGCGAGCTTCTTCTTGTCCTCGCCGAGGACGTGCCCCTCGATCGACGGCACCACGTAGTCGGAGTACTTGACCTTGCATCCGAAGGCCTCGGCCTCCTTGGCCAGGTCGTTGTAAGCGAGCACCACGTCGGGCTCGTAGCGCGCGTAGTAGTTCATCATCGCCTTGATGGCCTTTCGCGGATCGGTACAGTACTCCTCGATCGACAGGCCGTCGAGGGTCCCGGCGAAGGACGCCACGATCGGGTAGACGGGCACCCGGTCGGCGAACGAGCGCTTGTAGGCCGCCACCACGCGGTCACGGTTCGTGTAGGTCGCCCGGCCCCGCTCCACGTCCCAGAGCTTGTTGACCTCCATGTACTTCGGCGGGAGCTTGGCCTCGTATTCCATGAACTGGGTGATCGGGTACCGGATGCCCCCCGCGTGGGTGCCGCGCAGCCCCTCGATGATCTCCTCCATGTGGTTCCACGGGATCGAGAACGCCATCTCGTGGTCCTGGGTCTGTCCGAAGATCCGGTCGCCGGAGCAGGGCAGGATGACCTGCGGCGCGTCGCTCTTCATCGCGGTGACGATGATCTCGCTGCAGTCGATCCGGCCGCCGAAGGACGAGGTCAGCTTGCCACCGCGCTTCCAGAGCGCGGCTTGGGTGAGCCGCATCACCTGGGCGGGGCTGGCGTAAATGCAGACGACGTGCGGCTCGAACGGCGCCCGGTCGAGCGGGGAGACGAGCAGGCAGTAGTACTCCCCCGGGGCGAACTTGTCGACGGCGGCCTCCGAGCGCTGCCCGGCCTCTTTCGTTTCCGTGTACATGCCCTCGCAGAGGGTGCCCGAGGTGTAGATGTGGGTCGGCTTGTCGAAGCCGAGCGCGGTGATGCCGAGCGAGCAGATGTGGTCGTCCCGGGTCAGGGCGATCATCCAGCCGTACCGCCGGGCCATGTCGATGACTTGGCAGTTCATGCTGAGCTTCTTGAAGTCCCGCGCCGGACGCTTGGCCTTGTCGGGGATCGGCTCCCCGGGCCGGAGCATGCGGATGGCCACCGGAAATGTCTGCGGCCGGATGTAGAACTGCAGTTCCTTATCGGCCGTCTTGGCGTCGATCATGGGCTCTCCCTCGCGCGTGGGCTGCTGTTTGAGCCTACCCGGGCCCCCGGGGGGGTGTCAAGCAACGGGGCGTCCGTTCAGTCCTTCGAGCGCATGAGATAGACGCACTCGCGCCGCGCGTCGTCCCAGTGCTTGCCCTCCTCGAGGCAGATCTTCTCGAAGGCGTCGCGGATGACGGCGTCAGTCTCGGCCCGGCCGAGCCGTTCGCGCAGGATCTCGGCGGTCGGCACCCGCGGCGGCCCCTCCCCCTGGGCCGCCCCGAGGCCGTGCGCCGCGAGGGCGCCGGCCGCAACCACGCCGAACGCGATGCGCCGGAGGGTCCGCCCGCCCGTCGTCCGCCCCCGCCGCTACGCCGGCCGTCCGAGGAAGGCGACCACCGCTCGACTCACCGCGTCGGCGGCCGCCCCCCGCCCGCCCCCGAGATCGTGCGCGGCGCCGGCCACGGCGACGAGCGTGGTCGGCGCCGGGATCAGCGCGAGTGCCAGGCGGAGCTCCGCGAGCGACCCGAATGGATCCCGCACGCCGTGGACGAAGAGCGACGACACCCGCAGGCGCGGGAAGTGCGCCGTCCGCGGCGCCTCGGGCCGGCGCGGCGGATGGAGCGGGTACGCGAGCAGCACGAGCCCCGCCGCGAGCTCTGGGTCATCCGCCGCGAGGAGGCTCGCCTGCCGCCCGCCGTACGAGTGGCCGCCGAGGAAGGCGCGCCCGGGGACGAGCTGCCGGACGGCGAGAAGGGCGCTCCGCAGGCCCTCGCGGTCGCGCGGGGCCACGCCCGGCGGCGGGGGCCCGCTCGGCCGCGCCTGGCGGAAGGGCAGGTCGCAGCGCAGGACCGTGAGGCCGGCGGCGGCGAGCGCGCTCGCGAGCGCGACGAGGAGCGGCGCCCCGGAGTTTCCGCCGGCCCCGTGGGCGAGGACGACGCTGTCACCCGCCGGCCCCGCCGGACGGTGGAGGACGCCGCGCACGGCTGGCCCCCCGGCCGGCGCCGCCTCGTATGGCTCAGCGCTCCCCGTCACCCCGCCCCCGTCGGCCGGCACGCGGGCCGGCTGCTGTACAATGCAGCGCATGGTCTCGTCTCCGCCCGCCTCCGCCTCTCCGGGGGCTCTCGGGCCGCCCCGTCCGGCCCGAGTCGGAGACCACTAAGGAGGTCCGGCCATGATCGGTTCCCCCAGCGCCAGCTACAGCCTGATCGTTCGCGTCGAGATCGTCAACCGGCCGGGCATGCTCGGCAAGGTCACGTCGGCCATCGGCAAGGCCGGCGGAGACATCGGCGCCATCGACCTGGTCGAGGTCGGCAAGAGCACCGTCACCCGCGACATCTCGTTCAAGGCGAGCGACGAGAAGCACGGCGAGCAGGTCGTCGACAAGATGCGCGGCGTCGGGGGGGTACGGGTCATCAACGTGTCGGACCGCACCTTCCTGATGCACCTGGGCGGGAAGATCGAGATCAAGTCGAAGATGGCCCTCAAGACCCGCGACGACCTGTCGATGGCCTACACCCCCGGGGTCGCGCGCGTGTGCATGGCGATCCACGCGGACCCCGAGAAGGCCTATTCGCTCACGATCAAGCAGAACTGTGTGGCCGTCGTCACCGATGGGACCGCGGTGCTCGGCCTCGGCGACATCGGGCCCCGGGCGGCCCTGCCGGTCATGGAAGGCAAGGCCCTCCTCTTCAAGGAGCTGGCCAACGTCGACGCCTTCCCGCTCTGCCTCGCCACCAAGGATGTCGACGAGATCGTGATGCTCGTCAAGGCGGTGTCGCCCGTGTTCGGCGGGATCAACCTGGAGGATATCTCGGCGCCGCGCTGCTTCGAGATCGAGGACCGCCTGAAGAAGGAGCTCGACATCCCGGTCTTCCACGACGATCAGCACGGGACGGCGGTGGTCGTCCTCGCCGCGCTGATCAACGCGCTCAAGATCGTCAAGAAGAAGATGGGCGGCATCCGCGTCGTGTTCACGGGCGCGGGGGCCTCCGGCATCGCGACCGCCAAGCTCCTCATGCGCTACGGGGTCAAGCAGATCGTCGCCTGCGATCGGGCGGGCGTGCTCTACAAGGGGCGCAAGGAGAACATGAACTCGATGAAGGAGTGGTTCGCCACCCACACGAACCCCAAGGGCCTGACGGGTACGGTCGCCGACGCGCTCGTCGGCGCCGACGTGTTCATCGGCCTCAGCGGGCCGGGCGTCGTCGGCGTGAAGCCGATCAAGCAGATGGCGCGGGACGCGATCGTCTTCGCGATGGCGAACCCGGTCCCCGAGGTCATGCCCGAGGAGGTCGGCTCGCACGCGCGGATCATGGCGACCGGGCGGTCGGACTACCCCAACCAGATCAACAACGTCTGCTGCTTCCCGGGCTTCTTCCGGGGCATGCTCGACGTCCGCGCGCGGAGCGTGAACGACGAGATGAAGATCGCCGCCGCCGAAGCGATCGCGGCCATCGTCTCCCGGTCGGAG
>QHRX01000256.1 GCA_003221455.1 Candidatus Rokuibacteriota bacterium
CGTCGCTCGTGGAGGCCTGGGACGCCGAGGGGGCGGTCCGGCGCCCGCTCGCGCAGCGCTTCCAGGATCTGATCGACGCGGTGGCGATGCGCGAGGGCGCCTCGGAGAGCGAGGCGTACCTCGAGGGATGGGGCAGCGACCCGGAGCGGGAGCGGCCGGGCGGCGCAGAGCCGGTCGCGGAAGCGGTCGCGGCCGAGCTCGAGGCCCTGTTCGGCGAGTGGGTGGACCGCTATCTCGGCAGCCGGTGACCGGCGCGGCCCCGGGCGCGCGGCCACCAGAGGAACGGTAATGGCCAACCCGATCGAAGTGCTGCTCAAGGAGAAACGGACGTTCAAGCCCCCAAAGGCCTTCGCCGCGCACGCGGTCGCCCAGGCTCGGATCTACAAGGACGCGACGAACCCCGTGCGCTTCTGGGAGAAGGAGGCGAAGGCGCTCGACTGGTTCAAGCCGTGGCGGAAGGCGCTCGAATGGAAGCCGCCGTA
>QHRX01000257.1 GCA_003221455.1 Candidatus Rokuibacteriota bacterium
GTTCTACCAGAGCGTGTACGATGCGGCGGCCGATCTCGCGCGCTGGGATCGCGCCGCGCTCGACCGGCCGCCGGCGGAGTGGTCGTGACGCCGCCCTGAGCTCCCCGAACCGCCGCTGAGAAGGGACGGATGGCATGGACCATCGGTACGATCTCGTCGTCGTCGGAACAGGGGTGACATCAGCGGTGGCGTCACGTTGCCGCGAAGCGGGCTGGACCGTCGCGGTGGTGGACTCACGGCCGTTCGGAGGCACGTGCGCGCTCCGGGGTTGCGTGCCGAAGAAGATCCTGGTGAGCGCGACGGAGGCGGTTCACGCCGCGCGCGACATGGCGGACAAGGGGGTGCCGGCCGCCACGCTGACGATCGACTGGGACCCCCTCATCCGGTTCAAGCGTTCACTGGTCGATCCGACACCCCAGCGCACCGAGCAGGCGTGGGCGAAGATGGGCATCGAGCAGTTCCATGGTCGGGCCCGCTTCGTGGGCCGGGCGTCGCTGGCGGTCGGCGATGATCGGCTGGCGGGACGGCGCATCCTCATCGCGGCGGGCGCCATGCCCGCGCCGCTCAGATTCCCCGGCGCCGAGCGGCTCACGACGAGCGAGGACTTCCTGAACCTCGATCGGCTGCCGCCGCGCATCGTGTTCGTGGGGGGCGGGTACATCGCGTTCGAGTTCGCCCACATTGCCGCCCGCGCTGGAGTGCACGCGACGATCCTCCACCGAGGCGCCAGGCCGCTCGAAGGCTTTGACCCGGATCTCGTCGGTTTGCTGGTGCAGCGCACGCGGGACGTCGGAATCCGTGTAGAGGTCGACACGGAGGTCCGCGGCGTCGAAGCGCTCGGCGCCGATCTCGTCGTGCACGGCGACCGGCGCGGCGAGGACCGCCGCTTCGAGGCGGATCTCGCCGTCCACAGCGCGGGCCGGGTGCCCGAGATCGACGACTTGAATCTCCAGGCAGCGGGCGTCGAACGCGAGGCGCGCGGCGTCACCGTGAACGAGTTCCTCCAAAGCGTCTCAAATCCTGCCGTGTATGCGGGAGGCGACTCCGCCGCCAGCGGACCTCCACTCACACCCAAGGCCGACCACGACGTCACGGTGCTGGTCACGAACCTACTGGAGGGCAATCGTCGCACACCGAACTACGACGGCATCGCGTCGGCCGTCTTCAGCGTCCCCCCTCTCGCGTCGGCCGGTCTCACCGAGGTCGCCGCACGCGCCGCTGGGCTGCGGTTTCACACGAAGTGGCAAGACAGTTCGGCGTGGTTCAACACGCGCAGAGTCGGGGAGACCACGTCGGGCTTCAAGGTGCTGATCGAAGAGCAGACCGACCGCATCATCGGCGCGCACCTCCTCGGGCCCCACGCCGATGAGATGATCAACGTCTTCGCCGTCGCCATTCGACTCGGAATTCCGGCGCGCGATTTGAAGCAGACGCTCTTCGCGTACCCGACGCACGGCTCGGACATCCGATTCATGCTCTGAAGGATGTCCATCCAGGGGACCTCCCTTTGGGGAGGATTCTTCCCGCACGGAGAAGCGCATGAGGGACGGAATGACGATGATCCCCGGGAACGGCTTCGGCAAGGAGGTGGTGCCCGCGCTGGCGCGATGACGGCGGAGCACCTTGGCCACCCGACCGCGCCCGCGCCGTTGGGAAGGCGATCGGGCGCGCAGTGGATGAGGACAAGACGATCACGCGCGATCTCGGCGGCGAGGACCCACCGCCGACGCCTCCGACGCCGTTGGGTCTTGCCCCGGGTGACCACCCGCGGCTATCCGATCCGGTCAAGGACCGGTCAGGGCGCGCGTCCGCCCCCCCGGATCTGACCGCCGGCCCCGTGAGACTGATCAGTGACGCTTCGATCTGACTCCAGTCCGTCGAACCAGTCGCTGACTGGCTAGCGCCGGCCGGCGGTCCCGCCACCACGCCCGGATCTCGCCCACGTGCTCCCGCTCGTGTGTCCAGCCCGGGGCGGGGAGCCACTCCACCACGGGGTACGCATGCGAGGGATCGCGCAACGACTGCGTCGGGAGACGCTCGAACCACCGGACGAGATCGGCGTGCACCTCCTCCATCCGGCGGAGCAGCGGGCGAAGGCCGAGCCGGCGCAACCGGGCGACCGACCGCGCGTTGAACCGATCGATGTCAGCCACGCTCTCGAACCAGTGGATGCGGTCGCCCCGACCCCGCCCGATAAGCCGGAACCGACGTATGGTCTCCTCATCGCAGCTCAGGAGATGAGCGAGGACGTCCTTGACGGACCAGCGGTTCTGGGTGCGGGGCCGGAGGATCTCGCCCTCGGGCAGCCGCGCGAGGAACGCCAGCGTCGAGCGGCGAGTCGCCGCCATGCCTCGGACGGCCTTGCGCCGCCAGGTCGCGAGTGATCGTGACCTCTGGGCAGGCATCACGGCATGACGGTAGCGGAGTCCGCGCGGCCGGTCAACGGCACGCTCGGCCCGCGCCGGCTCCATTGCCTCGACGCTGCGATCGGCCGAGGACTAGAATCGCCCCAAACCGCGTCCACGACCCCCCACCTCGACGGGGCACGACGAGTATCGGAGCGGGTCAGTGATGGCTCCGGGCGCCGCTCCCGCACGTCCTGGACCAGTTCTGGGCGAGGCTTTTCCTGCTTGCCTAGTGTCCCCAAACGGAGGTCGGCGCGGGCCCCGCCCGGATCGCGTGCAATTCCGGCCTGATCAAGACTCGGGTATCATCGGCTCGTGGCGCGTGCCGCCAAGGGCGGGCGCCGCGCACGCATGATTGCTCTCCGCGACGTCACCAAGACGTTCGGCGCCCGCGTGGCCGTGGATCACGTCTCCCTGGCGCTCGAGCCCGGCACGACGCGGATCCTTCTCGGCTCCAGCGGGTCCGGTAAATCCACCATCCTCCGCCTGGTCCTCGGGTTACTCGCCCCGGACACCGGTGAGGTCCTCGTGGATGACGTCGTCGTCTCCCGAGGCACCCGCCGTGATGCCCTCCGCCGAATGGGCTACGTGGTCCAGGAGGGCGCACTCTACCCGCACATGACGGCGGCGGAGAACGCGACGCTGGCCGCGCGCGCCGAGGGCTGGGCCCGCGCGCGCATGGCGGCGCGCCTAGCCGGCCTCGCCGAGCTGGTCGGCCTCGAGCGGAGCCTCCTCGACCATTATCCGGCGGAGCTCAGCGGCGGCCAGCGCCAGCGCACGGGCCTCATCCGCGCGCTCATGCTCGACCCGCCCGTGCTTCTGCTCGACGAGCCACTCGGGGCGCTCGACCCCATCTCGCGCGCGGAGCTCCAGACGGAGCTCCTCCGTGTCTTCCACGAGCTGCGCAAGAGCGTGCTCCTCGTCACTCATGGCGTGCGCGAGGCGTTCGTGTTCGGCACCACCATCACGCTCCTGAACGAGGGGCGGGTCGTGCAGGAAGGCACATTCGCCGACCTCGCGCGACGACCGGCCGATCCCTACGTCGCGCAGTTCTTGCGCGCGCAAGCTCCGCCGGCCGCCATGACGGCGGCGCTCTAGCATGGCGTCGTGGCATCACCGACTGGGAGCGATGCTCGCCGTCGCCGCGGCGACGCTCGCCGGGACCGCCGACGGGGGCGCCACGCCGGTGCGCGTGGGCTCCAAATCGTTTACCGAGAGTTACCTGATCGCCGAGATCGTGGCCCGGATCGCCGAGCAGGTCGGCGAGGCGCCAGTGGAGCGCCGGTTCGGGCTCGGCGGGACGGGCATGGTCTACGGCGCAGTGGCCAGCGGCGAGATCGACCTCTACCCCGAGTACACCGGCACAATCAGTCGCGCGATCCTGCACGATTCCTCGGTGACCACCGTGCCAGCGCTGCGGGCGCGGATACGACCGCGCGGGCTCATCATCAGCGACCCGCTCGGCTTCGCCAATACCTACGCCCTGGCCGTGCGCCGCGACACGGCGGCGCGGCTGGGTCTGCGCCGTATCAGCGACCTCGACCGACATCCGGGGCTGACGGCCGCGTTCGATCCCGGCTTCGTCGACCGCGATGACGGCTGGCCGGGTCTCCAGCACCACTACGGCCTCCGCCTCGCGGCCGTTCGCGGCATGGAGCACGCGCTCACCTACCCCGCCCTGATCAGCGGACGCGTGGACGTCATCGACGTGTTCTCGACCGACGGTCAGCTCGCGCGTACCGATCTCGTCGTGCTCAGCGACGACCAGCGTTTCTTCCCCGACTACGCCGCGGTGCTGCTGGCCCGCGAGTCGCTGGCCGCCCGTTTGCCCCGGACGTGGGCCGCGCTCCAGCAACGCCTCGGGGGACGGATCGACAATGCCACGATGGCCCGGCTCAACGCCGAAGTGGAGCTGGATCGGCGCACGTTTGCTCAGGCCGCCGCCGCGTTCCTCGGCGAGCGCGGGGCGGCGGACGCCGGCCCGGCTCGCCGCCGCCTCGGCCGGGACCTTGCGACGCTGACTGTCGAGCATCTGGTCCTCGTCGCCGCCTCCTTGGCCGTGGCCATCGCCGTCGGGCTGCCGCTCGGGCTCCTCGCCGCCCGCCATCGGTTCCTCGGCCAGCTCGAGCTGATGGGAATCGGTGTGCTGCAGACGGTCCCGGCACTCGCGCTGCTGGCCTTCATGATCCCGCTGTTCGGCATCGGCCGGGTGCCGGCGCTCGTCGCGCTGTGTCTCTATGCGCTCCTGCCGATCGTCCGCAACACCTATGCGGGTGTCAGCAGCCTCGATCGGCAGCTCCTCGACATGGCGGCGGTCCTCGGCCTGAACGGCCGGCAGCGCCTGGCGTGGATCGAGCTGCCGCTGGCGGCGATGACGATCATGGCAGGCATCAAGACCGCCGCCGTGCTCACGGTAGGGACCGCCACGCTGGCGGCGTTCATCGGCGGCGGCGGTTACGGCACGCTCATCGTCACCGGACTAGCGCTCAACGATGTGCCGACGATCCTGGCTGGCGCGATCCCGGCGGCGCTGATGGCCCTCGCGATCCACGTCGCCTTCGAGGCGCTCGACCGTCTCGTCGTACCGCGACCGCTTCGTGGATCGCCCGGCAGAGCGCGATAGCGTCGTCGGCGTAGCCGGGAAACCAGGCGGTCATCCATTCCGGGCGCTCGAAAAACGCCAGCGGCGCCCGCTGCGCCCGGCGGATGGCGCCGCGGTGGACGAGGCCGCTGGCGTTGATGAACGAGACGTCCTCGAGGATCCGCCCCGGCGCCAGGATGCCACCCGTGACCGGCGCGAGGCGGGCGACGGACTCCACGCTCTCGGCGACCCCGCGCAGGCAGAAGGCGTGGATCCGACGCGCGGGACGGGGCGGCAGCGCGGCGAGCACCGCGCGCATCGTGAGCCCCGAGAAGATCGTGTCGTCCACCACCGCCACCGAGTCCGCATCGGCGACCGCGCGGAGCTGGGACACGAGCGGCGCCGGCCCCGCCAGCGCGTAGTCGCCCGCATCGTCTTCCTCTCGCCAGACGTCCACGCGCTCGATCGTCGGGAACCAGGCCGTGCGCGTGTGAATCTCGGCCGCCACGCGAGCGCCGGCCCGGCCGACGCCGATGGCCACCGCGAACGGGGCATGCGCGCCGCGCGCGATGAGCGCCTCGACCTGTCCCTCGAGCGTCAAGAGGATGACGCGTGGATCCCGGCGAAGCAGTCCAAGGAGACTCCGCCCCAGCCGCTGCACGTGGGACGCGTCGTCATGAGTGCGGAGCTCCTCCGAGAGATCGTCGTAGATGTAGAGTCTCCGCGGAACCGGCGTGGCCGTCACGTGCGCTCCCTCGGGCGCGCCAGCGCAAGGCCGAAGTGGTCCTCCGGATCCGTTTGCCACTCGTCCAGGACGAGGCCGGCGTCGCCCAGCATCAGGGAGACGGACTCGCGCGTGAACTTGTAGGAGCTCTCCGTCCAGATCCCGTCGCCCACGTCGAAGTCCAGCACTAGCCCAAGCGCCCGGAGACGGACGCGCTGGGGCGCGGCGGCGAGCAGGTGCATCTCGATCCGGCTCGCCTCCGTGTTGTAGAAACTGTGGTGTCGCCAGGCCTCGGGGACGAAGTCGCCGTCGACCGCTCGGTTCACGACGCGGAGGATGTTGCGATTGAACTCGCGGGTGACGCCGGCGGCGTCATCGTAGGCCGCCTCGAGCACTCGCCGGTCCTTGACGAGGTCCACGCCCAGCAGGAACCGGCCCTCCGAGCCCAGGAGTCGCCGCACCTGGGCGAGCAGCGCGTGCCGGGCGGGCGGATCAAAATTACCGATCGTGCTGCCGAGGAAGAGGACGAGGCGGCGGCCGATGGGGGGCGGCAGGCACCCGAGGTGGCGCTCGAAGTCGGCCACGACCGCATGCAGATGCATATGGGGATACTCGTCGGCCAGTGCGCCGACGGCCCGGGCGAGGCCTTCGCGGCCGACGTCCATCGCGACGTAGCGCACGTCTCGGCCGTCCGCCAGCGCGTCGAGCAGCCAGCGGACCTTGCGGCAGGCACCGGGCCCCAGCTCGACGATGTCGCTCGGGCCGAGTTGGCGCGCCAGGTCCTCGGCGATATCGCGCAGGATGGCATCCTCGGCCCGCGTCAGGTAGTACTCGGGCAGCTCCGTGATTCGCTCGAACAGTGCGGAGCCGGTCTCGTCGTAGAAATACTTGGGCGGCAGCTGTCGTGGGGACGCCGTGAGGCCCCGCCGGATGTCCTCGGCCATGCGCGCGAGGACTCTGGCGTCGTCGGCGTGAACGTCGAGCAGGCAGCCCATGGCCAGTCCTCAGAGCGCCGCCGTACGGAACCCGGCGACAATGTTGCGGCGGTGGCGCATGTAGAAGTTCCGCCACGTGCTGCGGATGAGCCGCGACCGCGTGGTCCAGCCGCCGCCGCGCAGCACCTTCTTCTGCCCGAAGTAGGGCTGCGAGTACTCCTTGTACGGATCGCACTCGAAGCCGGGGTACGGCTGGAAGGTGTCGTCCACCCACTCCCACACGTTGCCGATCATCTGCCTGCAGCCGAGGGGACTGTCCCCTTCTGGCAGCGCACGCACGTCGATGGTGCCCCCGGCGCGGAAGTCGAGATTCGCGCGGCCGGGTGTCGGCGGCTCGTCGCCCCACGGGAACCGGCGCTTGCGGCCTGTCGCAGGCTCCAGCGTGGCCGCCATCTCCCACTCGGCCTCCGTCGGGAGCCGGCGCCCCGCCCACCGGCAGTAGGCCTGGGCCTCGTACCAGTTCACGTGCACGACGGGATGCCAAGGCTCGAGCGGCACCACCGCGTCGAAGCGCCGCTCCCACCAGCGGCCGTCGTCGCGGTGCACCCAGAACAGCGGGTGTTCGGCGCCCTCCCGTCGGCGCCACTCCCAGGCGCGCCGTTCCCAGAGCGGTCGCCGCCGGTACCCGCCGTCCTCCACGAACTGCTGGAACTCCGCGTTCGTCACCGGGGTAGACGCGATGCGGAACGGCCGTAACTCGACCGGATGCGCCCATTTCTCATTGTCGAAGACGAAGGGCTCGTCGGGTGTCGCCCCGAGGGCGAAGGCGCCACCAGGAACAGCAACGTCGCAAGGGCGGTAGGCCGGATCCAGCGGCGGCCGGGCGGGCCCGGGATCGACGCGGGCAAGGCGCGGACGCGGGTAGCCAAGGGTGTGCAGGATGAGGGTGAGGTTTTCGGTGTGCATGTCCTCATGGAGCGCGGCGAGGGTGTAGAAATACGACTCCTCTGCGCTCGGCTCGCGGGAGTCGAGCCGAGCCACGCTGCGGTCTAGCACCGCGGAGATGTACTCGACCGTTTGCCGTCGCGACGGATAGCGATGGTCCCAGCGCTCCGAGTAGGGCACGTTGAACGCATCGTAGATGGCATCGGAGCCCGGCAGCAACGACGCGCGGCCATCGAGGTGACCCAAGATCCAGTACTCCTGAAACCAGCCGACGTGGCCCATTTCCCAGATCGGCGGCTCGAGGAAATGGCCGCGAGCGCCCAGCATCTGCGCGTCCGTGAGGTCGTCGAGCAGCTGGAGCTCGACGCTTCGCGCATCCAGCAGCGCGGCACGGAGGGCAGTGGCCGTTGGGCGCCCTCGGGGGTCGGTCATGTGGCAAAGCCGGGCCATAGTCTACCGCGACTTCCAAGCCGTGCGGAAGCCGACGGCGCCGAGGAGCGCACCAGCCGATGGCAGCCCGACGGTACCGCGGCATCTTGAGCAGGGCCACCATAGAGGGAGAAAAAGCCCGGCCGAGACGGTCCCGCCTCACAGGATCACCTATGACTCGGCGAAGGCCGAGACCACAGGCAGCACGAGCACTGAAACAGAGAATCAGCTAAGGGCCAGCCGACGAGCGAAAAAGCCGAACACCAGATGGGTCTGAACTTGGCGATGCGGCCAAGGCCTCCCAGGAAGCCCGGCTCGTCTTGTCCAGTGAGTGGTTCCCTCCCCATGCTCGCTCACGGTCAGACTGACCCCCGGCGGACGACCGCCGATCGCAGCGACGAGTCGTCGACGCAGCGCCCGCCGCCGGCTTCAGCCGGCAGTTAGACGGCATAGGTATGCGATGCATCATGGATACGAAACGGAACAAATCCTTGGATTGGCTGCCCGTGGTGAAAGGCGATGAGAGATCCGTCGTCAAAGGCGAGGCGGGTCAACGTTCAAGAGTGAGACGGCCGCTCCCCCGAGCCGCCTACTTCGAGGTGACGACCGCCGTGAGCGCGGATTCTTGCGTCACGGGCCGGGTCGTCGGCTTCGTTGAGATCACGGCGTCAACGATTCTATAGTCTTTCGCCTGCTCGGCGGTCATGAAAAAGTCTCGATCGGTGTCCTTCTCGATCTTCTCCATGAGCTGGCCCGTGTGGTACACGAGGATACGGTTCAGCTCCTCCCGCATCCGGAGAATCTCCTTCGCCTGGATGTCGATATCCGTGGCCTGTCCCTGGACA